>NZ_JAQTHX010000002.1 GCF_029433335.1 Bifidobacterium sp. ESL0745
AGACGGAGGCGTCGTACCCGGATCAGGCGTCGTGCTGCCCGAAGACGGAGGCGTCGTACCCGGATCAGGCGTCGTGCTGCCCGAAGACGGAGGCGTCGTACCCGGATCAGGCGTCGTGCCCGGATCAGTCGTGCCACCCGAAGACGGAGGCGTCACCGGAGGATCAGTCCAAGTGGCATAGACACTGGCATCACCATCAATCGCCCTGACGAGATCGCCTTCTTTCAGGTCAGCAACCCCGCCATCAGTTGTGGACCAGCCTCTAGGTTTGCTTTTAGTCCCTTCACACTCCGCCGGATTCGTGCACCCAGTAATATAAAAGTGATTATAAGTCGAGTCAAGTTTGGCACCAGTATTAGGCGCGTCTAATCTTGGGATGTGACGTACCACTTCACCGTCATGGTTAATAACAGGCACATTTACACCATAAGCATCAAAATCAAGCCCAGCCCAACCATAATCAGGGTAACCGGCTGGCACTGCAACGGTAGCACCAGCAGGAAGATTCTTCGTGGAGGGCCTATAGTGCAACAAACGTGAATAAATCGTGACATAGGTACCCACGTAGGAATCACCTGGAGTCGGCGTATAAGCCCCCAATCGCTCTTCCAATTCATCGGGGTAATACCATTCCGGACTAACCTGCTCTGAATCTGTCCCCGGCACCTCAAGCTGTGCCCACGTATAAATCCTCCTATCGCTGCCCATTATCGGGTCATAAGGAAGCCCGAGTTTTGGAAGCCGCGTGTACTTACCTACGGTAAACTGTCGCAGATTAACACATTGCGAAAAAATGTCTTCCGTTGACGACTCATTACGAGTATCGAAATTACTGAGGTCAATATTGGTCAAAGACCTACAGTTTCTGAACATGTAACTGAAGTTTGTGACATTACTGGTATCCACAGAGTCGAAGCCAATGCTCTTCAAATTTGACCTGTTAGCAAACAACGATGAAGAGTTTTCGGGGAATTTGACTTTGTTAATGCCGGTGAAATCAATCTCGGTGACATCGTTGAGGCCAGGAAAAGCCTGGAACTTAGTCTTGTCCAGCATATTATTGACTGAGTTTGCCGTGACGGTAAGCTTCTCACAGCTGCCGGTGCCGTCGTCGGAGAGGACTCCGGTGACGTTCGTCCCCAAGTCTTTGGGGGTGGGGTCGCAAGTGGCCTGTGCGGAGGGCAGCTGCGGGGTGGCTGCAGATACCGCTTGGGTCGTATCGGGGGGTTGCTGCGAGCCCTGCGTGCTGTCGGCGTTGGAGAACGCCGGAACGGCCAGCATCGCCGCCGCAGCCAGCAACCCGATCGCCGCCTTCATTGATTTACGCATGATCCTGATTCTTCTTTCTAAAACGACACGTACACCACAGGCGACTGCTGCCACCTATGGCAAACATATTCAATATGTATTATATTACAATTTCGCAATACGGCAGGGCCGCTCATGCCTTGTGCCGCAAGGCCTAAGCGGTATTCAGCACATCCTGCCAGCCCTTCAGAGGACGGTATGTCCCAGTTCTATCGGGAACGGATAAAGCCAACGCAAAACCGCCTTACAACGTTTGACCGCCACTTGGAGTTGGATTCCGCACGTTTCCAAACATTGCGTCCAACGTTTACCACATAAAAGCCCAGATAATTCGACTGTCGAAATTAGTCGTTTGCAATAATAGATTTCAGTCGATAATATGTACCTTTTTATCGAGATATAATTATTTTTGTCTATCTGAATTTCACTACCAGCGTATTTTCCGATGCAAGAAAAATTGTTACCTTTCGAAGATAACCGCTCGAACGCAATATATATTCGAATAAATTTCCTTCCATCCGACTCAAGCAAGACTCCTTAAAAGCTGCAACTGTGATTAGCACGACAAAGCTGACCAACGTATTGGTTTTACGCTCACCGATACAGGACTTACCACTACACTGGGCGGTATGAGTGAACAAACTTCCTGGGTGAACCCTCTGCGCGACCCGCGAGACCTGCGGCTGCCACGCATTGCCGGCCCCTGTAGCCTGGTGATTTTCGGCGTCACCGGCGATTTGGCAAAAAAGAAACTGCTGCCGGCCATCTATGATCTGGCCAATCGCGGTCTGTTGCCCCCGAGCTTCGGACTGACCGGATTCGGCCGCCGTCCGTGGAGCAACGAAGAATTCGCCAACTTCGTCAAGGAATGCGTGAAGGCCCGCTGCCGCACGCCGTTCCGCGAATCGACCTGGACGAACCTCGCCAAAGGCATGCGCTTTGTGCAAGGCACGTTTGACGACAAGGCGGCGTTCGAGCGCCTGAGCCAGACGGTGCAGGAACTCGACCGCGACCGCGGTACCCGCGGCAACCACGCCTTCTATATGTCCGTGCCGCCGAGCGCCTTCCCCATCGTCTCCAAACAGCTCGCCGATTCCGGCCTCGCCAAATCGAGCGACAACGCCTGGCGCCGAGTCATCATCGAGAAGCCGTTCGGCCACGATCTGAAGAGCGCAAAAGAACTCGACCGCGTGGTCTCCGAGGTCTTTGACCCGAGTTCGGTCTTCCGCATCGACCATTACCTCGGCAAGGAAACCGTGCAGAACATGCTGGCGCTGCGTTTTGCCAACTCCATGTTCGAGCCGATCTGGAACGCCAACTACGTCGACCATGTGCAGATCACGATGGCCGAGGACATCGGCATCGGTGGCCGCGCCGGCTATTACGACGGCATCGGCGCCGCACGCGACGTAATACAAAATCATTTGTTGCAGCTGATGGCCTTGACCGCGATGGAGGAACCGGTGAGCTTCGCCGCCTCCGACCTGACCGCCGAAAAGACGAAGGTGCTTTCCGCCGTTCGTCTGCCCAAGAACCTCGGCGCCTACACCGCCCGTGGCCAGTACGCGGCGGGTTGGCAGGGTTCGCAGGAAGTGTGCGGATACCTCGACGAAAAGGGAATCGACAAGTCCAGCACCACCGAGACCTACGCCGCCATCACGCTTGACGTCGATACACGCCGGTGGGCCGGGGTGCCGTTCTATCTGCGCACTGGCAAGCGCCTCGGCAAGCGCGTCACGGAAATCGCCGTGGTCTTCAAGCGCGCGCCACATCTGCCCTTCGAGCAGACCGCCGTGCGCGAACTCGGCAACAATGCCATCGTCATCCGCGTGCAGCCCAACGAGGGCGTCACCATGCGCTTCGGCGCGAAGGTGCCGGGGGCCACGGCCATGGAGGTCCGCGACGTATCGATGGACTTCAGCTACGGCCGCAGCTTCACCGAAAACTCGCCCGAAGCCTACGAACGCTTGATTCTCGATGTGTTGCTTGGCGATCCGCCGCTGTTCCCAACCACCAAGGAAGTGGACCTGAGCTGGCAGATTCTCGACCCGATCGAGGAATACTGGTCCACGCTCGGCCAGCCGCAGCCCTACCGCGCCGGCACTTGGGGGCCGAAGGAAGCCGACGAAATGCTCGCTCGTGATGGACGCCATTGGAGGATGCCATGATCATCAAAATGCCCGATACCCAGACCAACGCCATCGCGCGCAAGATCGAGGAACTTCATCAGGAGCGCGGCGAGGCCGGCAACGACCGCGTACTTACACTCATCATCTCGACAGACGAGAGCGAGCTCGAGAATGCGCTGAAAATCGCCAATTCCGCAGGACGCGAGCACCCTTGCCGCGTCATCGCCATTGTGCCGAATACCCGCGAAACCGCATGCCCCGTACCCAAACCTGGCGAAGAAAAGCCGGAAGCCTGCATCGATATCGATCCGGGCGAGGACGAAACCGATCTTGACGCACAGGTTCGCTTCGGTGCGGACGCAGGCGCGGGCGAGGTCATCATTCTGCGCCCCCGTCGCGGACTGTGCCAGCACACCGACACCCTCGTGATGCCGCTGCTCGTGCCGGATGCGCCGGTCGTCACCTGGTGGCCGACAAATCCGCCGGCAAACCCCTCGAAGGACCTGCTTGGTGCAATGGCCGGAATTCGTATTACAGATGCACTGCGTTCCGACGACCCTGACAAGACCTTTGACACGCTTCGTGCCAATTGGGAACCCAGGGATGTCGATTTCTCGTGGACGCGCGTGACGATTTGGCGCGCGATGATCGCCACGACCCTTGACCAGCCGCCGCATCTGCCGATCGAAAGCGTCAAAGTTTGCGGCCAGCCCGATTATCTGCCGCTGAAGCTACTCGCGGCCTGGTTGGAGCTAAAGCTCAACGCACCGGTCGAGCTGGGTTACGTCACCGGCACCGAGGCCATTACCGGCGTGTATCTCAAGCGTTCCGACGGCGTGATTTCGCTGGAACGTCCGGATTTGCGCGAGGCCGTCATCAGCCAGCCTGGCCAGGCACCTCAGAGCGTCGCCATGCCGTTGCGTACGCTTGAGGACTGCCTGAGCGAGGAACTGCGCCGCACCGATCCCGACGAGGTCTATGCCGACGTCATCCGCAAGGGCTGGGATATGGTCCAAGGCTGAAATAGCGCCAATCGAGCTGAATCATCGGAATGTCGCAAATCCATTTAACAGGGTTTGCGACATTTTGATTATCCCCTTGCATTAACCAGTAATCAAAATGTCATTGCGCAAACCGACCAGCTAAATGCCGCTTTTCACCGGTGATAAAAATACTTAATAAATAAAAATGACATGTACAGCCGCTATTTGCCACTGAGATTCGGATGAATTAACGCAGATATCCGATTGTTTTCCCGATAAACTATGTAGCAGACAACAAACAAGGAGCCAAGATGGCTAATCGAAAATTGGAAGTATACAAAGATGCGCAAACCGTGGCTCAAGCGGCAGCGCAGCGCACGTTGCTGGCCATTCTTGATGGACTGAGCGAGTGCGGCGGCAACGGAAACGCTGAGACAAAACAGGTTCGTCGCGAACGCTACGACGTGGCACTGACCGGCGGCTCCGATATCCTGCGAGCGCTGACCTATATGGCTTCCAACCCGCTGGTTGACGCCATCGATTGGAGCCGCGTCCACTTCTGGTGGGGCGACGACCGGTTTGTGGCCGCAACCGACGAGGACCGCAGCTCGTGGCAGGCGCGCGAACGCTTCCTTAATGCGTTGGTCGACGACGGGCGATTGCCGGAAAGCAACATCCACGAGATGGCCGTGGATACCCGTACACCCGAACAGGTCGCTGCTGCCAGCGACGACGAAAACGATGAACTGCTTGCCAAAGCTGCTGCCGATTACGAAGCCAAACTCAAACGCGGACTCGGCGACGAACCGACAATGGATCTGCTGATTCTCGGCATGGGCCCCGACGGACACTTCGCCTCGCTTTTCCCTGGCCATAAACAAATCAAGGTAAGTGACCCGGCACGTTTGGCCGTAGGCGTTTCGCACTCCCCCAAGATGCCGCCGCTGCGTATCTCGATGACGGCTCCGATGCTCGCCCGCACCCGCCGCACCTGGATGCTCACTTGTGGTGCCGGCAAGGCCGATGCCACCGCCCACGTCTTCGCGCAGGCCGACAACCCCGCCTATCCCGCCAGCTTCGCTACGGGTACCGACGAGTTCGTCTGGTTCACTACACCTGATGCGGTGGCCGAGCTCTAAAATTTCAATGGGCGAGCGGATGGGCAGATGCTTGGTATCGACGAATCGAAATCAGATGAGTTCATGCCAAGCATTCAAAGACATTAATTAATAAATAAATAAATAAAAGTACTGTCTGATAAAAAATCAGCATGAAAACCATTGGGTGCAGAAAAATCATGTAGCAAATACATAAAAATTCACCTTTTATACGTTTGTGCCTCTGCTCCATTTAGGGAACAGAGGCACAAACGTTATTTACCGACTAAGCCAAATTGACCAGCTAAATCAACTAACCGAACAATCGGTCAGCCTTGAAAATCAGACGACCGCAATCAGTCGGACATCTTTTCTTCCGGACGACCGGGCTCGGCCCACAGGGTGTGGAAGGCACCGGGCTCGTCGACACGCTTGTAGGTGTGAGCACCAAAGAGGTCGCGCTGGGCCTGGATGAGGGTGGCAGGCAGGCGCTTGGAGCGCATGCCATCGTAGTAGGAAAGCGAAGTCGAGAAGACCGGCGCAGGAATGCCACAGCTTGCAGCCTTGGCAACAACGCGACGCCAGGAATCCTGGGCCTTTTCGATAGCGCTCTTGAAGTACGGCGCAAAGAGCAGCGAGACGTCGGCCTCGCCGGACTCGAACGCATCGGAGACGACGTTGAGGAACTGGGCACGAATGATGCAGCCGCCGCGCCAGATGCGCGCAACCGCAGCCAGATCAATCTTCCAGTCGTACTGCTTGGCACCATCGTTAATCTCGTTGAAGCCCTGTGCGTACGCGACGATCTTCGAAGCATAGAGCGCCTGGCGGATGTCTTCAATGAAGGCCTTGCGCTCGTCGTCGTTCGCGAAGGAAATCTTGCCGTCAGGGCCAGCCATGTTCTGCTTGGCAGCGCCTTCACGCAGCGCGGTCTGATCCGAAAGGCCACGCGCAAACACGCCTTCGGCGATGGCGGTGACAGGGGTTCCGAGCTCGAGGGCGGTCTGAACCGTCCAGGTTCCGGTGCCCTTCATGCCAGCCTGATCAACGATGACATCAACCAGCGGCTTGCCGGTCTTCTTGTCTTTTTGATGCAGCAGGTCGGCGGTAATCTCAATCAAGTAGGAATTGAGTTCGGTCTTGTCCCACTCCTCGAACACATCACCGATCTCGTCGGGGGTCATGCCCAGTCCACGACGCATGAGGTCATAGCTTTCGGCGATGAGCTGCATGTCGGCATATTCAATGCCGTTGTGGACCATCTTGACGAAGTGGCCGGCACCGTTTTCACCGATGTGGGTGACGCAGGGCTCGCCCTCCGCCTTTGCGGCGATGGACTTCAGGATCGGGCCGAGGGTCTTCCAGGACTCATCGGTGCCGCCGGGCATCATGGACGGGCCGTTCAGCGCGCCCTCTTCGCCGCCGGAAACGCCGCAGCCAACGAAGTGCAGGCCGCGAGCGCGGATTTCCTTCTCGCGACGAATGGTGTCCTTGAAGTAGGAGTTGCCGCCGTCGACGATGATGTCGCCCGGATCCATAGCGTCCGCGAGCGCCTGAATCATGGCGTCGGTCGGAGCGCCGGCCTTGACCATGATGATGGCCGTACGCGGCTTGGTGAGCGCTGCGACGAACTCGTCGATGGTCTTGGTGGGCACGAATTTGCCTTCCGTACCGTGATCGGCCATGAGCTTTGCGGTGCGCTCATAGTGACGATTGTAAAGCGCCACGGTGTTGCCGTGATGTGCAAGGTTCCTTGCAAGGTTGGAACCCATAGCCGCCAGTCCGACGACTCCAATATTTGCTGTAGCTTCCGCCATTGTTCGCCTTTCAATTTGACATTTCTTCGACGGAAACGGGCGACCGATATATCTTTCCCGATCCCTTTTATTCCGCCTAAGTTCTTTCCAGTCCGGAACTTCGCTGGAGCTCGGACATATCCCTTTCAGTCTATATCCAACTGCGCATACTTGCGTCCAGAAAACGTGGAATGCCCCACATTCCTAGCGTCCGCGTCCTGCAAATTCCGGCAACATACACCGAAATCTATTCGACGAACATCGCACGCAGCTTGGTGACCTCGTCCTTTTTCATTCCGTTGCGCAGGCAATACTGCTCGACGGAGCCATATTCGTCCTTGATATTGGCGAGAACGCCGCGCATCAGTTCCGGCGGCGAGGCCAGCATGGCGGTCTGCGCGGCGGTGATCTGGCCCACGCCCTTTTCGTCGTCGGTCAGGCCCTTCATCACGGATTTCTTGAACGCGGCACCGAGGTTCGCCCCGGATTGCGCATAGCAGGAAACGACCATGTCGTCGCTTACGCCGAGCAGGCTCATCAGAATGCCGGCGGTGATGCCCGTGCGGTCCTTGCCGGCGGTGCAATGAATCAGCATCGGGTGGCCGTCGTCCTGCAGCAGCTTGCGCAGGATGAGGACGATCTGCTCGGCCGAACCGAAAACGATATCGTGATACATTTCGGCCATATCGACGCCCTTGGCCATCTCCTTCATGCCGCCCTGCTCGGTCATGGTCGTCTTCAAAAGCGGAACGCGGTCGACGTGGATATCGTCGGGAAGCGTGTAGGGCCATTGCTCGACTTCGAGCGGATCGCGCAGATCCACGACTTCCTTGATATTGAGCCGATGCAGGTCGTCAATGCCGTGTTCGCCCAAGAAATTGAGGCCGGCCGTGCGGAAGAAAAGCCCGTCGCGCAACTTGTGGCCGCCCTGCGTCGGGTAGCCGCCGATGCCGCGGGAATTGGGGACGCCATCGATTTCGACGCCGGCGCCATCGCCAGCCGGTCGATAATCAAGATAGCTCATGTCTTCGGAAATGTCGCCTTTAATATCGGACGAATCACCTTCATCGTTTGCCTTGTTTTTCGCCGAAGTCACCATAACTAGCCTTCCTTTGCGTGCCTTGCTGCAACAACCGTGCCGCATCATGAACCAACTCAGTCTATGCGCTATCACCCAATCGACTTGCATAATGCCACAATGTGGATTAAACGACATCAAATCGTAACGTATTAGATACCGTACCGACCGATATTCGAGATTTAATCATATAATTCGATTCGTCACAAATAATGATATGAAATGTAATATAATATGCACTATTTACCGATATTTATATATGCGTCCACACTATAGTCACTTTTCTTCCACCCCTCGGAAATTCTTTACTATTCCCAATAACGCGTTCCACAAGAACAAGCAACATGTGCCCATTCCACACAATGGGTTCCGGTTTCACGCTGATGGGCTTCACATTCGGGCCGATTGGCGCATTGCTGCCGGAGATGTTCCCGACCAACGCACTATACGAGCTCGGCCATCGCCTACAACGTCAGCTCCATTCTGAGTGCGGCCTTAGCTCCGATCATCGCGACCGCGCTGTGGAGCGCCGCTGGCGGCAGCACCTGGATGGTCGGCGTCTACCTCGCCGTTTCCGCCGTGCTGACGTTCATCTCCCTGGCCCTGACCAAAGAGACCAAGGATGTGGACGTCGACAACGACATCAAATAGGAAACCGCCACAGAGGCTTCCGACATTTAATAGAAACCGATAACGAATGGCCGATTAGCCGATCCAAGAATAACGAGAAGGTGCGCAGCATATATCAATGCCACGCACCTTTTGTTATCGGTTAATTACTGAAGTTTCTGCCCCAGCTCTGGAGGCTTCATGAACATCGTCATATACCACGGCAAATCAATGACGGACTCGTTCTTTTCTTCGCGCTTCACATTGCTGTTACAAAGCACCAAACCGGAGTCAAGCTTCCATTCTTTGCCAGCGAGCAATTTATCGAGTGCGGCATGAGCGGTGAAGTCCTTTCCGGATTTCGCCTCGATCGGTATGATGTCGCCACCACGTTGCATCAGAAAATCTACTTCACCGATCTTCGCCTTACCGAAATAGAAAAGATCGAAACCATTTGCCGTCAATTCTTGCGCGACGAAATTCTCAAGCGAACTGCCCCAATTTACCCCTAGATTGCCCTGCAGAATCTCGAATGCCGTCGATCCGGCACTGGCCGCGCTCAACAACCCGGCATCGCATAGAAACACTTTCATCAAACTATGCTTTTCGTTGAGTTTGAGCGGATAAATGGGCTCGGAAACGTTCCGGCACGGAAGCACGACGCCCACATCGGCCAGCCACATGAAATCGCTGGCATAACGTTCCATACGCGCGGTTTTCGACAAATCCGCCAAGACGAAACGCTTGTTTTTCTTATTAAGCTGCGAAGGTACGGCGTCAAAAATCGATTTGATATGCATGCGGCCAGCACTGGTATCGGCGTATTTGCCGATATCCTGACGATACAACGACAAAATATCACGCTGCACATTAATCACTGCCGTCACATCGTTCGTTTCAACAAACGCACAAACCGCCGCAGGCATGCCACCAACGACCATATAGTAAGGAAAAAGCGACATCAGACGCTGGTGAATGACTTTCGCCACCGGCCGCGATTCTTTGAATGCACCCTCGGCCTCATCTATGACCGATTGCTGAATCCCGTTCGCCCAATAGAACTCCTGCAGCGTCAACGGATACATCGTCAAATGCTCCTCGTAACCGACCGGGTACGAAGGCACTTCCTTATACGAGACCCCCAGCAATGAGCCCGATTCGATGTAGTCGAAGCGACCATCAGATGGCCGTTCGCGCACGCGGGCACTCCTGAATCTCATCGAGGAAAATCAGCGTCTCGCCGGGGATGAATGGCTTATCCGAGTAGACCGACAGGTTGGCAATAAGGGTATCTGCATTAAGATCTCCCTCAAAAACGGTTTTGGCGCTGGGAGTCTCAATGAAATTGATTTCCAGAAAGACCTGGTAGTTCGCTTTCGCGAATTGCCGAACAAGATAGGTCTTGCCCACCTGCCGAGCGCCATCAATCAGCAACGCACGACGCTGTGGGTTATTACGCCATTGGCCCAAGCGCCTTTCCGCCAATCGTTGCAACATCAATGTTTCACCCCTATCTTGCGACGTTTTTTGCATTTGCCGATGGTCACTTTGCGACGTTTTATGAATTTCAACCAAGGTGTTTTGCGACGTTTTATACAAAATAGAGAAGCTTTTTCTTCCTATAAAACAAAGTTGCCGATCTCGCCCTAGCAGCAAGATCGGCAACCAAACATTATTGGAACATGATTACGGCTATCCCTTAACAGCTCCGGCCAGCACACCCTTGATGATGTACTTCTGGCAGAAGAGGTAGAAGATCACGATGGGGATGATCGCCAAAATCAGGCAGGCCATCATGGCTCCCATATCTATTGAGCCATAACCACCCTTGAGATATTGAATGGCGATGGAAATGGTCTTGTACTTGCGCATGTCCAAGGTCAAATAGGGAAGCAAGAAGTCGTTCCATATCCACATGGCTTCGAGAATCGCTACGGAGACGATCGACGGACGCATGATCGGTACGACGATCTGGAAGAAGATACGCGGTACTGAAGCGCCGTCGATCATGGCTGATTCCTCAAGCTCTTCGGGAATGCCTTTTACGGTGCCGGTGAAAATAAACACCGCAAGACCGGCCCCGAAGCCGAGGTAGACGATCCACAAGCCCCAAGGCGTGTTCAGCCCGATCATGTCGGCCAACTTGGAAAGCGTGAACATGACCATCTGGAACGGCACGATCATATTGAACAGGAAGAGCATATACAACGCCTTCGCCACCCAATTGTTGACGCGGACGATCCACCAGGCGCACATCGAGGTGCAGATGAGAATAAGGATGACGGAACCGACGGTAACCACCACGGTCCAGCCGAAACTGGCAAACAGATCGGTCTGCTCGACGCCGCGCCGGTAGTTGTCCAACCCAACGAACATCTTGCCGCGCGGAATCGCGAACGTGTCGTGCGAGATGTAGGCCTTCTGCTTGAACGAATTGATCAGCACCAATACGATGGGGAAAATCCAAACCAACGATACGAGGGTGAAAAACACCGTCCAAATCCATGGATGTTTGACTTTGTCACTCATGCTGCGATCTCCCTACTTGTGGTAAGCCGGTTCTGTATGACAGCGATAATGGCCACGATGATGAAGAAGATGACCGCCTTGGCCTGGCCGACGCCCTCGAACCCAGCGCGCCCGTAGAAGGTGCGGTAGATGTTCAGGGCCAGCAGTTCAGACTTGTTGGACGGGGCACCATTGGTCAACGCCAAGTTCTGATCGAACATCTTGAAGCCATTGGTGATGGTGAGGAAGGTGCAGACGGTAATCGACGGCATCATCAACGGCAAGGTGACATCGAACAACGTCTGACGACCGTTCGCACCATCAACGTGCGCGGCCTCGATCACGTCGCCGGGAAGCGCCTGCAAACCGGCGATGTAAATGATCATCATGTAGCCAATCTGCTGCCAGCAGTAAAGCATGACCATGCCCCAGAAACCGTAGGTGCCAGAGTAGGTGATCGACCTACCCCACTTGGCCAGTATGCCGTTCAACAGCAGCAGCCAGACATAGCCCAGGATGATGCCACCGATGAGATTAGGCATGAAGAAGATCGAGCGGAAAATCGTCGCGCCGTGAATTGCTTTGGTGAGCATATATGCCACCGAAAATGCGATAATGTTGACAATCAGCGTGGTGATAATGGTGAAAGCGATCGTGTACCACATGGCGTGCCAAAACTCCGGGTCGCTCAACGCCTTGGAATAGTTCGAGAAGCCGATGAACTTCGCATCGGTGACGGTGCTGAACTTGCACAGACTCAGATAGATACCCATAACGAAGGGCACTACAAAGCCGATGATAAAAGCAGCAAACGTAGGAAGCGCAAACAACGCCCACCACCTGCGGATGCTTTTACCCGCCATTGAAATCATTGCAACCTCCTAGATTTGCTATTTGTTTACATAGCAAGAATGACGGCAGGCCATTGAAGCAGGAGACTTCCATCTTTTCGTCTCGTCCAACAGTCTCGACAACCTGCCGTCCATAGGCCCAGATCAGTGGGTCGACTTGTACTCCTTGGCCCAGCCGTCGACGAACGCGCTGGTCACCTTGGCCCAGTTGCCGGTGCCTTGGGCATATTCAAGCATCGCGTTGCCGAGGGATTGCGCCCACTGCTGGCTGGGAAGCGGATAAATCACCGTGTCGTAATCGCCGGCCTTGGCATAGGCGTCATTGGCTCGCTGAATCGGATTCTTGGTCTTGTATCCGGCCTTGGCATAGGACTTGAACGGCGTTTCAAAGCCCATGTCATCGGTGAAGATCTTACGGGCCTTATCGTTCTTCAGCACGTAGTCGAGGAACTGGCGAGTGGCCTTCTTGTCCTTGGCCGAGGAGTTCTTATTGACCGCGAAGTACAGGAAGCTGACCGTCAAGCCTTGCTTCTCCTCGCCGGGAACGCCCATGTAAATGGGAAGCACACCCATGTCCTTGTCCGGAACCTGCTGGTCTTTGATCTGCGAATAGCCCCAAGAGCCGTTCTGGAGGAAGACCGCATCGCCCAAGGAGAACTCAGAGTTGGAGTCATCCATGGTCGCGCTGGAAAGCCGGCTCGGCGGGGTGGTGGAATCCTTCAGATAGAGGTCGAAGATGTTCTTGAAATTCGGCATATACTTGCCGGTCATTGTGGCCGGTTCCGATGTCGTCTTCATGTCACGATATTCGTAATACACCGGAATGTGGGCCAGCTGATCACCGAAACGCTTGATGGAGCTGGAATCGAAGCCTGCGGAGCTGAACGCGCCCTTGACTCCGATATCGCCCTTATGGTTCTGAATCTCGTCGGCCACCGTCTTCAAAGCCTCGAAATTATTGATCTTGTCGACGGACTTGATCGTTGACCACTTGGCGTCGAAATACTTCTTAAGCAGCGCCTTGTTGTAGATGATGCCGTAACGCTCCTGGACATATGGCACCGCGCCGATCTTCTGACCATCTTTCAATGCGTATTCCTGATGGTTCAGGTCCTTGTACATGTTGGTGTCGGACATGTCATCGTAATAGCTGGTCCAATCCAAGAAATTGTTGTTGTCGACATCGAACAACGTCGGCGCCTCGGATTTGGCGAGCTCACTTTTCAGTGTCTGCTGGCCGTTGTCGAACGAAGCGGCAGTGACATCGAAACCGATGCCCGTGTCCTTGGTGAATTCCTTGCCCAACTGCTTGAACTGGTCAAGCTGCTCGGGTTTGCCGCTCAGGAAGTAGACATGCCCTTTGTCCGAGCTCGCGCCCGAACTTGACGATGACCCGCATCCTGCAAACGTGCCGACGCACATCGCCGCCGCGGCCGCGAGCGCCACTGCCTTCATTACCTTTTTCATTTTTCCTCCGATATGTCTAACTGCATTGTTAACAACACTCAATAGGAAGTCCACGCTATTGTGCGCGAGGCTTTGGCGGGCTCTATCCCACCAAGCAATACAATATTTTCGGCTTCATGCTCCAGCCATGAGGACTTCGGCATCCTTCCCGGCCGGAGCTTTACACCATTTCGTTTATAAAGCGTTACCGTTTGTTGCCGTCACCCCTCCTTAATTCCTCGAGCGATGGAGATATTCGCCAAATGCACAGTGCCGTCGGTGACGAACATGCTCAACGAATCACCATGGTGGCAATACATGCGCGCGTTCAAGGCAACACCATTGACGTAAAGTGTCGCGATCGTGTCATCAACAACGACTTGGATATGGTATTTTTTGCCCGCTTCAAGGCCGATCGGGCGTTCAAGCCCGATATTCATGACATTGAACCATTCGTAATTGGGGCTTCCCTCGAAAATGAAACGGTTCTCGTCGACCTTGAAGTCGAATTGATAGCTGCGTCCGGTCTCTTCGTTTTCGAAAAGACGAAGACCGAACTGGCGCGTGCCCGGCTCAAAACTGACGTCCGCTTCAAAAGAGAAGAGATCGCCGCAGTCGCGGGCCAAAACCTTGTTGACACGCTTATAGGGAGCGACGATGTCCGTGCCAGCGATCGGTTCGCGCCGATTAAACGCGGCCCACAACGTATCAACCGGTCGGCAGCCCAAGGTGCCGTCCTCGCGTTGATAGACCTCATGGGGAACGAAGGTGCCGCCCCACTCGTAGTTTTTGGCATCGTCGTTGTTTTCCTTAGTTCCGACCCAGCCGAAGAGGACGCGCTTCCCGTTGGTTTCGAACGTACGACCAGCGTAATAGCCGCTGCCGTCGAAAGCGTCATCCGCAGGCTTGATCCATGGCCCTTCAAGGCTTTTGGCCATGCGATAGACCATGCCGTGCTTGTCGCTGTATTCGGTGACGATGTGATACCACCAGTCGCCCATTTTGAACAGGTCCGGCATTTCATGCATCGTAAAGAGGTCAGGCGCCCAGAAATCGCCTTCGAACTTCCAGTTCTTCAGGTCTTTGGAAGTGAACTTGACGGTACGCCCGGTCTGCCGAGATTTCGGGCCTATCTTGCGAGCTCCGAGAATCAGCAGATATTGATTATGCTCATCGTCGCGGATCACCCACGGGTCACGCCAATCGTCAGGGTCATATCCGTCCTGCGGAACAAACGTCAGCTTGTCCTCGGTTTTCTTCCAGTGGTACAGGTCATCGCTCACGGCATGCATCAGCACCTGCGAAGGTTTGCCTTGCGCCTGAAAATCGCGGTTGTAGCCAGTATAGAAGGCGTGGTACTGGCCTTCGCCCTCGAAAACGCTTCCGGCATAGATGAACTGGTCCTGCGCGGCGTCGTCTCCACGCGGGATGGCTGTGCCGCAATCCTTGTAATGGACGAAATCCTTCGTCGTGGCTAGAGACCAACCGAAAGGCTCACCAAAGGGGCCTGGATTGCGTGTATCGCGTTGATGGAAAAGGAAGAAACGGTCGCCTTTGCCGAATGGCATGCAATCGCCAAACCATGTGCCGGGGAATTGATAGTACAGCTTCATACCGAACCTTTCCGCGCCACCAGCCTTGGTGATACGCCTCAATGAAGTGCGAGATTTACTGCAAATCTCTTGTCTTGTTTATATTTAATCGCTTAAGCATTTAAGCGATTAATCAATATGATAGCACGTATGAATTACTTGTCAAACTCGATTACCGGCAACGCCGAAAGGCAAGAATTACCGCCGATTTTGCGCTATGGAATCCCTGATGACCGCCGGGCAAGCAACCTTCAATATGGCTTTGCAAGACCTTGCGGGACGTTCCGGTCCGCCAACACCATCCGATTGACGAACATCGGGACGAGCCGCATCGTTCGTTCCGGCGACGCCGGCATCTTCTTCGCCGCCGGAAACGCCATCGTCGCGTTCAAGAAGCATGCGGACACCCAGCTTGCCCAAATCGTATTGCGGCAAGCCGACCGTGGTCAATGCCGGATGAAGATGGGCTGAGATGACCTCCTGGTTGTCGAAACCGACCAAAGAAATGTCGTCGGGGACGTGCAGCCCTCGTTCGTGCAACGCATCGTAGAGACCCATGGCAAGACGATCGTTATGGCAGAACGCCGCTGTGGCATGGGTTGCGAGCAAAGCATCGGCAGCGCCGTATCCACCTTCCTGGTCCGCATACGCGCTGATGACCAATGAAGGGTCGAAGTCAATCCCCGCCGCCTGCAAGGCATCGCGATATCCCGCGAGGCGCCCCACCGAATCCGGCTTCGAGTTTGGGTGTTTGAGGTAGGCGATGCGACGGTGACCGGCTTTCAGCAACAGTTCCGTCGCCTCGCGGCCGCCTTGGCGCTCGTCCGGCACCACCGCGCGAAAATCGTGGGCTTTGTCAAAACAGTTCACCAAAACGGTGTTGTCCGGCGAAAAACCCTTCAACGGAGTGATTTCCTGATGGATCCAGCTCGAATAGATAATGCCCTCGACCTGGTGCTCCATCATGAAATCAAATGCCGAACGCTCGATGGATTCTTTGCCGCCAGTGTCGACTATCAACAGAATCTTATTGTGGCGCCATGCCTCATCCTGTGCACCACGAATCACTTGACCTGCGAAAGGAGAAGTCGCCACATCATCGCTGATGAAGCCGATAAGCGACGACGACCCTTGCGCCAACCCCTTGGCCAACGCATTAGGATGGTAACCGAGCTTTTCCGCGACCTTACGAACTTTCTTCCGTGTCGCTTCGGGAATGCGAACGTCGCGCTTGTCATTTACGGCCCACGACACCGTGGCTGTGGAGACGCCTGCGGCCTTGGCCACATCCTGCAGCGTTACTTTTCCCATAATTTCAAACACACCCGCCCACGTCGGTTCCCGTCACATTCGCAACAAACAACCTATTAAAACGAAAACGGCGACACGCCGCCTTCCGTGCGCATCAAGAATATAACAGCGTCTCTAAAAGTCATCAATCTGCCTTTTGGTCAATTTTACGCTGCTTCAAATCATCGGATCGGACATATTTGGCAAACACCCGTTCCAACAACGGGATATGGACCATGACCATCGAACCATAGCCGAAGACAATGAGCAGAAACTCGCCTTGCGGCATATAGAACCAAGAAGCGACGACGAGACCGATGAACACCACGTCGATTGCCAAGAGACCAAGCGTGTAGCCAATATAAGCGACGCCAAACACAAATGCGTTCTTCAACGTCGTCAGGAAAGAGTTCTCGAAACGCGCTTGAAGCGCCCAAACCCATTCGAAGCCAATCGCCCAGATAATGGTGAGCGCAAATTTCGGGATGAGCAACGGCGTTATTTGCAATACAATCCAGCTATAGGCAAGCGCTGCACCGGTCAGACCGAAGACGAGCCAGAGCTCGGTGGCACGCACGAAATTGCTTTTGAACGCCTTGAAATAGTTGGCCGTCGCATGTCCCTCGCCGATCAGGACGCGACGGCTTGCGTCATGCCCGGCGGCAAGGGCGGCACCGATGGTGACGATCGGAATCGAAGTAAGAAGCATGAGAATGTTAATCCATACGGCATCGGTCAGATCGGACAGCCCCCGCATAAACCGCGAATCCGGCGACAAGAACCCCATCGCACATCTCCTTTGTCATTTGAATTGTACTGATTGCAAAGATAAACGAACGCCGTGCCCGGCCTAAGCTCAAAGCTACAATCTCACCCCGTATAACCCATTACAAACTCAACCACAAACGGCAAACCGGAAGGCTGAAACCGTCACGAAACGCGCTTTGTCGAATGGCGTACCACTAGCGAGGCCTTCAGCGAGGTATAGCGCTCTTCGACTTTCTCCCCCTTCATCAACTTCAACAGTTTCTCCGCAGCCAATTTCGAGGTGGCCAGCGGGTCTTGATGTAATGTGGTCAAATCCATCAGATCGGCGCAATCCATATCGTCAAAGCCGATAACGGAAAAATCGTCGGGGACGCTTACCCCAACCTCGTAGAAACCGTGGATCAGGCCCATTGCCAGATAATCGGTTGCGGCGCATATCGCCGTCGGCTTTTTCGGACTGGAAAGAATCGAAGAGACATATTGGGTGATGACCGACTGGGTACCGATGTTGTCGCGCGTGATATCGTCACGCGTAAAAACGTCGATGTTGTCATCGCCATAACCAAGCTGCTTGGCCGCGTCAAGGAAATATTCGCATCTTGTCCGTGAACTGATGAAGAATCGGTCGCTCAACAGATCACCGACGTAGGCGATGGACTTATGTCCCAAGCGCTGCAGAAGCTGAACGGCGCTATACATGGCCGATTTGTTATCCAGCATTACCGCTGCGTCAAAGACATCCGGCGAATTCGAATCGATGGCGACCGTGGGGACGTGCAACCCCCTGAGGATCGTGAGCTGGTGCTCGGTGAAGGGGAAAGAGGTAAGTACAAGACCGTCGAGATTTCCGTTGTCGGGCAGCTCTTCGATAAACGCATCGAGCTCGTCCTTGGTCCTTGTGACATAAGGAATCAGATCATATCCAGATCCGTAAAGCCCGGTATACAGGCCTTCCATGCATTCCGACGTGTACCAGGTGTTGAGGTCGTTGTAGGTCAGGTAGACCACCCGCATCGTCTTGCCCGACGCCAGCGACGAGGCGCTGCGCGAAAGCGAGAAATGAAGCTGACGAGCTGCGGACCGAATACGCTGGGAGGTGTCGGACTTCACCTGCCCCGTCTCGCGCAGCGCACGTGAAACCGTGGATACGGAGACCCCGGCCTTATCAGCCACATCCTGCAACGTTGCCATAAAACGCCTTCCTCAAACACACATAGAGCAGCGCGCAACAATGCCGCGTACCCCAAACCCGTATGTAACGATAAAATAAACACCTTTATACTACTCAACCATAACATGGTGGTGGTCAAAAGCCCCCACGAATGACAGCGTTTTCTGAAAACGCTTCGAACATTCGTCAGAAACTGAAAAAATTTCACCAAATTGTTGTTTTTTTGTCATTTTTTGACAAAATTTTACGAAATACCGCATAATTGATTTGGCTATCCAAAATACAAGCGCTATCATTAACAATGTCACAAAGCTTACATATTACATGGGAGCTTCACGGTGACGATTTAAAAATGCCGTCGTCAACAGCGATGTGAGTACTAGAGATACCTACATTGCAGAAGTGAGTGGGCAGCTCATGGGTTGCTCAGTTACATGGAGGTAACAGTGAAGATGAAACAATTTGGCTCGTGGACCAAGGCTTTGGGGATCGCCTGTGTGCTAGCGCTGTCAGTGGGAACACTCGGCGCTTGCGGATCATCAAGCAGCTCATCGAAAGATGATGCCAATGGCCGCGTCTATTACCTGAACAAAAAGGCCGAAGAGCAGAAGTCCTGGGTGAAGCTCGGCCAGGAGTTCTCGAAGGAAACCGGCATCCCGGTTCAGATTCAGACCGGTGGCCAGGATTATGATTCCACCCTTAAGAGCGAGATGGCCAAGAAACAGGCTCCGACCATGTTCCAGGCCGATGGCCCCAGCTTCATGAACGGCTGGGCCGATTACGCCATCGATATGTCGGACTCGGAAGTCTACAAGCAGCTCAATGACAACACCAAGAACAAGGCGCTGAAGAATTCGCAAGGCAAGCCGATCGCCATTCCGTACGCCGTGGAAAGCTACGGCATCATTTACAACAAGGCGCTTCTGAAGAAGTACTTCGACGCTCCTTGGTCAACCGTCAAGTCGATTGACAATCTCAACAACTTCAAGGCGCTGAAGACCGCCGCCGACGAAATCCAGGCCCACAAGGCCGATCTCGGCGTTAAGGGCGCGTTCTCTTCCGCCGGTATGGACACATCCTCCGCGTTCCGTTACGACTACCATATGGCCACCCTTCCGGTGTTCTATGAAGCCGAAAAGGAAAACAAGGACATCACCAAGACCCCGTCCTCGCTCAAGGGCACGTATGTCAACGACATGAAGAACATCTACGATCTCTATATCAAGGATGCCACTATCGCCCCCAGCGCCATCTCCGGCAAGACCATGGATGATTCCAGCGCCGAATTCGCCACCGGCCAGTCCGTGTTCTATCAGAACGGCGTCTGGAGCTACACCCAGATCAAGGGCCAGTCCGTCCAGGACGCCGACATGGGCGTGCTGCCGATCTATATGGGCATCCCCGGCGAGGAAGACCACGGCCTGACTCAGGTCATCAGCAACTACTGGTGCATCAACTCGAAGGTCTCCAAGAAGGATCAGGAAGCCACCCAGAAGTTCCTGAAGTGGCTCATCACCTCCGACAAGTCCCGTACCACCATTTCCAAGGACATGGGTCTGGTCACGCCGTTCAAGACGTTCGAGGACGCAAAGTATCAGACCACCAATCCGCTGGTTCTCGACAACCTTGCCTACCAGAAGGCCGGCAAGAAGGACACCGTGCTCGTTCCCGATCCCTCCCACCAGTGGGAAGACGACCTGAAGGCCGCGCTGCTCAACTACGCTCAGGGAAGCGGAAGCTGGGACGCTGTGCAAAAGGTCTACACCGAAAACTGGGCCAAGGAATACAAGCTCACGTATAACAACTAACAGTTGCTCCATGGGCCAGCGGCTACGGGTCGCTGGCCCATTTCGAATCCCGTATCGTCTGATTTACGAATAGGTTTATGATGATTACAATGACTGGGCGCGCCATTCGCCGTTGGTGGCCGCTGTTTGTTTTCCCAACGTTAGCCGCTTTTCTTATGGGCTTCATTGTCCCACTGATTTCCGGCATCTATTTAAGTTTCACAAAATTCACCACCATCACCGACGCCGTGTGGGTCGGTTTTGACAACTACCGCAAGGCGTTCCAGGACAATGAATTCGCCCATGCGTTTGTCTACACCCTAGAGTTCACAATTGTCACAACCCTGCTTATCAACATCGCGGCGTTCTTCGTCGCCTACATGTTCACCAAGGCGATGGCCGGTGCCAAGCTCTTCAGGTCGATCTTCTTCATGCCCAACCTCATCGGCGGCATCGTGCTCGGCTATATCTGGCAGCTGCTGCTCAACGGCGTTCTGGCACATTGGAACATCTCCCTGACCTACAATTCCAAATACGGGTTCTGGGGCATGGTCATCCTGGTCTGCTGGCAGCAGATCGGATACATGATGGTCATCTACATCGCCGGCCTGCAGAATGTGCCCACCGACCTGATCGAGGCGGCAGAAGTCGACGGCGCCTCCCCGAGGCAGGTGCTCTTCCACATCACGCTGCCGATGATGATGCCCAGCATCACTGTCTGCTCGTTCCTCACCGTCACCAACGGCTTCAAGATGTTTGATCAGAACCTCGCGCTGACCAACGGCGCGCCTTCCAACACCTCGGAGTTGCTGGCACTCAATATCTACCGCACGTTCTACAGCCGCCCCGGCTTTGAAGGCGTAGGCCAGGCCAAGGCCGTGGTGTTCCTGATCCTGGTCTCGATCATCGCCATTCTCCAGAACTGGCTGACCACAAGCAAGGAGACACAAGCATGAACCAGAAAATCAAGCATGGTCCGTTCTGGACCACTTTGTTCGCCATCATTTCGCTGGCCTGGATCTTCCCGATCATCCTGGTGCTGGTCAACTCCTTCAAGCAGAAGGTCTTCATCTCCACCGACACGTTCAAACTCCCTACCGGGAAGATGAACGCAGGGTTCAGCAACTACACGGACGGCATCGCGAAGACCAGCTTCTTCTCCAGCTTCCTGTGGTCGCTGATCATCACCCTGGGAACGGTTGCGTTCATCCTCATCTGCACTTCGATGTGCGCATGGTGGATCGTGCGCGTCAACACCTGGTTCGCCAAGTTCATCTATGTGTTCTTCCTGCTCGACATGATCGTCCCGTTCCAGATGGTGATGTATCCGCTCTCCAAACTGGCCGATATGTTCAACATGAACACCCCTTGGGGCCTGTGGTTCATCTACCTGGGCTTCGGCGCAGGCCTGCCGGTCTTCATTTTCACCGGCGTGGTCAAGTCGATTCCGCAGGAAGTCGAAGAGGCGGCGATGATCGATGGTGCCAGCACGCTGCGCACCTTCTTCACCATCGTGGTTCCGATGATGAAGCCGACCATCATCTCCGTGGCCATTCTTGAGACCATGTGGGTCTGGAACGACTACCTGCTGCCATATCTGACACTGGATATGCAGCGCTTCAAGACCATCCCGATCACGATTCAGTATCTGCGCGGCGGGTACGGAACCGTGGATATGGGCGCCATGATGGCCTGCCTCGTGCTGGCGATCATCCCCATCATGATCTTCTACGTGCTCTGCCAGAAGTACATCATCGGCGGCATCGCCGCTGGTGCCGTGAAGGGCTGATCCACAAGGATTCTTAAGGATTCCCCAATACAAATCCCGTATGCGTTTGAAGGCGCATACGGGATTTTTCAATGGCACTGAACGCCAACGGGATGATTGGAATGGACGGACCCCAGCCCGAAACGTTGAGTATAGCCCCTTATAACCGATGCGTGGAAAAGCATAAAGGTGGGGCACCGGCAATCACTTCTGCCGGTGCCCCACCTTTTTATTGAATTATATAGACGCGATCACTCGCCGGTGCGCAGAAGGTGCTCTGCCATGGCACGAATCACGGTATCGGGAATACGCGCGTTGTCCGTGCTGTCTTCCTCGTTCATCGGGTCCGCGCCTTCCTTCGAGCCGTCCAGGCTATACAGCGAGGGGATCACGTTTCTGCCGTACTGCTTGATGATGGGAGCGGCAGCGTCCTTGGCGCGATAGCCGATCTGGGCGTCGTACAGCGCCTGATAGGCGTCATCGAGGCACCTGTCCTCGCCAAACCCAAGACGATCGGCAAACACGAGCGAAATCTCCGCGCTCCTGGGAACGTCGGCGACATGCACGCTCAGGCTCAACGTCTCGGCATCGTATTGGCTATCCGATTGTGCTGAAACACCGTCGATAAAGACTTTGGGAACGTTGTGCTCCTCGACGCCACGGAAGACAAGGGTCCAATCGCGAAGTTCCGGCAGGCACTCCTGGCTGCCAGCAGGGCTGGAGATGACCAAACGCGACCCTTTGCCGCCTTCGGCCACAGATTCGTAGCGAATCGCCGTCGTGGCCGACACCGACCCGTCATCGTGAATGCCGTCATCCTCGTACATATCGAGCGAGCCGTCAGCGCCGGGGAAAACCAGCACACGCAGATGACGCGGATTGTCAACGGAATTGATGCGGCCGTTTTCATCATCCAACGGCTGCAGCGGGACGATGGCACCGGCCTTGGCGAACACCGGCACATCCTGCAGGCCACGCCAGGCTTCAAACCTGCGACCGGCCTCTTCACTGGCCTCATACCTGCGGCCGGTGAAGAAGTCGAACCATGTTCCCTGCGGAAGCCACACGTTGGCCTTGGCCCTCTGCGCATCCCTGTCCATCGGACTGGTGATCGGCGCGGCGACGAGCTCGGTGCCGAACCTGAACTCGTCCGGCACGCTGTACGCTTCGATGTTCTCCGGGCTCTGCCAATACATCGGCTCGACCAGAGGACGGCCTTGCGTATGCGCACGCCAGTTCATGGTGTACAGGTAGGGAATGAGCTCCTGCCGCAAACGCAAGGCTTTAGTCATCGCCTGCCTGGTCTCGGTGCGGAAGTTCCACGGTTCCTTGCCGTTGAACGAGGACGCCGTGGAGTGCAGACGGGTGATCGGGCTGAATGTGCCCAACTGGTACCAGCGCGCCTGCAGCTCTTCGTCGCGGTAGCCGAACATGTGCCCGCCGATGTCGTGGCTCCACCAGCCGTAGCCGATGTTACTGGCCGTCGCAGTGAAATAAGGTTGGAATTGCAACGATTTCCAGGTGACGATCGTGTCGCCGGAGAAACCGACCGGGTAACGATGGGAACCGGGGCCGGCAAAACGCGAGAACGTCAGCGGCCAGCGGCCATCACGACCGGAATCAAGGTAATGCATATGGTTCAGCATCCAGAGCGGATCCAGGCCCTTTTGCCTGCACGCTCCGCCTTGCTGCCAGTCCAGCCACCAGAAATCCACACCTTCGTCTTCCAGCTTGTGATGCAGATTGAAATAGACCTGCATGAACTTCGGGCTTGTCAGATCGAAGCTGACCGGCATACCGCTATTCTTGTCGATGCCCATGCTCTCAGCGACCTCAGGGTATTGGTCTTCGAACGCGCGGATGCCGTCGCGGGGATGGATGTTCAGCGTCGTCTTTATCCCGCGCTTGTGCAGCCCGGAAAGGAAGCGGGGCGGGTCGGGGAAGAGCTTGCGGTTCCACGAATAGCCGGTCCAGCCGGAGCCGTACTTCGGGTCGATGTCGTCGACGCGATGCCAATCCATATCGATGACCGCCGTGGTGAACGGTAGCCCTTCCCGATCGAAACGATCCATAAGCGACAAATACTCGGACTCGGAATACTTGTGGTAGCGGCTCCACCAGTTGCCCAGCACAAAGCGGGGAAGCAGCGGGGTCTCGCCGGTAAGCCTGTAATAATCGGCGACCGCGTCGATATAGCGGTGGCCGTATGCGAAGACGTAAATATCAATGCCGCCGTGCTCGCGGGGCTGGATCCAAGTCTTGAACGGATTCTTCTGCCCGCGCACTTCGGGCATGTCGACGATGAGATTCGACTTCGAATCGTCCATCACCGCCCAGCCGTCGCGGGAGATCACACCGGTGCCCAGAGGAACCGCGCCGTCGGCACCGTCAAGGGTGCGCGCGGTTCCACCCAGGTTGCCGCGCTGCACCTCGCCGTAGTTCCACGTATTCGACTGGGAATAGCGGACGCCTTTCGCGACGACGCTCAGCCCCTCCTTGCTGAAGGGACCCATGTCGTAGGTGAGGCTCAGGTGCGGGGTGTCGACGACAAGCTGGCCGTCGATGACGGTCTGCGTGAATTGCGGTTTGGCACCCCAGTTTCGGTTGACGACAACCTGCGTGGCGTCGTCCTCGAATTCACCCTGCTCCTGCCATTCCAAGCGAAGCAGCGAATCCGTAATGATGCCTATCCTCCATTGGTCGCCTTGAATGACGCAGGCCGGATCCATGGCGGGATTCGTCCTTAGTTGCGGGAACGCCGACATACACAATCTCCTTTAAAAAGCCGAGATAAACAAGAACCATTGTAAAACAGGATAATGACAGCGCTTGCAGAAATCTTGCGAAACTGTAAGGTGTAAATCAATTTACATTGATTTTCCGGCATTATTGCTTTTGCGAACGCTTGCGGGATATTTTACCCAATCATAAACAAACGTATCAAGCTATGCCACTTACCGATCGGCTTATGTACCGCAAATTCCAGAACGGCCGCCCTGCCTGCCTCCAGCCGTCAAATCGCGTAAACGGCGCCGCAGCATATAATTAAAGGAAAAACAACAGCAAGGCGAAATATGGCAGCAGACATACAGACAGTCGCCAAGACCGCGGGAGTTTCGATTTCCACCGTCTCGCGCACGTTCACCAAGCCGGAGCTTGTCGCGCCACGGACGCGGGAAAAAGTGACGCGAACGGCCGAAAGACTTGGTTTCCACATCTCCCGTTCCGCGGCGGCGCTCAAAAGCGGGCAGACCATGCGCATCGCCCTGCTCACCAGCGACGGAGTGTCGACCTGGTTCGACGCGCACGCCTTTGCGGGCCTTGATTCGGTGTTCCATCCGGCAGGGTATGACGTTTCGGTTTACACGATGACCACCACCGACGAGCGCCGCGATTTCTTCATGAACCTTCCGGTACGCCGCAATGTCGACGCGGTCATCGTCGATTCATTCGACATCGATCCGGAAGAGGTCAAACGCCTCAAAACCATGCACGTACCGATTGTCGGCATCAATGTGCCCTCTTCGGCAGGCTTCGATGCGACCGTCGGTATTGACGACAAAGGCGCCATGCACACCGCCGTCGACCATCTGGCCGCACTCGGACATCGCGACATCGGCTATATCGGGCAGGCCAATCATCGCCAACTTCGCTACAGCGCCGAATCGCGTCTGCAAGGGTTTGCCGACGCCTGCCGCGAACACTCTGACGTGCGTCCGCAAATATTATTGTTCGATTCCGATAGCCATTTCGTCGACAACGCCATCAACGGCATCCTGACCGCCAAGCCGCGCCTGACTGCGGTCTGCATCATCAAAGACGAGCTCGCCCTGCCCATCGTCTACCGGCTGCACCAGTACGGACGTGAGGTGCCGCGCGATTTGTCGGTGGTCGGATTCGACGATATCGAGCTCGCCGGGCAGATCGGCCTGACCACTCTGCACCAGAATCCATATCGGCTCGGCGTGGAAGCGGCGCGCAAAACCCTGCTCGCGATGGGCAATAAGTCCGGCGAAGGCTTGGCCGATGCGGATTCCGCGGCTGCTGACAACTCAGGCGGGACGGAACCCGAACCCACAACCTACGACTTAAAGGATTCGGCTTCTACAAATACGGACGAATCGGGCAGAAACGGCATAAGCAGAATCAAGACCGACTCCGGAGCAACGGACGACGACAACCACTACACCGTTTTCGATGTGCCGCTGATGCTGCGCAACACGACGGCACCGCCAACGGTTTCCGATGGTCGCGCAACTGCTCAATCGACGACAGATGAGAACTCGGCCCCGTCGGCGTATTCGCCCCTTCGCCCCACCGTGAAAACGTCTTCATACGCCTACGTGCCCACGCCCGCTTATCGCGGCAAGGCGTAAGCTACGAAACACCGCGGCCCGTTCGCATACGTTCATGTTTTGCTCTATACTGGCAACGTGGTCAATAGCATGATTTATTTTAATCTTTAAGATATATAATCACAATAATTACAAATATGATAACGTTGTCAAAACAAAGGCTATTCAACAATACCGATACGCTACCCACGCAACCGGTGAAAGGAAATCATGACCGCTAACAACATGCGCGACGACTGGTGGAAGCAGGCCGTCGTCTATCAGGTCTATCCACGCAGCTTCAAGGACGTCAACGGCGACGGGCTGGGCGACATCGCCGGCATCACCGAAAAGATGGATTATCTGAAAGACCTGGGCGTGGACGCAATCTGGCTTTCGCCCTTCTACCCCTCCGATCTGGCCGACGGCGGCTACGACGTGATCGACTACCGCAACGTCGACCCACGCCTCGGAACGATGGACGACTTCGACAAGATGGTCGCCGCGGCGCATGGCTCCGGCATCAAGGTGATCGTCGACATCGTACCGAACCACACCTCCAACAAGCACCGCTTCTTTAAGGAAGCTTTGAAGGCCGGACGCGGATCGGCCGCCCGCGACCGCTATATCTTCCGCGAGGGGCGCGGCAAGAACGGCGAACTGCCGCCAAACGACTGGCAGTCGCTTTTCGGCGGCCCGGCTTGGGAACGTGTCGATGACGGCCAGTGGTACTTCCATATCTTCGCGCGCGAACAGCCGGACGTGAACTGGGAGAACCCCGATATCCATGAGGAATTCAAGAAGACGTTCCGCTTCTGGAGCGACCATGGCACCGACGGATTCCGCATCGACGTGGCCCACGGCCTGGCCAAAGACTTCGAAAGCAAATCCCTGGAAGAGCTCGGCCGCGAATACGCCGTGCAGGGCGATGGTTACAACGATGAAGACAACCCGATGTGGGATCGCCCGGAAGTCCACGACATCTATAAGGAATGGCGTCAGGTCTTCAACGAGTACAACCCGCCGCGTTTCGCCGTCGCCGAGGCCTGGGTGCGCCCGGAACACCAGCATCTTTACGCCTCCACCGACGAGCTCGGCCAGGTCTTCAATTTCGAGTTCGCCAAGGCACGCTGGAACGTGAACGACATGCGCAAGGCCATCACCGAAGGCCTCGAGAATGCCGCCCTCACCAACGGATCGACCTCGACTTGGGTGATGAGCAACCATGACATCATACGCAACGCCACCCGTTACGCCCTGCCGCAGGTCAACGGGCAGATCGGCAAGGACTGGCTGCTGCGCGACGGCAAGACCTACACCGAAAACCGTGAGCTTGGCACACGCCGTGCCCGTGCCGCCGTCCTGATGGAGATGGGCCTGCCGGGCTCCGTCTACATCTACCAAGGCGAGGAATTGGGGCTTTTCGAGGTGTCCGACATTCCGTGGGACAGGCTTGAGGATCCGACGCCGTTCCGTACCAGCAAAGCCGCCAGCGACAAGGGCCGTGACGGTTGCCGCGTTCCGCTGCCGTGGATCGCGGGCGACGAACCCAAGCCGGCTTCCTGGAGCCAGGACGGAACTTTCGGCGAGGGAGCCTCGTTCGGTTTCTCCCCCGCCACCAAGGCCGACGGCAAGCCTGCCGCCGATCCGCACCTGCCGCAGCCTCTGTGGTTCAAGGACTTTGCCGCCGATAAGGAAGCCAAGGACCCGACTTCGATGCTGACGCTGTACCGCTCGGCGCTGAAGGATCGCGCCGAAATGCTCACCGTGACCGGCGACCACGACAGCCTCGACTGGCTCAACATGGGCGGCGACGTCATCGCCTACACGCGCCCGGCCATCTCCAACGGTTCGCCGGCCACGTTCGCCAGCGTCACCAATTTCGGCGCGGCTCCGGTCGCGTTGCCAAAGGGACGCATCGTCATGACGTCGGCCGAACTCGACGCCGACGGCGGCCTGCCGCAGGATGCGAGCGCCTGGATGTTGCTTGACAAGTAACAAGTAATACAAAAGTGCTCTGGACCAATAACTTCCGTCCAGAGCACTTTTTTATATGTTTGTCTTGTCGCTACTTACGCGACAAGGCGTTTTCTTCATTGTTAAACGTCATAGCCTCACACGTTCCAGCGGACGATGACGGGATCGCCTTTGTAGTAGCCCAGAACGGAGTGATGGGCCGTGTCGAAACGCAGCAGACGACCGGAATGCGGGTCGACGCGAAGCCACTGGGTGGTGACGATGCGCAGGATATGGGCGTGAGCGACGAGCAGGACGTTGTGGCCAGCCAGAATCAGCGGAGTCACCTTGGCGATGACCCGACGGGCACGCGCGGCGGCCTGGTCAACGGTTTCTCCCACTCCGTCATGTACATCCACCGTGATGCCCTCGTCAAGCGTGCAAGTCCAATCGCCTTGCATTTTGGCTGGTAACTTCTCGGGGCCTTCGTCCCATACGCACCAATCGTGGCCGAGCACATCGCTGACTTCCTCACGCTTGCGGCCTTCGGCGGGACCGTAATCCCACTCCTGCAAATCGTCAAGCGTCTGAAAATCCGAATAACCCGCCAATTGTGCGGTTTCGCTGGCACGATGCAGAGGGCTGGAGAAAATATGACCAGGTCCGAAACCCTCCGGAAAGGCCTCACGTAATCGTTTTCCACCGGCCATCGCCTGCCGCCGCCCCTCTTCGTTCAACGGCACATCCGTATGCCCGGTATATTGCCCACTGACACTCCACGCGGTCTGACCGTGACGCAACAGCACCAAGTAACCGGGTTTCGAGGCATCCTCGCCTGAAGTAAGATAATCACTCATACCGCCACTGTAACCCAGACTACGCACGTCGGCAAAACAGAGGACAGTCACGGACAGTGCGCCGTCTATCATGGAGACATGCACGCACGTCACAGCAAAAACGCGGTGAAAGAAGCCGACAAGGAAGCCGCCAAACATCCCGGCATGCCGGAATGGGATTCCTTCATGCCTTCGGTCTCGGCTAAAACAGATTCCACAGACCAAGTGCCGTCTTCTGAAGCCTTTTCGGATTCACCATCGTCGTCACCGTCATCGATTCCAACGAGTCCGACAGGTCCGACTACTCCACCGACTTCATCATCCGCCGACCGCATCGTCGAAAGCCTCCATCGCGTCGACCAGAAAGTAGAAACCATGCGTCAGAACCGTTTGCAAGACCCAGATACATTGGGTGACAAAATCGTCAAAATCGTACTGCCTACTGTTCTGGGAGCGCTGGCCGGCAAGATATTCAAAACCATTTGGGACAGCCAGGTCACCAACCGGCGCAAAGCGGCGGGGGACACCGCCGAGGACGCCCAGCAGCAAGGGTTCATTGCAAGCGTCATTTTCGCGGCCGCCTCGGCGGCGTTCGGTTCCGTCATCTCCACGCTGGGCACGCGAGGCTCCAACGCGCTGGTCACCCGCCGTCAAAACCGACGCAGCGGAAAGTAACCACTGAAAACGCGGCGCAGGCAGGACGCCAACAGGCACGCGCCAATCATCGGTTATCGAACGGTTTCACGCATACGGCATCGGAAAACTGAAAACCGCTCATCCGCAGCTGCTTTGTGAGTCGCTTTCTGCATCTGAACCGGCTTATGCGAGAAAACGTTCACCAGGGCATGGTTTTCAGATACTATTTATCAATTTATAAATAGACGTCAAAATCACGTTTATCGCATGACTCAGAGTGAAAAAACGTTACCATATTTCGCCAGTTTCTGCGAGAATATGGCTATGACCGAATCATCAGACAATCTCCGCACCAACGAAACCATCGAAACGCTGCTCAACCGCCGTTCCATCCGCAAGTTCAAGCCGGACGCAATCGACGAGCAAACCATTGCCACCCTGGAAACCGTGGCACAGCACGCCGCATCCAGCCAATATTTGCAGGACTGGTCGGCCATTCGCGTCGAGGATCAGCGGCTCAAGGATGCCATCGTCGAAATCAGCCATCAGACCTATGTGGGCGAGGCCCCGCTGCTGTATCTGTTTGTCGCCGACGAGCACCGCAACGCCGCCATCGCCCAGCGCAAGGGCGTCGACGTCCACTCCGACGAATTCACCCTGAACTCCAGCTATCGCTTCACCCAAGCCCAGAACGACGCCGCATTTGCGCTGCACGCCATGGAGACGGCCGCGTATTCCCTCGGTTTGGGCTGCGTGATCCTCGGTTCCGTGCTCAACAACCCGCGCAAGCTCATCGAACTGCTGCACCTGCCCGAATTCACCTACCCGGTGCTGGGACTCGCCATCGGCAAGCCGGACCAGTCGCCGACCCTGAAGCCGCGTATGGAACGAGACGACCAATTCTTCGTCGACCGCTATCCCGCCGACGACGAGCAGCTGCTCCACGGACTTGATGAATTCGACGCCACCGTCCATAAGTATTACGATTTGCGCAACACTTCCCGTCCGGTGGACGCGTTCAGCGACCAAATCGCCAATAATTCCGTCGATCCCGGCGTTCTCGATCGTTGTGTCGAACCGGTTGCCAAAGACCAAGGCTTCCGCTTGGACCACTGAACCTAATTCGATTCCTAAAAGTGCCCTTTCTTGTACTAGTGCCGAGAAAGGGCACTTTGCACAAATGCATTGGCATGTTTCGACATTCTCCATAGAAACATGCACTTCACGAGATTCAACCGGCACTTTTCTAACGCCGGTGTCAAAAACATACACGTTGAAAACGCCTAATCGCACCTTTTCGACAGCGATGACGGAAAAGTGCACTGTATACAGATTCGTGACTTTATATATGAAGAGACGTTAGCTATCGCCGACGGGGCTTGAAACCACGTTTGCGGGAATGGTGTTTGGCACGCTGCGCCGCGGCCTGGGCGCTGACGCCGCGCAGGAACTGTTCCTCTTTGGGATCGTGGTGCGTCAAGTGCCAACCGCCGCAATAGTCACACCGATAGACCCACAGCTCGGCATCACGCTCGATGAAGGCCTGCCGGGCGGCGCGCTCGGCCTGAGCCTTGTCGTGGTAGATGATCTTGCGCGAGCTGGCGCAACGTTTCGGGGTGAAATAATGCACGTAACCACCCTATCAACGCGGGATTACAGCAGGCCGAACGCTTCTCGGCACGGGTGTATGCAAATGCAGGAAACCGTTCACCGAGAAGATACAAATGAACGGTTTTCAGTATTTACAGATACGAATTTACGGCAGATCGTTGCCGGCGGCGACGTAGAGGTCGTACCATTCCTGAGCGCTGATCTCGACGTCAGCTCCGGCCATCATCTCCCGCAAGCGGCTCGGGGTCATCGAACCGAGCAGCACCTGCATCTTGGCCGGATGACGCAGAATCCACGCCACGGCAATGGCATTCTTCGCCACGCCGTGTGCATCTGCCACGCGCTGGAGCACCTTATTGAGCTCAGGGAACTTGGGATTGTCGATGAAAACGCCCTCAAAGAAACCAAACTGGAACGGACTCCACGCCTGAATAGTCATTTTCTTGAGGCGCGAGTAGCTGATCAGCCCGCCGTCATGATCGACGCTCGGCGCGTCCTGCATATTGACATGAAACTCCTGCTGCACCATGCCGGTGTGGCCAAGCCCAAATTGCAACTGGTTGACCTCAAGCTTCTCGTCCAGCGCACTTTGCAACATTTCGACCTGCATCGGGTTCACATTGCTGACACCGAAATGACGCACCTTGCCACTTGATTGCAGCTCATTGAACGCCTCGGCCAGCCCATCAAGATCAACGAGTGTATCGGGGCGGTGAAGGAGCACGAAATCGACATAGTCGGTCTGCAGATTCTTCAACTCACTGTCGAGCGCAGCGACCAAATGTTTTTTGGAAAAATCGTAACGAGTGATCTTGTCGCTCGCCGGATCACGGTAAATGCCAAACTTCGTCTGCACATAGATCTTGCTGCGGTCAACGCCGACGTCCTTGAGCGCCCAGCCAAGCCGTCTGCTGCTCTCGCCGGCCGTATAGCAATCCGCGGTATCGAAAAAGTTGACGCCGCCGTCCAACGCTGTACGGACAACGGCTTTCGCCTCGTCCGCGCTTTTCGCGTTCATGCGCATCGCTCCCAAGGCGACACGCGAGGCTTTCACGCCCGACGTTCCGAGTTCACTATATTTCATTATTACCTGTACCTTCCTTGGTTTTCCACCGATAACCCCAGTCTAGGGCGTGACCGCGAAATGCGATTTTCCAATAGTTGAGGTGCTGGTTTCATACATTTTCCGACCGTTCAAATCGTAAATATTGCGAAAATCCGACCATTCAACCTGAAGGCTTGCAATTTTGCAACCGCATGTCAATCAGCTCGATATTCTATGCCCGTTCGACGCCACAAATGCATAAGAACGTTCAAGACAGACACCACGATAAGATATGAGCATACGAAAAACAATGAGCGCAGATAATGCGAGAGGCAATTGGAACATGACCAATAGCAACAAGACAAACAGCAACGATAGGGCAAACGAAAGCAACAGCGCGAAGGCGATACGTGTTGAGGACGTTCGTGGGTACAGCGAAAACTACAACACGGGGAACGCAGCGCGAGCCAACCACGTCGCAGCGAACGCGGCGGTCGAGAACGGTGTGCTCAAGGCGGCAACCAGCTACGAGGGCGCGCGCGAGCTGACACACGATTTTTCGATCGAGCTCAAGCAGGGCACCATCACCAACCAGCGGCAAAGCGGGCGCTGCTGGATGTTCGCCTCGCTCAACACCCTGCGCTATGAGCTGATGCACCGGTGGAAGCTGGAGGATTTCGAATTCTCCGAAACCTATCTGTTCTTCTGGGACAAGTTCGAGAAGGCGAACACCTATTTGGAGAATGTGCTCGCCACACTTGATGAGTCCACAGACAGCCGGACGTTCGAGGCGATCAACAGCTATCCGGTCGATGACGGCGGATGGTGGCAGATGTTCGTCAACCTGGTCAACAAATACGGGCTGGTACCGAAATCGGCATATCCGGAATCCGCAAATTCCAAGAATTCCGACGCGTTCACACAATATCTGACCACAAAGTTGCACCGGTTCGCGATTCAATTGCGTAAGAATCACAAAGATGGCATGGCCATGGACGAACTGCGGAAACTCAAAAAGCAGTATATGGAAGACGTCTATCGCATCTGCGCCATTTCGCTGGGAGAACCGCCGACCAAGTTCGATTGGCGAGCCCGCGTCAAAGACAGCGATAATGACGAAAACGGCAACGACGGCAAAGCCAGACAGGACAAGGCATCTTCCAAGGATTCTGGACGTTCAGACAAGCCCGGCAATCGAGGCGGAAACGAAACTTCTGATGATGCCGACGCCGAAACCGTTGCAAACCCATCCATCGCCAGCGACCCTGCCATAAGCGCAACAGTCGAAAGCGCAGGCAATAAGGCTGAAAAATCGATGCAGGGAGAACCCGGCATCGACGAACGCAAGCAGATCGTGGAGCACGACATCACGCCGCTCGAGTTCTACCACAAGTATGTGCCGGTGGACGTCAATGATTTCGTAACCGTTTGCAACAATCCCATGGAAACGCGCCCGTTCTACACCCATTTCCAGCTCAAATATTCGACCAATGTGGTTGAAACCGGCAACCTTGATTTCGTCAACGTGCCGATCGACGTGCTGCGTCGGTCTGCGGTGGAGCAGGTGAAAGCCGGACACCCAATCTGGTTCGCCTGCGATTGCATGCAATACAGCCTGCGCGACAGCGGCTACTTCAGCAAAAAAGTCGTACGCGTCGATGAGCTGTTCGGTACCGATTTCAGCATCGACAAGGCAAACGGCCTCGAATACGGCGATTACCCGAGCAACCATGCCATGACCATCACCGGCGTGAACCTTGACGAGGACGGCAATCCAAACCGTTGGAAAATCGAGAACAGCTGGGGCAAGGAGAATGGCAAGGACGGTTATTACGTGGCTGACGGCGAATGGTTCGACCAGTTCGTCAGCGAGGTCATCATCCGCAAGGAATTCCTGGACGATAAGACGCTCAAAGCCTCGACGGACAAGCCAGTTGTGCTTGAGCCGTGGGAAGCACTCAGCGCTCGTTGCGACTGAGATCCTAAAACGTGCGAACTGAGTCCACTTAAGGAGTCGACTTGCACACAACAGATTTGGCCAGTACTACAGACTGTGCCAATTTCGCTGCGCCAATTCCGCAATAAGACCAACACTGCAGAAAACCAGCGGGGCCATTACAATCAGAAAACCTGTTTTACGAACAGAACCAGCACGCGCAAACAGAGCCACCGCTCATCGAAACATCTAAGAAAAGAGATGCCCGGCGGAGAGAAAGCCGCCGGGCGAGAGAAGAGAGAAGAAGGTTCAATTATGGGATTCAAAGAAGAATCTCGTCAGCAGTTTAACTGCTGACATCTCTAATATAACAACATCTTCCTTGGAGAAACGATGCGCGCAACTCAAAGAAGCCTGTGAAAACTGTAATGATTTTGTAACAATAAAGCTTGGACATGTGACTGCAGGCACTTTTCCATGCAACAAACAAACAAATCACACTCATCTATACGATAAACAACGCAGCAAAACAGATCTACGTCCGGACACCACAGCTTCAAAAGCTCAGCTCAAAGCACAAACCCCGCCGTTGACACACATCACGGCGGGGTTTGCTTTCTATCGTTATTCGTATATCCCTATTGCGATACCAAAGATTATCGAAGAGCGTTTACTCGGACTTCTCTTCTTCCTTTGCCAGCTTTTCCTTGGCCTCTTCGAAACGCTTGGCCTCGGCCTCCTTGCGGGCAGCGAGATCGGCTTCGAAGCGAGCCAGCTCTTCGCCGACGGCCTCTTTCGGAATCTTCTGGAAGATGGGCGAAGGCTTGGGAATCGGGGTGCCGACGATAAGCGGCTCGCTCTGCCACGGATGCACAGTGCGGCCAAGCTTGTAGTCTCCGGTGATAATCGGATACTTGAAACCGGGCTTGTCGAGATCCTCGACCTCTTCGATACGCGGCAATGGCGAGAACGTGCCCACACCGCCAAGCGCCTCCCAGACCTTCTGCGCGGAATGCGGCAGGAATGGGGCAAGCAGGTGGTTCGCGTCGGAAACGGCCTGCGCGCAGATGTGCAGCACAGTGCCGAGGCGCTTCGGGTCGTCCTTGATCTTCCACGGCTCGACCGCGGAGATGTACTTGTTGATGTCACCAACGACCTTCATGGCCTCGTTAAGGGCGTTCTTCTGGTGATGGTGCTCGATAAGTCCGCCAACCTCATCGAAAGCGGTGGCCGTCTCCTCGAGCAACGCACGGTCCTCGGCGGTCATCGAGTCTTCATCAAGCTCCGGAATTTCCCCGAAGTCCTTGTACATGAGGTTGGCGACGCGGTTGACCAGGTTGCCCCAGCTGGACGCAAGCTCTTCATTGTTGTGACGAACGAACTCGGACCACGTGAAGTCGGCGTCGGAAGTCTCCGGGCCGGCCACAGAAATGTAATACCGAACGGCGTCAACGGGATAGCGCGCCAGAATGTCTTTGACATAGATGACGATGCCGCGCGATGAGCTGAACTTCTTGCCTTCCATCGTCATGAACTCGCTGGCCACGACCTGCTCGGGCAGGTTGAGCTTGCCGTATTCACCAGGCTCGCCGCCCTTGGAGCCCTCGCCGTCGTAGGCGAGTATCTCGGAAGGCCAGATCTGGGAATGGAAGGTGATGTTGTCTTTGCCCATGAAGTAATAAGCCGGGGACTTCGGGTCGTTCCACCACTTCTTCCATGCCTCCGGGTCGCCTTTGCGGCGGGCCCATTCGATGGAGGCGGACAAATACCCGATGACCGCATCGAACCAGACGTAGAGTTTTTTGTTGGGGTTGTCGATCCAACCGTCGACCGGCACGGGGATGCCCCAATCGATGTCGCGGGTAATGGCACGCGGCTTGACTTCCTTGAACAGGCCCAGCGAGAAGTTGATGACGTTGGTACGCCAGCCCTTGCGGGTCTTCAGCCACGCGAGGTTCGCCTCCGCGAGTGCCGGCAAATCGAGGAAGAAGTGCTCGGTCTCCTTGAAATTCGGGGTCTCGCCGTTGATCTTGGAAACCGGGTTGATCAGTTCGTCCGGGTCAAGTTCGTTGCCGCAGTTGTCGCACTGGTCGCCGCGAGCGCCGTCGGCCCCGCAGATCGGGCAAGTGCCCTCGATATAACGGTCTGGCAGGGTACGGCCGGTGGAAGGCGAAATCGCGACCTTCTGCGTCCCTTTATATATGTAACCGTTCTTGAGGCACTGCTTGAACAGCTCCTGCACGACGTGCTCATGATTGCCCGTCGTGGTGCGGGTGAAGAGATCGTAGCTCAGGCCGAGATCGCAAAGATCCTTGGCAATGACGCGGTTGTAGCGATTTGCCAGCTCCTGCGGGCTCACACCCTCCTTGTCCGCCTCAACCAGAATCGGGGTGCCATGCTCGTCGGTGCCGGAAACCATCAGGACATCATTGCCCTTCATGCGCTCGTAGCGCGCATACACGTCGGAGGGCACGCCGAAACCAGCCACGTGTCCGATATGGCGCGGGCCGTTCGCGTACGGCCATGCAACGTTCACCAAAATATGAGTCATAACTACTGATTATTGGGCCCAGCGGGGACAGCCCGCGATATTTCCTTAAAGATTGTCAATGGAATTGAGACGATCAGTGAAACAAGCCGACTTGTTGACCGTGTCGTCCACAATTTTCAAAGTCGAGTCGCCAGTTATCCACATGTCCACTTTTTGCAATTTTCGATTTGCCGAGGCTATGGTGACCTATCTATATTGCAGACATGAACGCTACAACAACCACACAGCACACCGACCACGCCAGCACCCGCCAAACCGCGAACGCAGGCAACCATCTTGGCACCGGCCGACCGCCGCCAAACACCAAGTCACACGCAAGCCAAGGCAAAAGCACAGGCAGACCCGGCATCCTAGGTCGAAAGCAACGCAATCGCAAAGCCGTCACTTTCGGCAACAAGAACAATCAAAACAAGCGCTTCGAGCCGAACACGCTAAATCCCGTCGATCATAGCGCCCCAGGAAATATCGGCAACGCCAGCACGAATACAGTGCCCGCACCCGTCAATCGGACCATGCCGATGCTCATGAGCTACCGTGACTTGCCCGGACCTTTAAGCATGAACCGTCTCGACGATTTTGGCGCGGTACGTCGCCTCGACGATATCAACGCCTACCTCGCCGAATATTCCGACACGCTTTTCGGCAGGGGCATCATCATGACCAAAGTCGTGCCAAGTCAATGCATCGCCTGCGGTCGCACCGCCCTGTGGGTGTGGATGAGCGGCAGATTCCCCGACGTCATCGACATCATCTCCGGATCGCACTTCCGCTCGATGGTCTACGGCCGGCCGATCAAGACGTACAATCGCTGCGTCCCCGATGGACAAATAAGCACCATCGCCGGGCTGAAAGTGACCTCGCCGACCAGAACGGCCTGCGACATCGCACTGATGAGCAGCGCCACCATACCCGACAGACGCCGCGCAGAGCTGACCTGCGCCATCATGGAGGAATATCATATCGATTCCTCACAATGCCTTGAAATATTGGAAAAGAACCATTTCTGGCCGAACGTGCCACAGGCACGGCAATTTTTCAAAGCGGTTCAGTATTGCCTGTGAACGCGACCGGCAAATCGTGAAGCGGATACAGGCCATAAACACAAGCGTTTCTCACATTCGTCCGCAAATCCGCATGAAACCGTTACTGAACAGCCGCAAACGAACGATTTCTCACATAAACCAGAAAAGATGCCGGAAAACGCTTGCTGGACGACCATAGACAAACGGCTTCTGGCAGCAAGCCGTAAATCTGCATGAAGCCGTTCGCCAAGTATCTGCAAACGTGCAAACCGGCAGCACACAGATCGGCGATTATGCCCACCAATGGAATTGGACAGACAAGGTGGTTATCATAGTGTAATTACGCTAATGCCTATGGGTTGAGTTGTAGTGCGCATTGAAAGGACGGCCTCGTCATGTCATCACCAGCAAATCAGGGAGAAAACCAAAATGCTGGACGCTCGAAACACGTCTCACATGGTGTACACCCGATTCAAAGTGTGAAACATGTAATGCACATTGGTTCCAGTTCCCAGCCAAACGAAGCCAGCGAACCACAAATGCAGAAGATCCACGTCCGCCGCCAGTTCCTGCGCGAAAAGGACATCACCGTCGTTCAGGAAAAGACATTGAAACAGGCCATCGCCGGCACCGTGGTCGGCAATTTCATGGAATGGTACGATTTCGGCATCTACGGCTACCTTGCGGTGACGATGGCGAGCGTTTTCACCAGCGGCCTGCCGAAAAGCATGAGCCTTATCGTGATGCTTTTGGGCTTCGCGGTAAGCTTCCTCGTCCGGCCTTTGGGCGGCATCATTCTCGGCCCGCTCGGCGACCGCGTTGGGCGGCAGAAGGTACTGTTCCTGACGATGGGCATGATGGTGGTCTCCACCGCGCTCATCGGCATTTTGCCGACCAGCAAGCAGATCGGCGTGTGGGCCATCGTGCCGCTTTACGCGCTGCAGATGGTGCAGGGCTTCTCGACCGGCGGCGAATACTCCGGCGCGACCACCTACATCTCCGAATTCTCACCCGATCGCAAGCGCGGCTTCTACAGCGCCTGGCTTGATATGGGCTCCTACATCGGCTCGGCGTTCGGCGCCGCGATGGTGGCCATCACCACCACCATCGCCGAGAACGGCTGGGGTGTGAACGCCATGGTCAACGGCGGCTGGCGCATCCCCTATCTGCTGACCATTCCGCTGGGAATCCTCGCGATGGCGCTGCGTACGCACATCCCCGAAACCCCGCAGTTCGCGGCGCACCAAGAGCGCCAGCAGGAAGAGCAAGAGCATTGGTCGCACGAGGCGCAGGAGGCCGCGTGGAGGCAGGAATCGCCTTGGGACCGCCCCGGCACGATGCTCTACGTCATCAAGCGCCACTGGCGTCGTCTCTTGATAGCCGTCGCCATCGTCGCAGCCACCAACACCGCCGGCTACGTGCTCACCAGCTACATGCCGACCTACCTGCGCGAGGAAGTCGGCACCACGCCGACCATGGCTGCCGCCGCAACGGTGCCGGTGCTCATCATCATGGCGCTGTGCCTGCCGCTGATCGGCCACCTTTCCGACATCATCGGCCGCAAGCCGATTTACGGCATCGCCGTGATTTCGACCTTCATCCTGGTCTACCCCGCCTTCCAGCTGCTGCATCACGGCACGTTCTGGTCGATTCAGGCCGCATTGGCGATGATCGCCTTCCCCGTGGCCTTCTACGCGGGCGTCTCCGCAAGCACGCTGCCGGCCCTCTTCCCCACCGAATCCCGCTTCTCGGGCATGGGCCTTTCCTATAACTTCGCGGTTTCCTTGTTCGGCGGCACCACACCGCTGGTCTCGCAGGCGCTGATCACCTTCACCGGCAACCACGACGCCCCCGGCTTCTACATCATGTTCTTCGCCATCTTCAGCGGCATCGCCGCCATCGTGATGCGCGAATCCTCCAAGTCGCCGCTGCCCGGTTCCATGCCGACGGTAGGCAGCGAGGAGGAGGCGCACGAGCTCGTGCTGACCCAGGAACAGAACCCGAACCTCGACACCAGCACGATGCCGATGCCGATGATCACCGTGGAGATCCCGGTGGGCCAGACGCTCCCGCAGCGCCCTGAAAACATCAAGCCAGTCGTTCACGATGATGACAAGAAAACCAAGGAATCGGCCTCGAAATCGGACTCGGGCAAACCAACCGAAGCGTCTGAATCCCATTCAGATAAATCCGCCAGCGACGATTCGGGAAAAGACAAGGACTGAAGCCTCATATACCCAAATCGTCATTCCTGAACTGAACGTTGACTTGACACTTAACTGAAACCCACTGACCAATATGCCAAGTTAAGTGCCAAGCTCACGGCCAATCCTCGCTAATACCATACAGGAAAACCGCAAAATTCCAACGTTCACCGAACTCGACGCTTGACTTACCATCTACTGACCAATATGCCAAGAAAACGGTAAGTTCAAATCAATAATTGCCAGCAATAATAGCGAAGCCGTTGAGCGCGCAAATTTCGATGCGGCAAACGGCTTCTCATATCGATTCAAAGACTTGTCGTCATAAGTGACGCGCAAAACTAATCCTCATAACACAGCCTTAGGCGACCAGCGTGGAGAACTGGCTGTTGTAGAGGTCGGCGTAGAAGCCGCCCTTCTTCAAGAGCTCGTCGTGGGTGCCGCGCTCGACGATGTCGCCGTGGTTCATCACCAGGATCATGTCGGCGTCCTTGATGGTCGAGAGGCGGTGCGCGATCACGAAACTCGTGCGGCCCACGGTCAGGTCGTCCATTGCCTTCTGGATCAGCTCCTCGGTGCGGGTGTCGACCGACGAAGTGGCCTCGTCCAAAATCAGGATCGGCGCGTTCTGCACCATCGCACGGGCGATCGTCAGCAACTGGCGCTGGCCCTGCGAAAGCGAGGAATTGTCGTCGAGCACGGTGTCGTAGCCCTGCGGCAGCGAGCGCACGTAATGATCAAGACCGACGGCCTTGCACGCGTCCTCAATCTGCTGGTCGGTGACGCCCTTCTTCGCGTAGGCGACGTTCTCCTTGACCGTGCCGCGGAAGACCCACGTGTCCTGCAGCACCATCGAGAACTGCTGGTGAACGTTGGAGCGCGGGACCGTGGAGGTGTCGATGCCGTCGATGTACATGGCGCCGCTGTCGATGTCGTAGAAGCGCATCAGCAAATTGACCATGGTGGATTTGCCGGCACCGGTCGGGCCGACGATGGCGATTTTCTGGCCGGCCTTGACGGACGCCGAGAAATCGTGGATGATCGGCTTGCCGGGCTCATAGCCGAAGCTGACGTCCTTGAACTCGACGTCGCCACGCACGCGGGTGGGCTTGCCGGTCTTCGGGTCGCGGCCGAGCAGCGCGGGCTTGGCGCTCTCGTCGCTCATCTCGGGCTCCTCGAGGAAGCCGAAGACACGCTCGGATGCTGCGGCGCAACGCTGCAGGTTCTGGAAGGCCTGCGCGAACTGGGAAAGCGGCTGGGTGAAGAGGCGGACGTACATCATGAAGGCCACGATGACGCCGAATTCGATCTTGCCGTTGATGGCGAGCGCGCCGCCGACGATGCAGACCGCGACGAAGCTCAGGTTGCCGATCATGTTCATCATCGGATTCATCAGCCCCGAGAGGAACTGGCTCTTCCATGCGGAATCGTAGAGGTCGTTATTGTACTTCTCGAAGCGGCGGATGGAGTCGGCCTCGCCGTTGTAGGCCTTGACGACGATATGGCCGGAGTACATCTCCTCGACGTGGCCGTTGACGTCGCCGAGCGCGATCTGCTGCCGGGCGAAGTACTTCTGCGAGAAGTGCATGATGAGCATCATGATGACCACGCCCAAAACGGAGATGGCGATCGCGCACAGCGTCATGATGACGTTGTTGTAGAACATCATGATCAGCGACCCGATAAAGAGCGTGGTCGAGGTGATCAGCATGCCCAGCGATTGGCCCAGCGTCTGGCCGATGGCGTCGACATCGTTGGTGATGCGCGAGAGCACGTCGCCGTAGCTGGTGTGGTCGAAGTACTTGAGCGGCAGCTTGTTGATCTTGTCGGAGATCGACTTGCGCAGGTTCTGGCCGATGCGCTGGGTGACGGTGGCCATCATCCAGTGCTGTGCGTAGCCCAGGATGGCGTAGCCGGCGTAGAGGCCGACCAGAAGCCAGGCGATACGCGTGACCTCGCCCATATCGACCGCGCCCATCACGGGCTTGCCGTGCACCAAGGCAGGCAGACCCTTGGCGATGGCGTTGGTCATGTTCTTCAATTGGTCCGGCCCGATGATCTGGCAGATGGTGCCGGCCGCGCCCAAAACGAGCGCGATGATGATGACGGGCAGGTATTTGCGGCAGTAACGCACCAGTTTGAGCATCACTCCGCCGAAATCGGCCGGCTTCTCGACCGGCCCCCTCATTCTTGGCATTTTGGCTACTTTCCTATAAATCTAACGTTTTGTTTGCTTTGCTAATCGGTTTGGCCGATTCCGGAACGGCGGAGGGCGAATACTTTATTGCGATACTCCTTGATATTTATTGACATATCGCAATTTCGCAACATTCCCGCCGCCCCATACTGTGTATTACGCGGCGAGCTCGTCGGGGCTCAGCTGGGACTCGGCGATCTCCTTGTAGACCTTGCAGGTCTTGAGCAGTTCCTTGTGCGTCCCCTTGCCTACGACCTTGCCGTCGTCAAGCACGACGATGGTGTCGGCGTCCATGATCGTACCCACGCGCTGGGCGACGATGAGCTTGGTGGAATCGGCGGCGTCCTTCTTCAGGGCATCGCGCACCGCACGGTCCGTCTTGAAATCGAGCGCGCTGAACGAGTCATCGAAGACCATGATTTCGGGATGGCGGTAGACGGCGCGGGCGATGGAGAGCCGCTGCTTCTGGCCGCCGGAGACGTTGGAGCCGCTCTGCGCGATAGGCGCGTCGTACTCGCCGTCCATGCGTTCCACGAACTCATCGGCCTGGGCGACCTCGCTGGACTCGCGGACGTTGGCCATCTGCTCGGGCGTCAATTCGTCGCGCTTGTCCTCGCCGGCGATCAACGCCAGTTCGCGCTTGCGACCCTTGGCGGTGGAGGTATCGGCCACCTCGACGGTTTCGGCGTCGCCGGGCCGGTCGCCATAGCTCACGTTGGACGCCACGGTGCCCTTGAACATCACCGACTGCTGCGGCACGTAACCGATCTTGTCGCGCAGGTCCTTGATGTCGTAATCCTTCACGTTCACACCGTCGACCAGCACCTCGCCCTCGGTGGTGTCGTAGAAACGCGGCACGAGGTTCACGAGCGTAGATTTGCCGGAACCGGTGGAGCCGATAAAAGCGACAGTCTGGCCCTTCTTGGCCGTGAAGTTGATGTCTTTGAGCATTTCGTCGCGGGTTCCGGGGTAAGCGAAACCGACGTTGCGGAACTCGACGGTACCGGTTTCACCGGGCTTGCCAACCTTGAGCGTTCCGGATTTGATGGACGGTTCGGTATCGAGGACTTCCAGCACGCGTTGGGCGGAAACGTCGGCGCGCGGCCAGAGCACGAAGACCATGCTTAAGAGGAGGAAGGCCATGATGACCTGCATCGCGTAGCTGGAGAAGACGACCATGTTCGAGAAGTCGGTGAGTTTGGTGGCCGGCAGCGCCGCGGCCTTGATGAGGTAGGCGCCGATCCAGTAGATCGCCAGCCCCAGGCCGTTCATTACGCTGGACATGACAGGGTTCATCGCGGCCATCGCACGGGTGGTGAAGAGCTGGGTGTTGGTCAAATCGGCGTTCACCTTGGCGAACTTGTTTTCCTGATAATCCTCGGCGTTATAGGCGCGGACGACGCGCAGGCCGGTCAGGTTCTCGCGGGCGACGGCGTTGATGTTATCGGTCAGGCGCTGCATCGAGCGGAACTTCGGCATCACCAAAGTCATGATGACGATGACGAAGACCATCATGATGGCGGTGGCGACCGCCGTGGCGACCGTCCACTCGAAGCCCTTGCCGGCGATCTTGAAGATGGCCCAGACGGCCATGATCGGCGCGCGAAAGACCAGCAAGACGCCCATGGTGATGAACATCTGGATCTGCGTGATGTCGTTGGTGGAGCGGGTGATGAGCGACGGCGTGGAGAACTTGCTCATTTCGGCCGGACCGAAGGACTCGACCTTGCGGAACTCAAGCGAGCGCAGACGCTGGCTGAACGAAGCGCCGATACGGGCCATGAAATAGCCTACGGCAATGGCGCAGAGCACCGAACCCAAGGAAACGAGCAGCATCTTGCCGCCCTCTTTCCATATATCGATCATCTTGCTGCCCGGCGTCTCGACCAGCGCCGTCACTCTGGACATGTAGTCCGGCAGCTTCAGGTCGAAAAAGACCTGCCCTGCGATGAACGCAAGGCTCAGCAGCATCTGCCCGATCTCCGTTTTGGAGAGATATTTGCTGATGCGAAGCATGAATCCCCTTCCGTTTTTTAGTTAGCCCCGGAATCATAATTACCGAGCACCCATAATGATTAACGATGTTAAATATTTTGTTGACTGAACGTACAATACTCGTGGCTGCTGGATTGTGTCTGCTTTTCACCCAACGCGTAGGAATCCGCGCGTGACGCATATCGCTACTGCTTACCGGCCGATTCGCGTTTGGCGGCGAAGGCTGCGTTCACCTCTTCGGCGGTGGGCCTGGGGGCACCGGGCTTGCACACCGACATATAGGTCATGAATTCCTGTGAAAGATCAACGAATTCACGGGTACGGCGCTCCCCCATCTGCGAGAAGATCCAGCGGATAACCGAATCAATGTCGTCGCGGTCGCGCTTGGCCTGCTCGGTGCCTTTCGGCGTCAGCGAGACCAGGATATTGCGTCGGTCATGGTCATCGATTTTCCGCGTGACATAGCCCTTTTTCTCCATGGCACCGAGCAGCGCCGAAATCCTGCCGGAACTGGCGTGCAAGGCCTCGGCGAGCCGCGAAGGGGTCTGGGTGCCGTGCTTGAGCAGGTGCCGCAGCACGAATGGTTCGCCTTTGCCTGCGCCTTCGACCTGATGCCACATGGCCGATTTGTTGCTGTGCACCTCGTCACGCAGCACCTGCAGCGCTTCCTGTTCAAATCCCATGACCGTTCCGTTTCTCTGGTTCGTGCGTACGCAATACTAACACCCATCAATAACTAACACTATTAGTATTTTACTAAAAGTGAAGAACACCATATCTTTTATATTTTTTGTAAGAATTCGACAGCAATAAAAGACATCTGTAATAACCAGCAACGTTATATAAGAGCCTTCGCGGAACGAGAGCAACAATACACGTCCAAAACCTGCGTCAAAGCAATCTGCCACATGGCACATAACCCAGCATATAAGGTCACTTGCAATCAGAACGGCGAGATTGAAACTCTTGCTACGCCACTGCCAACGACTCCGGGCTTAGTCCCAGGCACACATTCCGACCTATGACCCGAAACCATGGCCCTTCCTGCCAAAAGGCAATAAAAACCGTCCGCTGCATAAAGCAACGGACGGCAGGCGCCTACGCTATTCAGAAGCGCTAACGCGAAGAAGTTTTGATAAACCTCAATCAGGCCTTTGCAGCCGGACGAAGATCAGCGTGATGGCGCTTCAGATACTCGCCAACAGCTTCGCGAATGAGCGCGGAAGGACGAATCTCCTCATCAGCCGCACCCGAAAGAACCCAGTCAGCCAACTCTGACGTCGCCCGAACGCACCACGTACGCTCCTGAAGCTGACGAACTCCATGCTGTGCCTTAACTGCCTTAGCCATTTCCTACCTCCGTTTTTCGTGACAATCTGTGTTACAGATAGCTTTATTGTATCACCTTTCCAGAATACCGGAACGGCTTTCGATTCATTTGTGAACCAGCTATCATTGCACAAACTACATCAATGTAAAAATTTCTTACATCAATACTGTATTAAGGTAATACAGATTTTTCGTTTGTCAATCCGTATTTCAAGTTTTTACTATGTTTTTCACAATTAGTTTTGGATAACTTGTATCACAAAACCGATATTTACAACGAATCCGACCCTTACAAATCTGCTTAAAACCTTTCAATACCGTTTCAAGCCTGTAGTGGAACCGGCACAAATACGAAACTGTCGGCTTAATCAAACGTTACACAGAAAATATGTTTGATGCGGCCGACAGTTTTTATTTCAGACTAAAAGCTCAGCTTGCTTCCCACGGTAGTGAATCAGGCTATATCCGCCGAACGCAACCAGCCAGATCAACCCCGAGACGGCAGAACCGCGAGTATCAGCGGAAATGAATAACGTGCAATAAATAAACACGAAAAAGAGAATCGTCAGCGTATTCGTGAACTTGTACGCCGGCATCACGAAGCCGTCCGGGTCGAAATCGGCGGACTGACGGTAACGCTGGTGGGCGATCATCGTCAGGATATAGACGAAGAGGATCACCGCGCTGGACGCCGAGGAGAAGAGCACGAAAACATTGGAAATCTTGGGAATCGCGTTGATAATCGGCGAAAGCAGGATAAAGCAGGCGGAAACCACGATGGCGCGCGCCGGAACCCTGTGCGAGGAGACGACCCCGACCTTGCGGATGATGGGCGACTTGGAGACCTCGGCCAGCTGGAAGAGGTGACGGCCCGCGGAATACAGTAGCGAGTTGAGCGCGGAGGACGCGGCGGTGATGACCACGAAGAAGACCAGCGCCGAAGCCCAGTTGAGGCCCGCGTATTGGAAGACCATGATAAACGGGGAGGCGAATGAGCCGTCCTTGTTCGGCTTGAACGTGCGCCACGGAACGATGAGCATGATGGCGATAAGCGCGCCGACGTAGAAGATCAGGATTCGCATGATAATCTCATTGATGGCCTTGGGCAACACCTTGCGTGGGTTCTTGGTCTCGGAGACGGTGACACCGACGAACTCGATCATTTCGTAGGCGAAGAAGACCATCTGGAAGCTCATCAGGAAGGCCATCCAGCCGTTCGGAGCCATCGAAAGCCCGTTGAAGATATTGTCGAATCCGGCGTGGCCAGCGGGGCTTGGGTGATCGAGGCCGTGGATTTGGACGGACGGATAGTGGTAACCGATGACGACCATCACCACGGCGGTGGCGATCAACGCGACGATCAGGGTGATCTTGATCATCGAGAACCAGAACTCCGTCTCGCCGAACGCCTTGACCGCAATCAGGTTGATGGTTACAAGGACCGCGAGGAAGCAGATCTCGACGAGCCACTGCCAATGGCGCAGATCGAAGCCGAAGGTATCGAAGAACGTAACGAAATACGTGCCGACGGCGGTGATCTCGGTCAAGCCCAGGAGCACAAGGACGATCCAGTAGGTCCAGCCGGCGAAATGGCCCCAGCCTGCGCCGAGATAGCGACCGATGAAGTTGATGAACGTATGCTGGTCCGGATCGTGATACATCAGCTCGCCGATGGCGCGCATCAACAGGAACATCATCACGCCGACGAGGATGTAGACGAGGATGATGCTCGGGCCGGTCAGCGCGATGGACTTGCCGGAACCAAGGAAGAGGCCGGTGCCGATCGTACCGCCGATAGCAATGAACTGGACATGACGGTTACTCAGGCCACGCTCAAGTTGGTTGGTCTTCTCGCCGACGCTGCCGCCATTCGGTTTGGACGCATCCGCCGAACCTGCCACCTTTGCCGACGCGCCGTTCGCAGCTTTGAGATCGGCATTGGCATTGGTTGTGGCATTGCTGCCTTCATCAATTTTTGTCATGATCTTCCCTTCATGTCTTGCTGCAAACTCGCGCAATAGTGAATAGCGTACGCTGCAGGAGATAACAGTAAGGTTTCAATGGCCGCTTTATGGAATTTGTCGCATAAAAAACGCTAACAAATAATAGAAAATATCGAAAATAATTAAACAGAATTTAGTAAGCTACCTAACATTTCGCCATTTGTCACTTATTTTTAGGGCTCATTGCGAAAGTTTTAATACGTGTCTCATAAAGTGACCCTTGCAGCATTGGAATGGCCATTTGTATCACGTTACAGGCAAACCGAAAGTCTCGTCACAGATGATTTAGACACATAACAATAAGGTCACGTTAGTTGCGTCGAAAACCGCTTGCGGACGAAAACAGAAATACAGTGAATCGAAAACGAAACAAACGAAATGCGAGCGAATCAGAAAACAGAAACGCTAGCGGAAGCGGCAATGCCCTTGCCAAATACCGAGCCCATTAACGCAAATATCCTTTTACCCCCTTACACTTCGAGACGTTGGGGAAATTTTCAAACGAACCGCGCATTCAACCGCCAGTCACGGTCAAACGGTCTACAGATTCATTCCCATCGAAAGTTATCGTACCAAAGGATGCGATACGCAATACACGAGCAGGGAATCCCGTGAAAGAGGAGCGCCACATGACCAGTCAGTCGGGCACAACAACAGGCAGCAGCATCAGCGGTGAGATCGGCTGCAGTTCAGATGCAAGCAATGCGTTCGGCAGCGGCGCGCACACAATATCAAGCCGATTCAACGCTGTTAACGACGTCGATTGGAGCAATCGCCAAAGTGCACACATCGGCGTCCCCGGCAATGGCAACGGACGAAAAGCAAACAGCGGAAGCGGCTACAACTCCGGCAACATCGCGGCGGCAACGGCAAAACTCACTCTTTCAACGGCGGTCGAAGCATGAGCAACAGCACTTCCAACAGCAACAACGGCAACAGCAAGTCCGCGAAACCGGACGGCGGGGTAGTCCGAAAACTCAAGACTCGTCACATCTCGATGATCGCACTCGGCGGGTGCATCGGCACCGGCCTGTTCATGACCTCAGGCGGCACCATCGCCAAGGCCGGGCCAGGCGGCGGGCTTGTGGCTTACGCGGCCATGGGCATCATGATCTATTTTTTGATGACCAGCCTCGGCGAACTCGCCACGAACATGCCCGTCTCCGGTTCGTTTTCAGTGTATAGCACCAAATACGTGGACCCGGCGCTGGGCTTCGCAATGGGTTGGGACTACTGGCTCAACTGGGCCATCGCCGGCGCCACCGACATCTCGACCGCCGCGCTTTTGATGCAGTATTGGTTCCCGAAATCGCCGGGCTGGGTGTGGAGCCTGACCATGCTCGTCATCATCTTCTGCCTCAACGCCTTCGTGGTCTCCGCGTTCGGCGAGACGGAATTCTGGCTGGCGCTGATCAAAGTGGTCACCATCGTCATCTTCATCGTCATCGGCCTGATGATGATCTGCGGCATCATGTTCCAACCGGCCATCGGCTTGAAGAACTTCACCTACAAAGGCGGCCCGTTCATCGGCGGCTTCCCCGCCATCATGGCGGTCTTCCTCATCGCCGGCTACTCGTTCCAAGGCACCGAAGTCGTAGGAGTGACCGCGGGCGAATCCGAGAACCCAAGCCAAGCGGTGCCGAAGGCCATCAACAACGTCTTCTGGCGCATCGTGCTCTTCTATCTGCTTTCGATATTCGTCATCGCGGCGATCATCCCCTACACCGACCCGCACCTGCTCGGCGCTTCCGATACGAATGTCGCCATGTCGCCGTTCACCATCGTCTTCGAAAAAGCCGGACTGGCTGGAGCCGCAAGCATCATGAACGCCGTCGTGCTGACCTCCATCCTCTCCGCCGTCAACACCGGTGCCTATGCCTCAAGCCGCATGCTCTACGGCATGGCGAAGGACGGCTACGCGCCGAAGTTCCTGGGGACCACCACCAAACGTGGCGTCCCGCTGGCGGCGCTGATCACCACGCTTTGCATCGAGGCGCTGGCATTTTCGTCCAGCATTTTCGGACCGAAATTCTATATGTGGCTGGTCACGGCGACTGGTCTGACCGGCTTCATCTCATGGATCGGCATCGCGCTGAGCCACTTCCGCTTCCGCCGTGCGTTCAAGCTGCAGGGCCACAAGCTTTCGGAACTGAAGTACCACGCCAAACTCTTCCCGCTCGGCCCGGTCCTCGCCATCGTGCTCTGCCTGGTGGTGATGTGTGGGCAGGATATTCCGGCCTTCGTCTCCGGCAATTGGGGCGAGATCCTGATGACCTATTTCAGCGTCATTTTGGTCGCCGCCCTCTATTTCGGCTACAAATTCACCCACCATACCCACATCGTCAAACTGGCGGATATGGACGTCTCCTCCGCGCGCCCGGAGGTGCTGAAGCGGCAAAAGGAACCGACATCGACAGGCAAGTAACAGTTCATCCGCCAACGGAATTCCGCCGATCAATTGATTCTCACCATCTTAACCTCGAAAGTTCTGTCAGTCTACTGACAATTTCCGTCCAAAACTAAAAGTTTTGTCAATCAACTGATAACTTTTTAGATTTTAGTAAAAGTTGTCAATAGACTGATAGAACTTTCAATTTTCTGGTAAAGTTGTCAATAGACTGACAGATTTGGAGCTGGAAAAATGATTGATCGCCCTTATTATTTGGATTGGCTGGAACGCTGGCGCGACAAGGAACCCATCAAAGTAGTGACAGGAATGCGCCGCAGCGGCAAATCGAAGATACTCGAAATCTTCCGTGACCATCTCGCCAACGACGGCGTCGATCCCAAGAACATCATCGCCATCAACTTCGAAAGCCTTGATGAAGCCTATCCAACCAAAGCCAAGCCACTATACGACTACATCGTCAAGCGTCTGCAACCGGGTCAAAACTATATCTTTTTGGATGAAATCCAGCACGTCGAACATTTCGAGAAAGCCGTCGATGCACTGTATATCCGCAAAGATGCGGACATCTATATCACCGGTTCGAACGCGAAGCTACTTTCCAGCGAACTTGCGACGCTATTGACCGGCCGTTACGTCGAACTCAACATGTTCCCGCTTTCGTTCGCGGAATACCGCAGCACCAGGCCACAATCGGAGAGCACGGACCAATCGTTTGAACGCTATCTCACTTACGGCGGTCTGCCTTATATCACCTACCTCGACGACGAACAGAGCATCGCCGACTATCTCGGAGGCGTGTTCAATACCATTCTCGTGAAAGACGTCGCGGTACGTCACCCGAAAATCGACATGCCAGCCTTCAACGAAGTCGCCGCGTTCCTGGCCGACAACGTCGGCAACATCACCTCGGTCAAAGGCATCGCGGACACAATGAAACAGGAGCATAGCGGCATTTCTCCCAACACCGTCCGCGAGTATATAGCCGCACTGTGCGAAAACTACCTGCTTTTCAGCGCCAGCCGCTATGACATCAAAGGCAAGGCCTATATGAAAACGCTTGAGAAATACTATTTGGGCGACCCCGGCTTCAGATTCTGGTTCCTCGGCAAATCCAGCGGCGACACCGGCCATCGCATTGAAAACGTGATCTACCTCGAGCTGCTACGCCGTTACCGAACCGTGTCCATCGGCAAAATCGGAAACAGCGAAGTCGACTTCTGCGCCACGGGTGCCGACAGAGTCCACTATTTCCAGGTCTCACAGACCGTGATGGATAGCACCACCCTGACCCGCGAACTCACACCGCTGCAAAACATCGACGACAACCATCCCAAAACCTTGCTGACTCTGGATCGCATCGGCAACGGCGACCACGCCGGAATCAAACAGGAGAATCTGCTCGACTGGCTGCTAAACGGTCAGCATCGTCAGTAAATCAAAACTCGCTTCGACGGCTCACGAATCAATGATTCAAAACAGCTTAAGAACGGCATCTCCTACTCAGCGAAGTCGGCGGGAACCGGGGCGGCGGCTTTGTCGGCGTCGGACTGCTTTTGCTCGTAGGTCGCGGAAACCGTCTGCGGGTCCTCCGTCACTATGGTTTCGGTATTCAGGGCCTTGAACGCCGCGAACGCACCGAACGCGAAGAGAACGAAAATAGCAGCCCAACTGATGGCGTGCTTCCACCATGCGATGCCATGGGAAGCGCTCCGCTCGCTTGCCGCGGCTTCGTTTTCGTCGACGAAGTCGTACTCGTCGGCAAAGCTATCGTGTTTCCTTGCGAAGATACCCCGTTTGCCTTTGGGGTTAACGTTTTTGCCTGCAAAACCACCCTGCTTGCCCGCGAAGTGAGTGTACTTGCTGATTTCGTTGCTGATTTCGTTACCGATCATCATGGCTATCAATCCTTAGAACAATTTGCGCGTTGCCTCTTGTCGGCACTTTTCTGCCTTCTCGCGCTGATACAACTTTTTTGCAATGTCTAAGAAGCGTATCGCGATATCGCTTTCACGTTTTGTCTAGTTTTGCGCGAGGTGACACTTGTTTTCACGCGCTAACACTGATGCGGCTTCGCATCATTGCCGCCCGAATCATACAGGAGTATGGCTTCGGGACACGTCAAGACGGTCATTGCGTTCCGATTCCTTTTATTGTGTTTTGTTAAGTACGTCACACCATCATGACGCCATACACCGCAACGCGAGGTTCACACAACGAAACGGCATGGTTATCCAAAGCCATTGGACAAAGCATTTATCGGCGACAGACACGGATATTCAATCGGCCGGCAACTACAAAACAAGGGTTGCCACCAGGGTAAACCCTTGTGACAACCCTTGTTTACAGCTCTCGAACCCTCAGACCTGACGAGCGAAAACGCTCAGTCGGCCACAACGAGAACCTTCGGCAAGCTCACTTCTGGACCTGCGTGCGGGCGATGTCGCCGTTGAAGGACTCGTTCTCGTCGGCGTCGGCCGACTTGCCCTTGAGCCAGGAGAACATCGAACGAAGCTTCGGGCCGACGGTCTCGATGCGTTCGTGGCTGTACTTCTGCTGCAGCTCCTTGAAGCGCGGAGCGCCCTTGGCCTGGTCGTCCATGAATTCCTTAGCGAACGAGCCGTCCTGAATGCGCTGAAGCTGATGCTCCATGTTGTGGCGGGTGTGCTCGTCGATGACGGTCGAAGTGAAGTCGCCGTACTGGGCGGTGTCGGAGCAGGACCAACGGGCCTTGTTCAAACCGCCTTCGTTCATCAGGTCGACGAGCATCTTCAGCTCGTGGCAGACCTCGAAGTAGGCGATCTCCGGCTGGTAGCCGGCATCGGTCAACACCTCGAAACCGGTCTCGACCAGGTGGTTGACGCCGCCCATGAGCACGTCCTGCTCACCGAAGAGGTCGGTCTCGGTCTCTTCCTTGAAGGTGGTCTTGATGGCGCCGGCGCGCAGAGCGCCCAGAGCCTTGGCATAGGCGAGGGTGATGGCCCAGCCGTCGCCCTTGTCGTCGTTCTCGCAGGCGACGACCACCGGCACGCCACGGCCGGCGACATACTCACGACGGACGATGTGGCCCGGTCCCTTCGGGGCGACCATGAAGGTCATGTGGCCCTTGCCCGGCTTAATGTAGCCGTAACGAATGTTGAAGCCGTGCGCGAAGGCGAGCGCCGCATCGGGCTTCATGTTGGGCTCGACCTCTTCCTTATAGATCGTGCCCTGATACTGATCAGGAGCCAGGAACATGATGATGTCCGCTTCCTTGACCGCGTCGGCGACGGACTTCACTTCGAGGCCCTGCTCCTTGGCGTACTCAACGGACTTGGAGGTAGGCCGCAGGCCGACGACGACGTCCACACCGGAGTCGCGCAGGTTCAGCGCGTGCGCGTGACCTTGCGAACCGTAACCGATGATGCAGACCTTCTTGCCGTCGAGAACGGAGAGATCAGCGTCGTCTTCGTACCAGATTTGTGCTGCCATAGTATGCACTCCTTGCATAATTTATTATTATTTGCACGACTAAGCACTCTGCCTGCCGTGCGTAGAAATTGGCTCTTGATCTAAAGGGATTTTGTCCCGTTGTTCGTCCATTGTAACGCCGGTCACAGCGCGAACCGCGCCGCCGTCCAATAATCGAACAGATAATTCTTAAAGATTGAGACGGGACGAATCCCGAATCAACAGCCATTCCCAAATCTATATTTTAATTTTTAATTATTAATATTCAGTTATAAAGATACTTTTAATGAACGATGACCCATCGTTTGACTGCCCATATATAAGGGCTGCCGACGAAAGCCTGACAAAACCAAGCCGCAGGACAAGCGGCAGCCCGGCGCAATCACGCGGTGAAGTCGGTGTCCTTGGTCTCCTTGCAGGTGAGCAGGGCGACCAGGCAGCACAACGCCATCACGGCCATGTAGAGGCCGACGGAACGCACACCCCAATGGGAGGAAAGCCAGGTGGCGATGGTCGGGACGAAAGCCGCGCCGACGATGGCGGCGAGGTTGTAGCCCAGGCCGGAGCCGGAGTAGCGGACGTTGGCGCTGAAGAGCTCAGGCAGGATCGCGCCGACGGGGCCGAACGCGATACCCATCAGGGCGAAGCCGACGCACAGGAAGACCATGATCTCCACGAAGTTGCGGTGGCTCATCAACAGGTACGGGAAGCAGAACGAGAACACGACCAGCGCGATTGACGAGAACATCAGCACACGGCGACGGCCAAGCTTGTCGGCGTAGACGCAGGAGAGCACGATGAACACGGCGAAGACGCAGATGCCGGCCATCAGCATCAGCAGGTACTCGCGGTTGGTGAAGCCGAGGCCGCCGCCGCCTTCGGCCTTGGTCTTGGTGCCCCAAGCGAGCGACCAGGTGGCCAGCGTGTAGAAGAGGGTGTAGGTGACCGCGACGATGAACGTGGCCTGCAGGACCTGGCGCCAGCTGGTGCGGAAGACTTCCTTGAGCGGCGACTTCACGGTCTTCTTCTGCTCTTGGGCGAGGCGGAAGATCGGGGTCTCCTCCATGTGGACGCGCACGACCAGGCCGACCACGACGAGCACGATGGAGAGCAGGAACGGCACGCGCCAGCCCCAAGCGAGCATCTGCGCCGGAGTGCAGAAGGACTCAAGCAAAAAGTAGGTGCCGTTGGAGAGGAAGAAGCCGATCGGGGCACCGAGCTCCGGGAAGGAGCCGTAGAGCGCACGCTTGTTGGCCGGGGCGTTTTCCGTGGCGACCAGCGCCGCGCCGGACCATTCCCCGCCGAGGCCGATGCCTTGGATGAAGCGGCAAAGGCAGAGCACGACGACCGCGAGCAGGCCCCACTGGCTATACGTCGGCAGGCAGCCGATGAGGAAGGTGGACAGGCCCATGGTCAGAAGGCTGACGACCAGCGTGGTCTTACGGCCCATCTTGTCGCCGTAATGGCCGAAAATCAGCGAGCCAAGCGGGCGGGCGATGAAGGCGATGGCGAAAGTCAGGAGGCTGACAAGCAGTGCGACGGTGGGGTTGGTCTTGTCCGAGAAGAAAATCTTCGGAAAATAGTTGGCCGAGGCGGTGCCGTAGGCGTAGAAATCGTAGAATTCAATGGCCGTGCCGACCATCGAGGCGGCGATGACGGTACCGACCGAATCGTGCGCCATGTCCTGAAGTTTTGCCTTGCGTACGGCTGCCGCAGTGCTGTCGCTGCCGCTGCCGTTCCCAGTCGCTGTGTCGACTGATGTCATAATGTTCTCCTCCGGTACGTTTGTATTGCCGTACCGATACTGCTTTGCTTTAAGGCCTGCTGCGCGATGCTCACAACCTGCCGCTTGCCGCTTCGCCGTCCCGCGTTCTGTCCGCTCGCGCTGTCCGCCTGTCCACTTGCGGGCCGCGCGAACCGTGTATGACACAACGGAGAACCGATGTCGTTCGCCGTTTTGCTTGAAGCCGTATGCCATTCGGTTTGAGTTTCGCGTTTTCGGTTTCGCGTTTTCGGTTTCGCGTTTTCGGTTTTGGTTTGATTATCCGGTTATTGAGTCGTTCTCACTATCCGGTTTACGGAATAGTTCGTGCACGAACTTGCGGCACTACCACGGTGACCTTTTGGGGCGCAATAACAAAATGAGCCCTGCCATTTCTTGCAGGGCTCAGAAGCTATACGCCGGATATTTCTTGTGAATATCGTTATTCGTCCGATTGGACGATCCGCTTGCTTGCCCTGCCTTCATTGGCGGGGCTCAAGCTGAATGTCAAAAATCAGGCCGCCAACGAAGACGGGCTAATAATTCGTGCAGATTCAGCGTTAAGACTCATCAATCCGTTCTTCATGGCGTCCTCCTTTCAACATCTACCAAGTTCTATCGGGTTCGTGACCCGTTAATCAGGTACCATAGGCGCGCCTTTGCTCCAGCACACCCCGGTATCTCATTATTCGGACAGTAAAGCCACCAGCCATCACAACAAACGTTGGAATATCAGCCAAACGTGCATCCAACATAAGTACAAAAACATCTGCTATGCGGCATAAAGGCTATTTAAAATGTCACGAAATTAATCCGAACCCGACACTGTCGTTGTAATCCAAGGTCATTTTCCCAAAGCATATGTCTTGACTCTGACCCAACGCAGACGAAACGCAAAAGGCCGGGTACGAATCGAATCGCACCCGACCTTAAGCCTCAACCCTCACCTATCAGGCGGGAATCGTGCCGCCTTGCGAATTGCCACCATCCTTGTTTTCGGAATCCGAGGAATCGTCGGAAGCCCCGTCACGCTCATCGCCGCTGGTCGAACGACGACGCATATAAAGGATGGTGCCGCCGCCGATCAGAAGGATGATGATCAGGACAACGATACCGGTTACCGCAGCACCGGTTGTAGCCATTCTGCCGCTAGCCGCACCTGACGAAAGACCGTCCGCAAGACCAGCGGAAGTCCCGAAACCAAGGCTGCCGCCGTTGGCCCCGTTAGAGGATCCGCCGCCCAAACCGACGGCACCGCCGCCAAGAACCCCGCCTCCGGGGAAGCCGCCCAAAATCCCTGTTCCGGGAAGCTTGTTGCGGAAGACGTTGGTGATGGTCACCTTGTTCTTGTCCGCAGATTGAACAACCGTCACCTCGCCGTTCGCCGGGTCGATCGAGGTGGAATCTGCGCCGGACGAATCGGTCTGCACGACCGTGCAGTGCGCGCCGAGCAGGATGTCGCCCAACGTCGTGCTGTAGCTGTTCGCCTCGCTCAAGGTAAAGCTGCCGTTGTCGCCCAAGTCGATTGTGGTCGGCTTGCCGTCACGCTGATAGGTGCAGGTGACCTTGACCTTGAATGGGCCCTTGCCACGCGAACCGAGGGCGCTTTCATCGCCGGTACGGTTGACGACAATCGGAACCTGGCCTACGTCGTACCTGTCGGTTGCGACGACAGTGACGTTGCTCAGACCGTTGACCAAGATCGGGATACCGGGCTTGGAACCGTTTACGTTCCCGGCAGCCGCAGCTTCCGCTTGTGCCACGCTGGCGATGGTGATCTTGCCGTTTGCGGGCTCGAACGTGTGCTTTGTGGCACCGGAATCGGTGACCTGACGCACGGTGCACTGCGTGCCCGCCGGGAAGACGCCGAAGCTCTTGCTGCCGCTGCCGCTGATGCCGAACTGCTCATTGAGCAGCTGCTGGCCGCGGTAATCGCAGACCGCCTCGTACTTGACCGGAGCCGTACCATAGCGAGAAGCACCGTCGCCGGAAACCTCACGGTTAACGCTGAACGTGCCGGCATCGTAGTGGTTGGCCACGGTGGTGGCCACAACCTTGGCAAGGTCAGTGGCGCTGCCGTCGCCGACCTTGACGCTGGCGGTGCCGTCGGCATTCGCGGTGACGTTATCACCGGTGAACACCGTCTTGTCGGCCGCCGAAGGATCGGTTTCGGTGATGGTGCAGGTCGAATTGGCCGGAATCGTGTCGGCCGGCGCCTTCCACGTCTCGCCGTCGCTCAACGTGAAGGAAGCGCTTTCGTCATTGCCCGCGCCGAAACGAACCGTCTGGCCATCGCTCGTCTTGCAGACCGCCTTGAAGTTGAACGGACCGAAGCTGCCCTTGGTGGCTTTGGTGTCGACCTTCTTGGTAACACTCAAGTCGGAGTAGCGGTAGACGTTGGAAATCCGCGCAGATTGAGCCGCGACCACGGCATTGGTGGGATTATTGGCACCGTTCAGAGTGTCAGAAGTGACAATATTCATCGTATCGGAATCAGAGGTGTTGTTGTCACCGTTCACGCTCACGGAACGCCCGGCCTCGCCGAACTGGCCAAGCTCGCCGTCCTCGGAAACGGTGCAAACGGTATTGCCCTCCCCTGTGCCATCAAGGCTCAACGGAATATTCGCAAGCCTGCCGGCAGCGTACGTGCCGTCGGACTGTTTGTTGAGCGTGATGAGACCATGGCTTTGGCCAGCAAACAGCATCGCATCGCCATCTGCGCTTCTGCAGGAAACGGACGCACGGACCTGCTGCGGGCTATACGCGCTCGCTGCGGGACCGGAAACGACCTTGGACGCCAGAAGCGAACCGGTTTCGATACGCGTGCCGAAACGTGACGGCGCCGCAGGATGCATGCTGCCGTCGAGCGCAGTATAGAGGATACCGAACTGGTCCCACACCTCCTGCACACCGGCCGCCTGGTCGAACGAGACCGGGACCGACGGGTCGGAATCGTCATCGTGCGGACCGACGGAAGATGCGGGGGTGTTCTTCGAGGTGTACGTGACGTCCGCACCTTCGCCGGGTCGCAATGTCGTGCTGGATGTAGTCGAGAAGTCAAGGGTCACACGAAGTCCGGTGACCTTTGACCAATCCGTGACGGCGCTGCCGGGAACCCAAGTCGAGACCGAACACGCCTCGTTGGCAGGACTGGTTGAGATGCCAGGCAAAGTACTCCAAGTGCCTACGCAAGGTGATTTATCGACGGAGGCCTCGATCGTTTCGGTTGTGCCTGCCGGCGCGCCCACGACCTTCGGGGCTTCGGTCAGTTCGGCATGATAGGTCGAACCGCGATAATCGCTGCTGGCCACGATGCTCTTGTCGTTCTTGGCAGGCAACTGTTCGAAGAACTGCACCTTTTTAACCGCCGTGGTACCGGCGTTGACCATGTGCAGCACCCAATCGTCCTTGCCGCCGACAGCGGTATTGGCACGGCACGGCGAGCGATAATAGCTCTTGCCGTCAAGCGCGGTGAGCGTCGGATTGCAGGTCTGGGTGCTGTCGAGCGTGTTGATCGCGCCCGGCATGCTGCCCTTGACACCGCCGACGATGTAGATGTTTTCACCGGTGGATGGCGTGACGAAAGCGGTTACTGTGCCGCCCACGGTATTGGTACCATCCATAACCGGTGTCACCAGAGCGGAACCACCCGGGGCGGTTGCGACCGCGCTCAGATGCTGTTCGGTGTTGACGGTGACAGGGAGGCTGACATTGCTTCCAGCCACAGCACCGGGCTCGACTTCCAACCAAACAACGAATTTGGCAACCTCGCCGGGCAACATCCGGTTCTTGCCGGACGGCCAGGTGAGCACGACCTTGCTCGGGTCGCTCGAATCAAGCGTTGGCGTGTCCTTGAGTTCGCCGGAATTGGGCGCGCCGCCCACGGTTCCGGGCGTAAAGGTCATCGGGTGGGACGGGTCTCCGGCACCGCCTTGGCCGGTATAGCGCAGCTGCGCAGGCAAATCGGCGGTCACCTTGCTGATATTAAGGTAACCGGTTCCGGTATTGGCGATGGTGACCTCCCAAGGCACCATCTGGCCGACGTTGACCGAGGGGTTGCCGGAGTTGGCGACCTCATCCAAACCAAGCTGAGCCGTGCCCAATCCCCAAGACAGCAACGCGCTAGCGTCGGAAGAAGCGGTCTGGTCGGGGTTGACGTCATCGTTCAGGTTGCTTTCCACCTGCGAGGAAACCGCATTGGGCTCGCTGCCGGGGTAGACGACCTTCTGCGTATCGTCGCCACGCACGGTTGCGCGCTGGGCCACCTGATATTGGATATGTGCATCCCATCTAACATCCAGAGAATTCGTGAACAGCTGCGGATCGCCGGTGCCGTCAGGGTTGGTGAAAACAAAGCGCAGGCCCTGAATATCGTTGTATTGCGCCGGCGTTACCGGCATGGCATATGCGGAGCTCCCACCGGGCAGCTGCGCCTGCTCGTCGCCGTCCTTCCAACCAAGCGCACCACCGGGGCCGAACGGGCCGTAGACGCCGATCTTCACTTTGGTGGCACCACTTGGGAAAGTGAGCTGCGAAAGGCCGGTGAAATTGAAGTTCTTCCAGAAGTTGCCAGTCTTGGTGACGCTGCCGTTTTTGCCTTGGCCGTCCGGCCAGCTGGTAAGCGTCACCTTGGTGGGCGAAAGCGAAGAATTGTTGCCTGCATTCGCGCTCGACGCATCCATTTTCACCGTTTGCGGTGCACCCGGATTGACATTGATCAGGTTGTTCGGGGCAATGTTCTCATAGATGACAGTCTGCAGTTCTCCAGTGCGATAATTCATAACGCTTCGGATAAACTTGGTGGGCTGGTCATCCGGAGCACTGTCCGTAATCGGCGCATAGATCTGCACCGTGGCACGGTTTGTCTCGTTGAACAACGGAGCCGATGGCACAAACGGCTGGTTGGTTGAACGCAGCGTATCACGCACACGTGTCGTCAGCTTCAGATGCACGTAGTTGCCTTTGACCAACGTCGGGCCATTGATTTCCGGGTTGGAGGAACCTTGGAACGTGACCGAAACCGCGACGACGTCGGCAAGCTGGGCTTCTGTCAAGGCGTTGGCCTGTGCCGCCGTCGTGATCGTCGGGTCGACGGTGAATGTTCCCATGCCGGTCGCATAGTTCGTCGGCGTGTAACGCAGAATATGGACAGTCGAATCGGCAAGCGAGACCTGGCTGGGATCATCCGAGCTGATCACGATGTGGGTCAGCGTCTGTCGATTGAACATGTTGGGCATCGAAGAAGCGGAATCAAGCTTGCCGGTGCCGATATCGGAAACATTGGCGGCAGTGAACGGATTCTCCTTCGCCGCTATCGACGTGTTCGCCGTATAGCAACCATTCTGATTACTCGTATCACATTCTGACGGTGTAGTGATACGCAGATACGACGCACGGTTAGCTGAATCATTGGTTGCGGAAATATCGTAAATAGGCATCGGATAGGAACTCGTCGGAGCGGAAACACCGTGCGGCGGCACCAAAAAGTTAAATGTCCCGTCATTACCCGGATTCAGGGCCGCCTTATAGTCGACGATATTGAGTTTGGCGCCGTTCATTCCGATATATTTCGTCGTATGCGGATGCGCAGGATCCGCCGCCGTCGCCCTTTCGGACTCTAGCCTGACGTTCTGCGGCTGAGGGTGACTCGTGTCGCCATTATGCAGCACGCTGCCGGTGACGAACGTACTGCCGCCACGCTTCTTGTCCCGCAACTGCCAGTTCGCCGCGAAATCGCGCGTTTGCGCCGCAGCCACTACGCCCGAACCGGGCTGGGGAACGTAGGGCTTGCCGGCAGCGATGTCCGCACTTCGAGCGGCATCGTCAGGTTCGACGGTGATCTCGAGGCCGGTCAGATCCCCGGCATCACCTGTCGGCACCGTATAGCCTTTGAAAGATCTGTCTGAATTCTGCCAATTGCCGCCAGGGGCCGGAACAACGGACCACGTACCGGTAGACCAGGTGGCGCCTGCACGGTAGACCCGAACTTGCGTGATCTTGTCGTATTTAAGGTACCAACCGTTGGTGTAAGGCGTGTCGGACGCGGCAATGGGGTTGATGGAAAGCAGATCGAACACGTCGTTCCACATATCGTTATGCGCACCAGCATCCGCGTAATCGCTTACGTCGCCGGATTGCTTGAGCGTCACCGAGGTCATATCCCCGTCGATGCCCCACTTGAGGTGCGAAGTGACTTTCTTTCCGGACAGGGACGGCGCGGAACTCATCGCGGCATCGGAAGCGTCCGGATCGGTGAACGTCGCGCTGATCCAATCATTGACTTGGTAGAAATCGTCCCCGGGCGGAAGTTCCGGATTGTGGAACGAGAGGACGCCGACCGTGTTCTGGTTGGTCGGATCCGCATCAAGCGCGTTGCTGTCTACCTGATAACCCTCGTCGGTTTTGCCCGACGCGGCGAGGCTGGTGGTGTTGCCGCAGGTGTATTTCGTCGGTTTCTGAGGACCGGAAGTGTCAAGTTCGTCGGTCGCGCCGGACCCATCGCGCTTTGCTGCACGGGCGGTAAAGCTGACGTACTGCGAAATCGCGGTGCTGCCCGTAAATGCGGTGCTGCCGGGGTCCGATTCGAGCTTGAACCGGATGCCCGTCACCTGATCCGGGGTCGCGCCGGAATGGGCGGTGTCGAGTTTGGTTTTGAGGTCGGCGGCATTGAGGCTATAGATATAACTTGCGGTTTGCGAGGCTTTGCTATCAAGCTCGACCCAACCCACACCCGGAAGATTGACGCTTATGGTCAGTTTGGTATGCGCCGGAATCGGCGTGGACTCGATGGCGTTGAGGTCGAAGGCGTTCCAGAAATTATTGGCATCGGCGCCGGAGGCACCTTCATGAATCGTGCCATTGGCATCGATGCTCTTGTCAGCCCAGGAATCCTCGACGGTGACGGTATTGGGCTGCAGGTAATCGGTACTGGCTCCGGTGGTTTCCGAAAAACCGACCACGGCCTGGTGCCCGACCGGAACGGAATCATTCGGGCTTACCGACTTGTTGACTGAGACTTTTATCTGCGGCTTGACCAGTGTCATCGTTGCAGCCGGGGCCGTGGCGGAGGCCGTCGCGCTGTTGTGCGCGGTGACCGTGGCCTTGGTATTGGAATCCGTGAAATCTTTCGTTGTCTGGCCTGATGGGAACTCGTAGGCACTGGGAGATTTCACGATGAAATTGATGGCGGCGTTCGCACCGGCACTGATGGGGTTCACAGTGCTCGGAGTTGGCGTCGAACCGAATTCGATGTCGAAAGAAGCGATATCACCACTGGGCGAAGTCGGGACCATACCATTGGCGAACGTCACCCTTTGATCGGGTTGAGCGCTGTTAAGCATATGGTAAACAACAGTGCCGCTATCTGCACCGGCCGGATACAAAATACCGGCTTTGAACCCGCCGAATTTGATATCGGAACTAAACAGACCGCTACCTACCGAGGCCTCCATCTTTTCGACCGGGGAGCCGCCGTTGGTAAGCGAGACTATTCCGGTCGATTTGTTGCCGGCCGGGTGGCGGGCCGGGTCGAAGGACTCGTTGACGGTTACGCCAAGTTGCGCCGGGGAAAGCGTGACCGTTGCGGGCGCCGAAGCTGTTGGCGTGCCCGTTTCCGAGCCCTTTGCCGCGTTTGCCTGTAGGATCGGGCTGGCGGTGGAAGCGGTACTCAGCCCGACAAGCGGGCTATTCGCAGCATCGTTGCGATCGGTCGAACGCTGCTTGAGATTGAGGGTGACCGGGCTTGAAGTCGTGGCGTTTGGCACCATCGAGCCGGTATAGGTAAAGCGGAGTCCGGCGACATCGGTGGCGCTCACGCCAGTCGGTAAGGCGAATGTAGACCCCGGGGTGCCGGCAGTCCAGTTCCACTTGCCGTCACTACCCTTGACATACGCATCAACTTGAACCTGCGTGGCACCAGATGGCATCACCGTAGATCCAAAACTATCAAAATCAAAGAAACGGAACGGATTGTTGGTGTCAAGCGACGTTGTATCCGCACCGGCTTGAGCATCCTGCGGCATCTGAACGACGACTTTGTCGGCATTGATGTTGGAGGTATTGGTGACGTTGAATTTGAACGTTTCGGCCGAACCCTGCACATATTGGGAAGCGCCGGGATCAAACGAACCCACGGCCGTGGCTTCGAGCTTGGAGTCAACGCTTACCTGTGCCGTCGCGGAGGAAGTCACGGACTTGGAATTGGAAGCGAAAAGCGTCGCGGAATTCTCGAAATTGACTTTATTGCGTGAATCGCTCGGCGAGAAGTCTGAGGGAACCTGCAACGTGAGGCTCACCGTACCGTTCATCCCTACGACCAAGCCGGTTTTGTTCGTTTCACCCGATACGAACTGCTGCCCGGGAGTGAGGGTGAATGACGTATTGGCGCCGACACTCGCAGGACGCGACTCGGCCACTCCGCCCTCTTTCCAGACGACGTTCGCCTGAAGGCTCGGGCTTACGTTGAAATCGGTAATGGCGAAGCCTTGCAAGGCCGCGGGAAGTTGATCAAGAAGGTTCACGTCCTCGCAATTGGTCTCCGAGCAGCCCAGGTTGAATTGGTAAGTGAATTTGTCGCCCGGCTTAAGGCCGGCGGCATTCGCCGTGTCAACGCCGTAGACGGACTGCGAGAAATTGAGGAACTGATACTCCGGGTCGCCCTGAGGGCCAACCTTATTGGCGCCGGCGGCCTTGTTATCGCCACTGGTTTTCGCGGCAGCGCCAGAAGCGCTTGGGTTGCTGGGGGCAACGCTATCGGCCGAGGCGATCACACCACCGCTCAACAACATCGCCACCGCCGCGACCACAGCCACCAGCCCAGTCAACCTACGCGAGGCACCACCTTTTTCCTTGCGCACCTTACCGGCTGCATGTTTCATTGAACGCCGGCTATCGAATAACCCCATGTCTTAACCCCTCTGACCTTCCGGATCGACCCCACGCGGGATATGCGTTGCGATATAAAACGAACGTCGCAACGCTTCTCATCAATACCGTTTGGATATAAATCCTTTGTCTCTTACCGATACAGTGCTATCACTAAAAAACATTTACTACTATCATATCAACGCATGATATGTTCGAAGGAAACATACTATAAAATAATAATTAAAATACCGAAACCCACGTATTCCGTATATTATTTTGGGTATTTTATAATTATTTGCAAAATAAAAAATGTAACGAAAAGCTCTTAAAACCTTGTACATAATCCAGATATTTTCTAATAAATCAAATGAATTATATATAATTATCTAATAAAATAGTTTCTTACATATTATAAATTTCCAACAAACGTGAGGAAGGCGACAAGCCAAGAACCATCAAATTGTCCCCCTGGCCAAACCGCAGAATTCGTGCAACCACAAACCGACTTTCGCTCTCAGCTTTTACCGAGGAGGAAACGACGCACCTTGCCGACGCTCGTTCGCGGCAACGAGTCCACTTGATAGAAACGATGCGGCACTTTGTAATGCGCTAAATTCTCCCTGCCGAATTCTCTGAACTGAATGGCCTTGGAAGCGGTTACTTCCAGACCGGGTTCCTTCGATTTACGTAACCGGGTTCCTTCGATTTACGTAACCGGTTCCCTTCAGACGATTCGCCAGACGCAGAAACCGTCACACCCGAAAGTTTGCCGCCGGCAGCTTCATTACTCCCATCGGCCTTACACACGACGTAAGCCACGGGAATTTCGCCCCACTTTTCGTCATGTTCAGTGGTGACAGCGATCTCGTCGATGCCCGGACAATCGGCATAGACGCGTTCGACCTCTTCAGGGAAGACATGCTCGCCACGGAAGTGAAGTGGTTGCGCACCGTCTGCTGGATGCCTTTCGGCGCGCCGGTCGAGCCAGAGGTGAACATGACGCTCACCATCTGATCGTCGGCGAATTCGCGCGGGATCGGCGGAGTTTGCAAGGAGTCATTCTTGCCTCCAAGTTTAGAATCAGCAGCCTTGTCAATAACTCATCAAAACCAATAATGCGACTCTTGCCGTTGGTGGGGTCGTTACAAAGCAAATCAGCAGGAAGGCTGTCGCCCTTGAGGCAGCAGGCGACTCCGGCGTCACGCATCTGCCCTTCGAGCTCGTCGTCGGTCAGGCGCTTGTTGAGCCATACGACCGTCTTGCCATAGAGCAGCAACGTGACGGCCAGCAAATAACCACGAACGTTGTTGTTGGAGACCATCGCAACGTTCTGGGTTCTGAATGCGCCGAGCTTGGCATTGTCGGCCGCAATCGTCAAATCACAGACCAACTGCAGCACGTTGCCGCCGCCCACAGACCAGCCCTTGACCCTCGCAATGACGGGCTTGGGAATGATGCGGATCAGGTGCTGAAGATCAAGGATAACGACCAAAATACGTGTCCAGCATAGATTTCGGCATACTGCGCCACACAGCCAAAAGCCGTTTTAAAATCCGGGCGGAGAGATTCAATACCGCCTCTTGCGTTGCCTCTCAATGCCTCGACGCTGATTCCAGACACACATTCTGGCCCACACTCTTGCCACACACAACGCGACGAAGCATCTTCTGAACCGCAATGAACCAATGCCGCAAATACCAGTGCATCCAATGAATACAAAAATTCCTGGTGACTGATTATTTGACAATCAGTCACCAGGAATCATCGATTCTTCGACTCGTTCATCGAGCGTTTTGGCCTTGCAGCGCAACGATCAAACGGAGGACTCAAACCTGACGTTCAAAGCCGCACCTCAAACCCATAGCGGCGTTATTCACGCCTTGCGACGAGCCAGCTCGACGCCAGCGCCAATGAGCAGCGCCGCCAACGCAACACCGACAACGCCGACAACGGAAGCCCCCGTAGTCGCCAGGCTCTTGGGAGCCGACTGGGCAGCGTTGTTTCCGTTCTTGTTCTGAGCTTGCGGAGCCGGAGCGGAATTGCCATTGGTAGGTTGCGCTGTCGAAGTCGGGGCAACCGGAGCCGGAGCCTGCGGTGCAGGCGGGGCGGGAGTACCTGGAGGCGGCGGCAGTACAACCGGTTCCTGGCCATAGTCCTGGCCGAAGGTGATTGGCGTCCAACCTTGCAGGTTGCCGTCCTGATCGACCAGCGCGATCTTGTGGTCGCCCGTATAGCCCTTCGGCAACAAGGCATCGACATAATACCGGCCCTTGTCATCCTTCCGCACCCGGAGGTATGGAGCACCATCAGGCCCTTGCAACGCAACGGGATCGGAATAGATGTACCCGGCCCAGAAGCAGGCTGGCGTATCTTCACCATCGACATCAGCCTTGCAACCAGCAGCGAGATGGCTGATATAAACACGATACGGCGAGCCAGCAATCGGTTTGCCTGCAACCGCGATATCGTTCATATTACCGGTGTTCAAATCACCATTCGCAGGAGCCTTCGGCTCGGCTTTCGTGGTAAACGCTGGAATCAGGGCTTGGCCATATTGAGGAGTCGGCCCACCATAGCCCATGTTCTCAAAATTGACACCGACCAACAGCTGCATGATGTCGGTTTTGACAGGCTGGTCCTTCTTGCCTTGAGCCACAAGTTCCTTGGCATGCTCGCCAATCATTTCCTCAGGTTCCGTGAGCGAAAGATCCTTGCCGTTGGCGTTCACGTTCCTATTGGAATAGGTGGTGTTAGGGTCAAGCCCGATCAGCGGAACATCGAAGTGACCACTGCTCCGGCTCATATCCTCATCAAGGAAACGCTCAAATGATTTACCGGTGGTAGTCGCCATACGATAAAGGCCTGAGAGCGGATTCATCCAGTCCTGCGTTTTCACGCCATAGAGCTTCTGATAGGTATTCGCGGTCAGCTGCGTGTCCATGATATTGTTGTTGCCGACTTCCGGGGCATAGCCACCAAAAGGAGTGCATTCGTTGGGATTCCAAGTGCCGCAACCAAATTGATCACTTCGAGCAGTCATGCTCGTAATATGGGTGAGAGAGACCATCGGAACCGTAGGCCAGCGTTCATCAGGATTCTCTTTGCTGTTTTTGGTATTAACGGATTTCCAATTCAATGGTTGACCGTTGCGCATGTATTGGTAATCAAACGAAATATTGGCAGTGTGTGCACCGATATCTGTTACTTTAACATTGGTAATGCGCACTTCGTCTTTATCATTTACGGTAGGGTACTCCACTTGAGGCGCGGGCGCGACGTTCGCCTGTGGAGCTGCCGGAGCCGACGGGCTATCAGACTGCGGCCCGACGACAGGGGCCGACTTGGCCAAAGGATTTTCCGACTTTTGGCTCAAATCAACGACGTTTGGCTTTGCAGGCTGGTCCGCATTGCCCGCCGTCGGCGCCGCATTCGCGGTACCGGCACTGAAGCCTGCCATCATCATGCACGCGGCCGCAAACGCTGCGACAGCGGCATATCTCCTCTTCTTTGCCATATTTCTTCTCACTTTCTTTCCAGCGACTTAGCTGAAAACAAGACAAATACAACGGTTTTAGTCTACTGTTTTCAACAGACACTTAAAACATTTCCTGATTCCTTTAAGAGTTGGAGCGAAGTTGGCCAATTATTCAATTCCCCCGCATAATCAGTTTTCGCACGCGTCGCGTGAGTCACGCCAATATTTTTATCCCACAATGTTCATGGGAATTCACGGTTTGCAAAACAAAAAATAGAACTATCGACTTGCTTGAAACCACAGGTTCACACGATGCGCGCCGTAGATCCTATTTCATTGTCAGCGAAGACAAAATCCGGATTTTTTGCTAGTTTATTCAGAAAATATACGAACAAACAGGAATAGAAGTTTTATTTTATCCAACATTCTTTGAATAACTGACTTATTGCCAAAGGCCGTCTGGACAAAAGATGGCAAAGCACCCATCTCGGTACAAAAGTTCACCATGTACCGTGTAAATAACTGTGGGTTTCGTGCGCTTCATGGCATGCGAGACAACATTGCCGGAAAACCTTTTAAAAGAGAATGAATAGAGCCATGATTGAAAGGACCGTGAGCCGCCTTATGTCTTCGGTACTCACCAAGAAGAAACTTTCTCTAGCCCTCTTCCTCCTATGCTGTATAGGCCTTATTTTTATGTGGTTCACGCCCGCGCCCGCGCGCGTGCAGACGTTCTTCATCCCGTTCGCGGTCATTCTGGTCTCGCTTGGCGTGCCGCCGATTGTGGCGACCATGCTGCTGGGCCTGCTGACCTGCATCTCGCCGGGCATGACGCATTACGGAACCGGCACCGCGTCGATCTACTACTCAACCGGTTACGTCAGCCAGAAGGAATGGTGGAAGGTCGGCTTCATCGTCAGTCTTGTCAACCTTGTTATTTACGCCGGGGTCGGCACTCTTTGGTGGAAGTTGATCGGTTTATGGTAAAACGCCAAATCACATTACAGGCCCCACTTCAAACCTCCGTCCGCAAAAGCGGGTCGGGGGCTTTGTGGGCTTTAAACGTGCCGCCAGGAAAGCATCGGAAGGGTGATTTCCGATGAAAAAACCTTCGTTGAATCGAATTCAAAGAACGGTTTTCGACATCTTTTCACATAAATGCCGAGAGCCGTTCGGCAAGCCGTCGTCAGTGAACGGTTTTCGGCATCCGCATGCCCAAAAACAAGAAAACGTTCATTCAGTAGCCCTTAGTGACCATTCTTCGGCACCAGACAAGACAAAAGCCGGAAAACGTTCACGCCTCGTCGCACTTCGCATTATCGCCGTCACGATATGCGCATCCATGATGTCGTTCAACGTGTTCGCAAGTGCGGATAGCCTGCCGGATGGCACTGCTTCTGACCCAACCAGCGCAAACACTTCATCCGCCTCATCGCAAACCGCACAAACCACTGCTGCAGATTCTGCAAGCGGGTCAAACGGCACAAACCAAGTCGGCGCACAAGACGAAACACCATCACGACACGCGCAGGTAGGCCCTCAAGCCAGCTGCTCGCCGACGACCTGGGTCGACTGGGGGACGCCATACTCCGGATCCACCGGGGTCAGCGGAATGGACCGCAGCACCGTCCAATGGCGAATCACCAGCGATTGCGTATTACACCTTAGCGGCGGTCTCAGCCCCAATATTCCAAACAGTTCAACATACGTCCCTTGGATTAACGAACAGGACGAGATTACCGCTATCAAGGTCGAAGGCAACCTCACGCTGTACAAAAGCAATATCGCGCTGAACCCCATCTTCGCCGACATACCCAACCTCACAACCGTCGACACCACCGGCGGGCAACTGCACCTGGCGGCCAACGCGACGGCCGGGCTCTTCGAAAGCGACGACGCGCTGGCCACCATCAACGGGATCACCAGCTGGGACACCAGCAAAGCCACCGGCATGGCCAGCATGTTCTACGCCTGCACAGGGTTGAGACAACTGGACCTCTCCGGCTTCAACACCGCCAACGTGGTCGACATGAGCGACATGTTCGACGGCGACACTGCGCTCACGTCAATCGCCTTTTCTGGCAGTTTCGCAACGGGCAAGGTGACCAGCATGTACAAGATGTTCAATAATTGCGCGGCGCTGACTTCCGCTTCCCTTGATTTATCCAACTTCGATACCCACTCCGTGAAGAGCCTGAATAGCATGTTTGCCGGTTGCTCAGATCTCACTTCCCTCAATCTTTCCAACTTCAATACCAGCAACGTCACCGACATGAGCGGCATGTTCCAAAGCTGCAGAGACCTCACCTCGGTCAATCTCTCAAGTTTCGTCACAACCAACGTGACCACCATGAACAGCATGTTCAACGATTGCGTCTCGCTGACCTCTTGGGGCCAGACCAATTTCTCCACCCCGCTCGTCACCGATATGGGGCAGATGTTCGCCGGGTGCACCAACCTCACGACCCTTGATATCTCAAGCTTCGACACCAGCCAAGCCGGCTCGTCGATGAGCAGCATGCTGCCCAAAGGGCTGCGCAAGCTGAAGCTCGGGGCAAGCACGAAATTGGACAGCAACGCATTCGCCGACGTCAACAGCGGCATCAATTGGGAGGAAATGTCAAGTCTCGACGACAGCGCAACCCACATCGGGCACATCGGCAATTTGAGCACCCTACAGACGCGGGCGGCTTCCGGCAGCCCTGCCGGATCATATTGGGACTCAACGTTTATGCCGAGTGGCGTGCAGCTTGCGATCAACGCCAACGGCGGCACCGCCAACTTCACCCCGGTTTCCTACGACACCACCACCGCGCCCGCGACCATCACCGTGCCGCAGGCCAACATGATCACCGCCAACAAGTCGCAAAACATCTTCTCAGGCTGGGACACCTGCGCGAGCGGCGGCACCTCCGGCGGCTGCAAATCCTACCAACCGAACGACACCATCACCGTAGCCAAAGGCGATTCCTATCCCACCCGCACCATCACGCTATACGCCCAGTGGGTCAGGGCGCCAGCGCCCGTGATCGATCCTTACTCGCCTGCCATCCACGCCCCGCTCACTACCAGCCCGACCATCGATGTGACGGTATCGAACACCGCCGGGCCGGCCGGTGGACCCGCCGCCAACGCGCTTATCGGCAGCACAACCACTATCACCACTGGCCAAGGCCCTTGGTCCACCGAAACCGGACCCGGCACATGGAGTTACACGGGCCGCCCCATAGCCGACCTCCAGCCCAACATGGGCGCCCCCTACGTCATCAATGCGGTCACCACCATGACCGACCCTTCCACTGGCAACACCGTGTCCACTTCGACCCGGAAAAACGGCATGCTGCCTTACCTCAAGGTCACGTTCAATGCCAACGGCGGCACAGGCGCTCCGGCCGATATGTCCGGTTACGGAGACCCAGGCAATAACAACCTCACCGGATTCACCATTCCAGCAAACGTCATCCCCACCAAGGGCCCGCACGATATGTTCGCCGGATGGGCCACCAGCGCGACAGCCACACAACCCGACCCCGCCTATAACCCCGGCAATCACGCGCCAACCTACTGGGACAGCAGTAGGGGTCATGATGACAGCGGCAAAACCCTCACCCTTTACGCCGTATGGCACGAGGCGAAGGCGCCCGTCATCACCGAAGTGCACCGCGACCCGACGAGCCACCACGTCATCGCGACCGGCACCTCGCAGCCATGGAACGTCATCGGCGGCGCACCCACCCTCACCGGCAATTCGAGCAGGGGTTTGAAAATCACCGGTGCCTCTATCACCTCGGATAACAAACTTACGGTCACCGGCCTTGCCACAGGCGTAGGCGCCAATTATGAGAGCGTCGTAACCGTCCGCGTACGCGCCTGTGCCGCCAACAACAGCAGCACAGCACCGCCGCAAAAAACAGGCTGGAGCAACGACAATAACAACATTCCGGCCGGCTGCTCCCAAATCTTTGGAATACCCGCCTATAGCGTTTGGTCTTCATTCCCCTTCTGGCTCTCCGGGCTCAACACCGAATGGACCGCCGCCAACCTCGATATCAGTGGAAAACCTTACGTCTGGATCTACGTCCAATACCAAAGCGGCCCTATTGACGGCCCGCTTATGCTCACCAACCCTTCCGTCCAAGGCAGCGACAATTCGGTGAAGACCTGCGTCAAGCCATCGGGCACGTCAGCCAGCAACTACGTCTGCGGCACTGCAACCATGGACAACGCTTCGGCTTTCGACGGCACCACCGCCCACAGCTGGAGCCTCGACCTGCCCGAGAGCACCGCGTTCGACAACGCCAAGAACTACGACACCAGCTCGCACCTTTATATCAACGACATCTGGCGGCAGCCCTCAGGAGGCACCGTCATCTCGCCCGAAGCGTACCTCGGTGTCGCCCCGCCCGCGACCATCCTGCCCTTCACCGGCGGCATTTTCCGGCGCATCGCCATGGCGCTCGCCGCGCTGATCGGCGCCGTCGCCGTTCTGTTGGCCACATTCGTCGCGTTCCGCCGGCGTATCCTGCGCAGGCAAAGCCTCTAAACCGAATTCAAAACTGGTTCAGATTAATGTGTATTACATTCTTCTTAAGGCATTTGTTATCGGCAGACAGACTATCGAGTTATAGGGGGTCACAAGCGAAGAGCAACTTGCGTATCGAATCCGCGCTGATATGTTTTCCGCGGATTGGGGCCCCGGTCGGCAGAGCTTCAGCGACAATCGCTGAGGTTCTGTTTTGTATATTTTGATCTATAACCCATAGCCCCACATTCCACCATTGCTTTTGGCAAACTAGCCTATTCACAAGAAATCAGCAAACGCTAAGACTTAGCAACATGTTCAGAATGTCCTTTTACATAGCGATTCAGGAGGGCGTCGTAAATCGGCTCTGTGCCGGTCAAATCGGAGACCAATAAAGCGATGAAGCTGCAGGCGGCGACGGGAAGCATGTGCATTAAGGTACCGCTCATCTCTACAGTCAGCAAGATCGAAGTCATCGGCGCCTTGACGGAAGCGGTCAGCGCCGCAGCCATCGCACAGACGGCGAAAAGCGGAATGATTTTAGTCGAAACGAGCGGATTTCCATTGATTTCGATAGCATGAAGCGCGACCCCGAAAATGGAACCGGTTAATGTGCCGACCGCAAGAATCGGCATGAAAATGCCGCCAGGTACGCCGCTGCCGAAACTGGTCGACGTGAACAGCATCTTGACGAGCAACAGAATCAGCAGGAAAACGATACCATCGGTTGCACGTTCCGCGAAACCGATCAGGCTTTCGCCGCCGCCCAGAACCTGCGGAAGGAAGATGCCGACCGGCAACGCAATAGCCAGCGAAATCATCGGCCGGATTTGCCACGGCAGTTTGTTATATAGCGTCTGAAAACCAAGCAACAGTTTGTTCATTGCCACGCCGACCAAACCGGCGACAAGCCCCAGCGGGATCATCCACCAATATTGAGGAAGACTCAGCTGCGATAATCTTGCGAAATCAAGCACCGGCTTCAGACCGAACCAATATTTCGAAACGAAATCGGCACTTATCGAAGCCGCGGCCGCAGAAAGCAGAATGGCCGGCGAAAAGTTGTGATGCACCTCTTCGAGCGCAAACATCATGCCGGAAAGCGGGGCGTTGAACGCGGACGAAAGCCCAGCGGCAGCGCCCGCGGTGATGAGAATGTTCGTTTCGGCGGTTTTGTTGCCACCTGCACCTTCGCGGCCGTCAACACGATGAAGAGAAGAGCCAGCACCAGCTAACTGGCTATCAACGTTCGCGGTCTTGCCTGTATTCGTGCCCGCTTTTGCATTCGAGACCCCTCTTGACTCGTCGTTCACATCCATCTCGGCTTTATCGATGCCCGTTTTCACACGGCCGGCACCATCTGCATCTTTTGAATCCGCGACGGTTTTACTTTTATGCCGGAATTTTCTCATCCCCTGCGCCACGCCCTGACTGGCAGCGGCACCGATCTGAATTGACGGACCTTCGCGACCCAGCGAGAGTCCGAACATTCCGCAGAGCAGACCGCCCGCAAACCTAACGAGCAGAACCACTCCAGCCCGCATTTTGAGACCCAGCCGCACTACGCCTTCGACCTGTGGAATGCCACTGCCGGATGCCATCGGTTCCAGCTTGACCAACCAAGCAACGAAGAGACCGACCGCTACTGCTGCGAGCGCCCAAGGTGCGATAAGCCACGGATTGACGCGGATTTGCGAGTACATCCAGCGCGCGAACTGCGTGCCCCATTCGATGCCCTGGCGATAGCAGGTGACCAGCACCCCGGCAATCAGGCCGCAGACCACTGCGCGAGCCGCCACAATCCACTGGCTGCGCCGCGATATGCCTACCGTTGCCATTTACCGATCAGCCCCTTCAAATAATTTCGACCCGTCAACATCATCATAAATTGATAATTGACAGGTCGGAATCATAATCGCTTGCTCAAATAGAATCAGTCGACGAGCGAGCGTACCTCAATGATGTGGTCACGCTGCGGGCCGGTGCCGATGGCGGAGATACGGCAGTTGGAGATCTCCTCGAGGCGCTTGACATAGGCCTGAGTGTTGGCCGGCAAATCCTCAAACCTGTGCACCTTCGAGATGTCTTCAGTCCAGCCGGGCATGGTCTCGTAAACCGGTTTGGCCTTGGCGAACGCGGCCTGGTCGATGGGCATATCCTCGTAACGGGTGTGCGTGCCGTCGCCGTTGTCGACGTCATAGGCGACGCAAATCGGAATCTCGTTCAAGCCGGTCAGGACGTCAAGCTTGGTGAGCACGATATCGGTTAACCCGTTGACCTGCGTGGCATAACGGGTCACAACGGCATCGAACCAGCCACAGCGACGCGGACGGCCGGTGGTCACGCCGTACTCATGGCCCTGTGCGCGCAGCCATTCGCCGGAATCATCCAGCAGCTCGGTCGGGAACGGACCTTCGCCCACGCGGGTGACATAGGCCTTGGCCACGCCGATGACGCGATCGATCTTGGTGGGGCCAACGCCCGTACCGGTGCAGGCGCCGCCGGCGGTCGGATTGGAGGATGTCACAAACGGATAAGTACCATGGTCAACATCGAGCATAGTGGCCTGACCACCTTCGAAAAGCACGGTCTTGCCTTCGTCGAGCGCATTATTCAAAAGTAATGAAGTATTGGCAACGTACGGCTTCAGGCGTTCGCCGAGCTTCAGCAACTCGTCGGTGGTCTCGTCGACGTCGATAGGACGGCGGTTGTAGAGCTTGACGAGCATCTGGTTCTTCTGGTGCAGGCTTGCCTCGACCTTGTCGCGCAGGCGCTCGGCGTCGAAGAGATCATGCACGCGGATGCCGACGCGGTTGATCTTGTCGGCGTAGGCAGGGCCGATGCCGCGACCGGTGGTGCCGATCTTGTGCTTGCCGAGGAAGCGCTCGGTCACCTTGTCGATGACGCGATGATAGGAAGCGATGATTTGTGCGGATTCGCTGACTTTCAGATGGGAGCAATCGACGCCACGCTTCTGAAGCCCGTCAATTTCCTCGAAAAGCACCTCAGGATCGACCACCACGCCATTGCCGATGACAGGCGTGACGTGAGGGTTGACCACACCGCTCGGGAGCAGGTGCAATGCGTATGTTTCATCACCGACCACCACCGTGTGGCCAGCGTTGTTGCCACCGTTGAAACGCACGACATAATCGACCTTCGTGCCGATGAGGTCCGTGGCCTTACCCTTGCCTTCGTCTCCCCATTGGGTACCAATCAGAACAATTCCAGGCATACTAACCTCCCGAGATACGCGTTATTCCGCCGTTATCAGCCTACCGTCATGCCTATACCAGCGTTTTGTCGGTATCTATATTCCCCATCAGATACTTCTGTATTGTTGTGTCGCGAATCAACGAGGCATAAAATCAGACGGTTCCGCCCCCTCGCCAAGCCTTCGCCTGGATTCGGCGGATTCGACATGGCAAGGGGAAACGTTCACCGATCGTGATTAACCGGTTACTTCATTTCTGCGAGCGTCGGGAACGCAGCGTGGTTACCGACACGGCTGACCTTCACGGCGGCCGCGCGATTGGCGAAGTTGACTGCCGCAAGGAAATCGTGATGCTGCGAATAATGAACGGCTAAGGCACCGGCGAATACGTCTCCGGCACACACACTGTCAACCGCGTTGACCTTCACTGCATCGATCTCATATATTTGTCCGTCATGATAAACGACGCTGCCGTTGCCTCCCATCTTGACGATGGCGGTCTTCGGGCCAAGCTCGACAATCGCCTTCGCGGCTTTGATGGCATCGACGCGATTGTTGACCTTAATTCCGGTGATTTTCTCGGTTTCCTGCTGGTTAGGCGTCACGCAATCCGCATATTGCATCGCTTCCGGGAAGTAGTTGTCGGCCGGCGCGGGATCGAGAATGATATACATCCCCTTTCTTCTGCCTTCCTTGAGCGCAGCCATCACCGACTCCTTGCAGGTCTCCAGCTGCAAATCAAGAACCGGGGCATCGATCTGGCTCATCGCGGTTTTGATGTCCTCCTCGGTGGTGGCATTGTCTGCGCCCATCGTGCCAAGCATGGTGTTCTCCGAGCTGTCATCGATCTCAACGATGAATGTTCCGGTCCCCAGTTCTTTGGTCTGCTTGACGAATTTGGTATCGACATTCCATGAAGCCAGATCGTCAAGGATCTGCTTGCCGGCACCGTCGTCGCCCACACTGCCGAGCATCGCCACTTTGCCACCGAGCTTAGCCGCGGAAACAGCCTGGTTTGCGCCTTTGCCTCCGGGGATCATCGTGATGCTCTTGGCGGTCGCGGTGTCGCCGTGCTTGGGATACGTTTTGGTAAAAGCCTTGATATCAAGGTGCATGCTGCCAAGAACCACTACATCGTATTTCATGTTCATTGCTGTATTCCTTCTTGCGCTTCATCACCTGCACGATTATGCAGTAACCGGTTACGCAGCCTTTATTCGAACGTTGAACGCCAAAAAAGGTATAGCTTTCGCCGAGGTATATGTTTTTTGTTAGAAAAACAGGTACCTGTGATGAAATTTGTTGTGTTTTTATTTGATTATTCAGTTATAAAACTGATGATTATTAAATGTTCAGAAACTGGGCCTGAGGCCATTAAGACGACGGGGATGCATTCTTGTAAACGCATGCACAAATCGACTGAACTCACACTTATCCAATCTTGAGTACGCGCTTACTCAATATCGGAAAGAAGGGTCAATCAACATTCGCCACAAGGATTGGAATCTCCTGTTTCTGCGGCTTAGCAAACCGACAAAGACGATCAATCGCTGCGAATTAGCCAGTTTTCAAAGACGACCTGTCAGCAGGAACCTGCCATGGCTTTACCGAACAGCGCACGGGTGGCCTTCACATTGTCGGCCAGCGTGGAACCTTTGCGGAAGATTGCGCTGGTTCCGCCGATGAACCTTGTGGCTCCGCGACGCACACATTCCGGAATCGTCTCGGCACCGATATTGCCATCCACTTCAATGGGAATATCAAGCCCCTGCTTGGCGATTCGGCCAGCCAGATCGCTGATTTTGTCATACATGGGATCAATGAACTTCTGTCCTGCAAACCCTGGATTAACCGTCATGATGATGACGTAATCGGTGACATCATAAACGTAATCCAGCGCTTCAAGCGGTGTCGCCGGGCTGATCGCCACACCGGCCTCCATACCGGCCTGGCGTATCGCGGTAAGCGCGCCTTGCAGGTTGTTCGTGGATTCCGCATGTACGGCGACCCTATCGGCGCCGGCATCGGCGAACATGGAAATATAGCGCTCGGGCTTCTCGACCATCAGATGCATATCCAACGGCTTCGTTGTCATGCCACGTACACTCTTGACCAGATCAGGACCGAGGGTAAAGTTCGGAACGAACGAGCCGTCCATGATGTCGATGTGGTAGAAATCAACTCCTGCGGCATCAAGTTGCTTGACATCGCGTTCCAAATTACCCAGATCCGCGCACATCAATGAGGGACCTATCTCACACATTTATAACACTCCTTTATGCGCTCCTTGTCTGAGAAGTGTCACGTATGACAAGGTGCGGCTCAATCACGGTTTTTTGAGGTTTGTTTCCGGCTTTGACGCTTTTTTCGAACATGTCCAGAACCATGTCCCCGATGTTTTCGGGAAGCTGGTTGACCGTGCTCAGACGCGGAACCGAATACTTGCTCATTTCGATGTTGTCGTAACCGATTACTCGTATATCTTCAGGAACCCGTAGGCCTGCATCGGCGATGGCTCTCAGCGCCCCCAACGCGGTGGCATCGTCGGAACACACAATCCCGTCGACGTCTCTGCGGACTTTCAGCAAATCCGCAACCACTTGGTAACCGCTGGAAACGGAGAAGTCGGTATACAGCTTGACTGCATGCATAGCGTCGCACTCATTGATGGCCTTCAAATAGCCTTCATAACGGTCCTCCGAGCTTTTTTCTCCTTCAGGCCCGGAAATGAAAGCCAGTTTTGAACTGCGACCTTCCTGAATCAAATACTTTGTGGCTTGATAGGAACCGCTTACATTGTTGACCGCCATCGCCGCATAGGGATGAGAAAAACATGCCCTATCTATCGTCAACGGCGCAATTCCATTGCTGCTCAAAACCTCAAGATCATCTTCATCGACGTAAAGCGAATTGATAATCGCTCCCCGAACTCGAATATTGCACATGAATTTCAGGTAATATTCGACTTTGTCTCGATCGTCTTCGCTGTTGCACAGATACACACGGTATCCCCGCGCATCTGCTGCCTGCTGAATATCGCTTACCAGCTCCGCAAAAAAGGGATTAGTCAAATTGGGAACAAGTACGGCGATAAGATCCGAAGCCTTTTGCGACAATGTTTTTGCAACAAAATCCGGTTCGTAGCCAAGTCTATTGATTACGGCATTGACCTTTTTTATGGTCTTCTCACTTGCTCCCCCCTTCTGATTGATGATGCGCGATACGGTTGCGGTGGACACTCCGCTCATTTGCGCGATGTCTTTAATCGTTGCCATCATTGCCTTCTAGTCAGGTATCGGATAGGGTTAGGTATCTTTTACACTAAACCGGAGTCATGATTTGGCAAGCATCCAACGAGGGAATACGACCAAAATTCAAGGTTTTTTCAAGGTTCCGGTCGTATTCCAAGTTTTAGGTCATGCGACGGCGGCAGGCTTCCGCACAATGAACGAACGTAAACGGTTTCGTAAAGAACCCGATATTCGTTCATTCATCGGTTTCAACAAGGCTGACATTTTCGACGTTCCTGGCACATTGGCGGCCAAGCTTCCTTGGCTTTCCTGCGATGCTTCGTCCTTTTGAACAGCGGCTGCGGACTCGGAGGACTCTGCGGCTTCAGCGGCATCCGTGTCATCATCTTCAACGGCCTTTGACGCCATGGCAGGAGTCACTGCAACCGTTGGGGTGCTGTTCTCGCCGCGCAGCTTGGCTTCCTTGCGGAGTGTGTGCACATACCATGCAAACAGAGCGACATAGGCGACCAGCGCGAGCACCGAGCAAAGAATCAACTTCCAATCAAGCGTCTTCGCCGCGTTGCCGAAGAGCAACGCAAGCATCTTCTCGATAGGGTCGGAGTCTACGGCGCTGAACATCTCGTTCTTGCCGAGTCCGGCCGGGAAGACGCCCATGGCCTTAGAGGTCTGCGTGAGGAACGGCGCGATCAGCGTCGCGGCCCACAGGAAAAGCGGGATCATGATGGTGCCGATGATGGTCATGCGCACGACCTTGCCGCGGGTGCCGATAAGCAGCGCCGGGGCGAGGACGGTCAGAATGATGCCGCCCAACGGAAGCACGTTGTTGCCCGGAAGCACCATGGCGATGATCAGCAGAATCGGCGCCAGGATGTTCGCGACAGCCCAGATTTCAGCACGCGAGGCGAGAATCGGCCAATCGATGGCGACGTAAAGTTTGCGGCCGTGCATCCTGCGCTCCATGAATGAGGTGATGCCTTCCGAAAGCGGCTCGATGGCCGGGGCGAACCAGTCGCCCACAATACCGAAGAGCTCCAGGGCCACGCCTGCGGTGAACGCCAACGTGAAGATGTGTGGGGCGTCCTGACGGCCGAGCAGGCCGACGAACACGCCGAGATACGCACCGATGGCACCCTTGCTGCCAAGGAAACCGATTTTCTTGTTAAGCGTTTCCGCATCGAAATCGAACTTGTCGATGAAGGGAAAGATCTTGCTGATCAGCCTGTCAAGCAGTACCACAATAGGCGTGACCAACAGCTCTGGGTGTGCGGTCGTGGTGATGTTCGTCTCGTCATAACCGAGCAGATCGTTGATGGTCGGCTTCATCGCATCCGCGTTGAAGAGCATCAGCGCATAGATGAAGACCACGAAAATCGACATCAGGAAGAAATTGCCGCCTGAACTCCAGTTGATGAGCAGGCCAAGAATCGAGACGTTCCAGATGTTGAACAGATCGACATTCAGCGTGTTGGTGGCTTTGAACGCCAGCATCACCAGGTTGGTGATGATGCAGATGAACGCAAAATACAGCGTATAGAGCGAACTCCACGTAATCACCGCAATGGGCGCCCAGCCCAAATCGCTGATCGACAGATGCAGACCGGTGAAGGAGACAAATGCCTTCAACGCCGGGCCGAATGCCGTGGTCAACAGCGAAATCACCGCACTCATGCCCGTAAGGGCCATTGCCATACGCAGGCCACCTTCAAATGCCCTGCTTAATTTGACGCCAAATGCCAGCGACAGCAAAGTGATGATGATGAACATCATCGCCGCGCCACCTAGGCTGATGAACCAATTGAACCCTTGGTCCAATGCGCCCACGACTTTGGAGAAATCCATTGGTACCTACCTCCTCGTAGAGCTTCGTTACCTTTTCGTTGGTTTTCCGCCGGTTTTTCTTGACGTAACCGGTTACGTAAATAACACTATATGTCACTTTCGAAAAAATGCAAGTCGAAATGGAGAAATATAATATTTTATTTATGAATTGGCTTTATTCCAACGATTTTCAATATTTTCAAATGCGATAAAACGCGTGTCGACACGACTTCTTAACAGCTTAACAAGAATTAATTACGAAATCGGTTACTTAATCATCATAGAATTAAAAAGATTCCAATCCAGTTTTGCCGATACCGCACAGCCTGCTATTCCAAGCAGGTCACGACAGCAATGCATATGGTTTTCGGTTTAGCGGAATGGCCAGCATGCAAAGCTCAAGACATCATTGTCATTGCGCAACATACTTGGAATGCCATCCCTTTTACCTCATGATAGACAAGCAGGCCAGTGCGACATACTGCGCACCGGCCCGCTGACTTCATTCAATCAGTATTCAGATATCATTCTTCAATCAGCCAAGAGTGCCGACAAAAGCGTCGAGGGCGCCAGGTTGGAGCATATCGTCAAGGGTGACGAACGGATGGACTTCGAAATCCACCACTCCGGCCTTATACAGCGGGTCGCCCTTGGCGGTTTCACTGGCCTTGTCCGCAGAATCCACTTTGTAAACGAGAATCGCGATGGTGTGATCGAGGCAAGGGCCGGCGAAAATAAGCTCACCGGACTTCTGCTGCTGCGCAAGACGCATGCCATGCTCCTGAATGGTGGCCTTCATGGCATCCTTACCCAGCGATGCTTCCTTGAGGTGGAACACAACCAAAAACTTCTTTTCCATTGCACCCTTCTTTATAAAATGATTATTTTGACTTTAATAGAGTAATTCTTTTACTGCTGTGCCATTTATGCACGAATCGCGATTATTCGTGCAAATGCATCTGCAACCCAAAACCCAAAATTGAAGCCACGCAGCAGAAAACAGACGAGAGGATTCCGCCTCACTGGAAACCGGAACCGCCGCGAATTAATCCGTGAGCATATTGAGAAATCACTAGAAACGATAGGCTTTTCAGGCAGTGATAACACAAGAACTTCAAGAAATGAGCCACATAACTTTTCACATCCACGGTAGCATTTCCGACTTTGCAATTATGAAAATTAAAAAGTCAAGCGCGTTAATCTCCGCATTTTGAACCTCTTGGCGCACCAAGAAGGCCCTTTTATGAAGAATTGAGATACAATCTCACTTTTTCTGCCTTCTTGGTGCGCCAAGTACCCCGAAATATGAAGATTCGTACCAAATTCATCAAAAAAACGACAACTTGGTGCACCAACATCTCTTCAATGGGGGCAAATTGGAACTCTAGTCGACGATCTCCGGCACTTTTCAGGCTTTACGGTCGCGCAGCGCGGTCAACGCCCAAAGAATCGAAACGACGTCGATAGCCTCCTGCGTGAAGGCGCCAACAACCACCGGAATGAGATTGAACGCGGCAGCGACCATGCAAACCAGCGCAAGACCGAGACCGGTTACTACGGCCTGCAGCATGGTGCGCTTGGTCTGGCGGGCGATGGCGACGGCCTTGGGCACGTCGGCGATGTCGTCGTTCATGATAACCACTTGCGCGGTCTGCGAAGCGGCAGTGGAGGTGCCGTCCGTCATGGCGATACCGATGTCGGCCGCGGCCAAAACCGGGGCGTCGTTGACGCCGTCGCCGACCATAACCGAAATCGGGCGCGGCTTCGGCTGCCCGGAAAGCCCGTCAAGAAACGCCTCAATCTTCGAGGGGTGTTGCAACGCCTCGTTCGAAGCTGCCTTGACCGCAGCCACCTTATCTTGCGGAAGCAGATCAGCACGAACGTCATCGATACCGACTTCGCCGGCGATCACGTCGGCGGAATTGCGGGAATCACCGGTCAGCATCGTCACCTTGCCGATGCCCATGGAGCGCAAGCGCTGCAACGACTCGCGGGCATTGCCACGAGGCACATCGCGCAGCACGATACGAGCCGCAAGAATTCCGTCGACAGAAACATACGCCGCCATTTCATCGGCCGAACGCGGCTTGAATCGCGATGCCGGGAACGCCTCGGTCTCGTTCACCATTGCATTTGCAGATACCGAAGGATTGTTGGAATCACTGCTATCGTCCGAAGCCTCTTCGGACCGCCCATTATCATTCCGAAAATCGTTATCGGGATGGTTGTTCACGGCGGAATTACCGTCAACAACCGCTTCAAGCGATGCGGCCACATTATTATCGGCATGATTCTGCATTGCGACATCGGGGGACGCGCTGCCATTGGTAACAAAACTCAACCGACCGACACGAACGGTGTGGCATTCGACCACGCCTTGCACGCCGTTGCCGGCATCTTCGTGCACGCCCTTGACCACGGGAAAAGCAGCGCGGCCATTGTGCAACTTCTTCGACGCCATCGCGCCGGCGGCTACGATGCCTTGTGCGAGGATATGCACCGAATATGTCTCGACGACCGCGGCAAGCTCAACAATGACATCTTCAAGTTGCATTACATATGACATTCCACCTTCGCCGCTGTTTGAAGTTTCCGGAGCCGGACTATCGCTGTCTGAAGTTGGGTCTGCTTCATCGTTGCCCATTTCTGCGACATTCCCAAGCCGATAATCCAAAATACTCGAACTGTCCCCGTTATTAACGGTGCCGGCAACGGCAAAATTACCGCCTTGCGATTCAGTCGAGGCAGCGGAACCAACAGCACTCGTTTCCAATCCTAAAATCCTAGGTAACCGCTTACGCGCGGCTTCCGGCAGGTCAACCCGCACCACCTGCGGCCTGGTGACCGTAAGCGTACCCGTCTTGTCGAAGAAGATATGCGAGACCTTGCCGAGATTCTCCAGAACCTCCTGCGTTTTCGTCAGGATTCCGGCCTTCGCAAGCCTTCCGGTTCCAGCCATATACGCCACCGGAGCGGCGATAAGCAACGGGCAGGGCGTGGCCAGCACCAACACTTGCGCGAACCGTTCAGGAGTACCGGAAACCATCCACGCGATGATACCGATGGCCAAGGAAATGATGGTAAACGGTACCGCGAGCACATCAGCGGTTTTGACCACGGGCGCGCGCGAGGAACGCGCCGAATCGACCAACTGCATCGTCTGCTGGTACTGCGAATCCCTGGCAAGCGACGTGGCGCGAATCACGATCATCGTTGAGCCGTTGATCGCCCCGGACATCACGCGAGCGCCCGCAAACACGGTGCGCGGCAAGGGCTCGCCGTTGATAGCGCTCAAATCCAGCGTCGCCGTTCCGCTCAGCAGCTTGCCATCCACCGGAATTGTTTCCCCAGGCAGCACAACGAGCACATCCCCTAACGCAACCTGATCGACCGGAACAGTATGGAAATGTGCATCCTGCGAAGCCTGCGATTCCAGCACTTTTACGGCCTGCGAACCCCTTGCCAGCGACCCACCGATAAATGTATGACGAGCCATCGAACCGGCAGGCTGTGCGCGTCTGCTTTGGGAACCTTTCCGAACGTTTGCCACTTTATCCTTGGCGACGGAAGAAAGTTCACAGTTGCAATCATCCGCATCGATTACGCATAGATTATTCCGCAAATCCCGCACGTCGCCTCGTGGTAAGCCCGTCGCCAACGTCGCTCGGAAACCGTCGGCCAAACGCTTGTCACTATTGGCAAACAGCGCGTCAAGATGCACCCTTTCGGCGTTCTTGCTCGATTTTGAAGTTCCGGCAGAAGCTACAAATCCCTTGCGAACTTCACTCGACTGAGCATGCCGATTAACGGCCCTGTCGCCATCCCTGGTATTCCTGGCATTCCTGGCATTCCCGGCATTCTGCGGACCGGTTTTATCTACGGGACGGTCAGCATTCCCAGCCGCGCCGACCCCAGGCAAATCGGAAACATGCGCCATCTGTGGAGCGGCGGCGACCAGCGCGCTCAGATTGCTTTCGGCCTTGGTCTGCGCGTACGATTCGATGGCCTCCCCCGACCAAATCATCAGAACCACGGCCCAACTGGCCCAGTATTCCTGCACGCCCAGTGTGGAAAGCAGCGCCAGAATCGCCAGCACGTCAATGCCCACATGGCCTGCTTTGAGCGAGGCGATCATGCCTCGAATCGAATCAAAGACGGAATACGCGACGAGCAGCACCACAATGAATTGCCCGACGGAAGGATTGAACGCGAACGGCCCGATATGCCATGCACCCGCGAGGGGCGGAGCCGTCACGAAATTACCGACATTGGATGTTGCAACCCCGTTCTGCCACGGCCTGTAATTCCAAAGCAAGGCCACGAGAAACGCAGCCACGATGGTGGTGGGAAGCATTGGAACTTGACGGCAGACGTCAGCGACTTTGCGAATAACCCGCATGATTCTCCTTGCGCGTGTATTACTCGGCCACACAAGTTGCGCGACCAAGCAAGTTGGTCACGCCTTGTTAACCCACCGGCGGCGCAAAGCCACCGATACACGGCGTAAAGATTATGGAAAACAGTATAGCGGGTGCACGTTGACAATCCGATAACGTGTTCAGGCATTGACGCCATCAGCGATGCCGGAGATATTAGAAAACACCATATAACAGGCGATCCGGCAGCCCAAAACACCGGATCTGTATTACACCAAACCACTCACTGCAAACAAACAAAATCGGCCCGACAGCATCCTCTAGATGGGGACGCTGCCGGGTCCGGTTAACTTGCCGCCTGCGCTATAACCAGCCGAAACCGGTCACGGCGCAAACCCTTCGGCTTTACCACAGACCGAACGGATCGAAGAGGCCGCCGCCGTCTCCGTTGCCGCTCTGACCCTGGCCGTTCTGACCCTGGCCATTTTGGCCGTTGCTACCGTTCTGCTTTTGGGTTTCCGAGCGGTTGCTGCCCTTGACGTCGGTTTCCTTCTGATCGAGGGTGACGTCGACGTCCATGGTCTTGCCGCCGCGGACGATGGTGAGCTTGACCTTGTCACCAAGGCTGGCCGCACGGACGTAGCCAAGAAGCGCGGAGCTGCTGCCGACCGCCTGGCCGTTGAATGCCACTACGGTGTCGTTGGCCTTCAGACCGGCCTTCTCCGCCGGGCTGCCCTTGACAATGGCCGAGCCGCCGGTGGCAGGCGTGGTGATCTGCGCGCCGCCACGGGTGATGCCATCAGCCTCGACGTTTGCGGACTTGATGGTCACGCCGAGCATCGCATGATCGACGGAACCCTTGGAAACAATCTGGTCGGCCACACGCTTGACAAGGTTCGACGGAATCGCGAAACCGATACCGATCGAGCCGGACTGGCCCGAGGACGAAGAGGCGGAGGCGATTGAAGAGTTGATGCCGATGACCTGGCCGGCCATGTTGAAGGTCGGGCCGCCCGAATTGCCCGGGTTGATGGCGGCATCGATCTGAACCGCGTTGGTCACGATTTCGGAATTGTTGTCGTCCATCACCGAAACAGGGCGGTTAAGCGCCGAAACGATGCCGGTGGTGGCGGTGTCGTCATAGCCCAGCGGGTTGCCGACGGCCATCACGTTCTCGCCGACCGCAAGCTTGCTGGAATCCGCGAACTCAACCGGCTTAAGGTCACTCGGAGGGTTCTGCAATTGCAAAACGGCAAGATCAGTGGTGTTGTCGGAGCCGACAACAGTCGCCTTATATATCTGGCCATTGGAAAGCGTGACCTGAATGGTCTGGCCGCCGGAAATGACGTGGTTGTTGGTGACGATGTGGCCCTTGGTGTCAAGGATCGCGCCGGAACCCTTGGCGACGCCCTGCGTAGTGCCTTGGCTGATTTGCGTGGTGATGGAGACCACGGAATCGGAAACCTTCGACGAAACACTGGCCCAGTCCGGAGCCTGGCCGCCCTTGACGGAGGCAGTGCCGGAACCGGACTTGTTGGAAGCGATACCGGACATTGAACTGGAAGACGGGACGTTGACCCAACCGTTGGAAATGGCCGCGTACCCGACACCCAGACACAACACCGCCGTGACCACGGCCGCGACGATCGCGGTGACCACATTGCTGTGTGACTTGGTCTGAGCGTAACCGTTTGCGTCACCATAACCGCCGTTTGGCATGCCCGGTCCACCGAAGTTACCGCCGTTGGGACCTGACTGGCCAGGCACACCGTTATAGGAATTGCCGTAACCGTTGTTGTTCTGATTGCCGCCATCGCCGTTCTGCCCGGCATTCGGATTCTGCCCCTGACCGGAGCTGCCGAAAATACCGTTCCACGGCATGCCCGGAGAACTAGCCGGACCGTTGTTTATAGGTGTGTTTGCCCCGGACCCGTTGCCACTTCCATATGGCGCATTCGCATTGCCATAGTTGTTGTTGGCGGCGTTGCCGATGTGATCGGGCAGGGGGCCGTAGGCACCGTATTCCGGAGCCGGCCGGTACGGGCTTGAATCATTGTCGGAATTGATCGAAGTGGTGTCCGTCGAACTTGCGTTGTCAGGACGGTATCCTGTGGTGAACACTTCTGTCGGCGTGGTGTTGATGTCTTTCGTATCCTGGGTTGTGGTGGATTGCGCATCGCCAGGTTCGTTGCTGTCGGTGTTGCCTGTCTGCGAACCGGCGTAACCGGTATTGCCGCTCTCCGCACTCGCACCATTGCCGGCGTAACCGCTATCGTTAGTAAATCCCGACGTCGTGTTCGCGTCGTCACCCGGACGTGCAGGCTGACTGCCGCTCCACTCGTCTTTGTTGTCCTCAGCCATTGCTGCTCCTTATATTTTTCCGGATGGACACGGCACCGAGCACTTCTCTGCCGTTCCACCACCTCTGAACCGCTAATAACGAGTAAAGGCAACCGGTCTGAACGTTTCCTGAACGTTTATTGAAAGGAAGTTTCAAACCTCGTTCCAATCTCCTGATATCCTCGCCGAATCCCAGTTCTTTGGCAATTTTATAGGCCCCCATAAACCGAACCGTCACCTAACAAATTGCGGCATGGCTTCGCCTAAGGTGAACTTAGGACCAACTTTCGTCGCACGATGCGGCCCGCGCCGGGCACTACGCGACGACAAAGCGGACAATACGGAATTGCGACAACGGGAACGGACATGAATATTTCAAGCATTTCAGCAGACAACACGGGTAACCAGCTTGGGGATAAAGACAAAGACGCTGCGTCCGGAGTCAATCCGAACGCGCAAAACCATATTCCAGGTCATAAAGACGTTGCTTCGGAAGCCACGGCATATGCGCAAACCCGTTCCGGCACTTCAGTTTCGCAACTTGCAGCAAGCGATTCAGGGCTGCTCGAGCACCCGCTTGGGGCCGAATCCGGCAAGCCCGGCGATCGCAGCAGATTCTATTTCGAACAGCACACGCGGCTTTCGGATTCCGCCTCCGGCAAGGGACGTGGCGGCGCCCGTTACGGGCGCACCGGAGTCATTCATACTCCACATGGAGATATTCACACTCCCGCTTTTGTGCCCGTCGCCACGCAGGCGGCGATGAAGGGCGTGCTGCCGGAGACCATGAAAACACTCGGCGCACAATGCCTGCTTTCCAACGCGTTCCACCTCTTCGAGCGTCCGGGCGAAGCCGTGATCGACGAGGCGGGCGGACTTGCGCGCTTCGAGAACTGGGACGGGCCTACGTTCACCGATTCCGGCGGATTCCAGGTACTTTCGCTGGGTGCCGGGTTCAAGAAGACGCTCGCGATGGACGTCACCGGCATGAAATCGGACGACGTCATCGCGCCCGGCCGCGAGCGCAAGGCCTTCGTGGATGAGGATGGCGTCACTTTCAAGTCGCCGCTCGATGGCTCCAAACACCGCTTCTCCGCCGAAATCTCCATGGGTATCCAGCACAAGATCGGTGCTGACATCATGTTTGCCTTCGACGAACTGACCACGCTGATGAACACGCGCGGCTATCAGGAGCGTTCCGTCGAACGCACCTTCCGATGGGCGCGGCGTTGCGTCGCCGAGCACCAACGGCTTACGGCAGAACGGGTCGGCAAGCCATATCAGGCGCTCTATGGCGTGGTGCAGGGCGCAAATTACGAGGATCTGCGACGGCGCGCGGCCTCCGAAATCGCCTCGCTCGATTTTGACGGCGTCGGCATCGGCGGGGCCATCGAGAAGCGGGTCATCGGCGACACCTGCGCGTGGATCTGCGACGAAATGCCGGAATCGCGGCCCCGGCACGTCCTGGGGATCGCGGCCGTCGACGATATCTTCGCCTGCGTCGAAAACGGCGGCGACACCTTCGACTGCGTGGCCCCCGCCCGCTGCGCCCGCAACGGCGCCATCTACACGCGCGACGGCCGATACAACATCAAGCGCGCTGCCAACAAACGCGACTTCGGGCCGCTGGAGGAAGGCTGCGACTGCTATACATGCACGCACTATTCGCGCGCTTACGTCGACCACCTGCTGCGGGCGCACGAAATCAACGGCGCGACGCTGGCCACCATCCACAACGAGCGCTTCTTCATCCGCCTGCTCGACGACATCCGCGCCTCCATCGACGGCGGCTATTTCGACGAGTTCCGCGACGAGACCCTGGCTCGCTACTATGCCCACGGTTCCAAAGGGTGAGGCCAATCCTCTCAATCCTGCAATTTATGAACGTTCATTACTTGGCAAAAGGATTCTAGAGCAACCCAAAAGTCCGTTTCCATGCAGAGAGTTCGCCTAATATTTACTTGCTTGGGGGAAACGGGCTCTAAAATCCGCTTGGACGCTGTTTCCCAGACTGACTACACGACCCGTTAAATCGAATAGATTCTGTCTCTCTCCACTAGCACAAGATGTACCATTCGTCACCTTTCCGTGCGCACAAGACGCACTTTGCCGCGCAATACTAGGCCAATCGGTATGATGGGAATGTTCACCGACAACAGGCAGAAGGGCAAGATGGATCTGAACGAGGCGATGACGGAGCGCCATTCCGTACGTATGTATACCGACGAACCTGTCGGCAAGTCCCAGCTTGACGAAATCGCCGCCGAAGTCGAGCGCTGCAACGCCGCTTCCGGCCTGCATTTCCAGATGGCCGCCGGGCTCGAGGACGCCTTCTGCGGCTACAAAACGCATTACGGTCGCTTTAGCGGCGTGCACAACGCCATCGCTCTTGTCACACAAATCGACAAGCCTTACGATTTGCATCCGGCGAAGAAGGCTCATCCCAACACGGATGCCCCGAGAACTTCCACCGAACCAAGCCCGGCTTTGCATACAACCCGACAACCCATCAAATCATCTGGCAATTCGCGCGCAAACGAGCAAGCCGCCGACGCACCTGCTACTTTGAAAGCCGACAAAACGGCTGCAAACACCAATCACGACGACAATTCGCCCGCACAAATCGTTGATCCGATTCCGCCGAAAGAGGCCGAAATCGAGGAAAAGGTGGGCTATTACGGCGAGCAGCTCGCACTGACACTCGTACAGCTTGGACTGGCGACCTCGTGGGCCGTGCTCGACGACGCCGCGACCGGCTGGTGGGAACTTGACCCCGGCGAGCGCGTGGTGTGGATTCTCGCGTTCGGCCACCCGGCGCGGGCCGGTGCCAAACATCACAGCAAGCCATTGGATTCGTTGTGTTCATTGCCCGAAAGTCTTGGACCGGACGCCACGCTTGCCGATGCCCCAGATTGGTTCCAGCGCGGTATCGCCGCAGCCTCCCTTGCCCCGACATCTCTGGGCCAGCAACCGTTCAAATTCACGCTTGAAGACGCACAAATCGCCAGCGCGCGCATTACGCCCGGCCTGTTCGCCCACGTCGGCCTGGGCTGTGCCAAACGCAATTTCGAAATCGGCGCCGGCACCGACAATTTCGTGTGGGCACGGTGACGTTCCCGACTCTTGGACGTTATCGATGGCTTAGCGCGACCAAAAGCACTATTTTCGCCCATTTTCCGTGCTTTTCGTCGCACTAAACGTTCTGAACTTTCCTTTACGCGACCAAAAGCACATTTCCTGACCGTTTTTCATGCTTTTCGTCGCGTCCACGACGCTTCCCGATGCCGCAAGGGGCCAGTCCTTCCCTGCGCAAAACCGAGAATCGGACAACACGCGCCGCTGAAACCCCTTGCGCTCGTCGGCACTGAGCAGTAACCTTATTATTTGTCTGCGAGTATGGCGGAATGGTAGACGCGCTGTCTTCAGGTGGCAGTGAGCGTATGCTCGTGGGGGTTCAACTCCCCCTACTCGCACGCCTAAAAGAACCTCAGAATCGTTGCAATTTCAACGTTTCTGAGGTTCTTCATTTACCAGCAACAGCCCAAAACTTGACAATTTTTATTTTTTCGTTCTGCGGAGCGCCTCATCCATCACCTTGTCAACGTTGCCGGAAACATCGTCAAGATCGGAATCAAAGACATCGCTATAGGTATCCAGCGTCGTCGTCGCATAGGAATGCCCCACCATACGCTGCACAACCTTGACGTCAGCGCCGGAGCTCACCGCTATGCTTACCGCCGTGTGCCGCAGATCATGGGCACGAATCATCGGAAGTCCCGCGTCCCTCAATGCCTTGGCGAACCAGCTTCTGTTGTTCTTGGCAGTGCTCTGCGGACGCATATACCCGCCACGCCTATCGACAAACACCAAATCACCAGGTCGCTTGCCTTAGACCAGCGGACGAAGTGCTTCCTCCACCGCGTTCGGCATCGGGACTTTTCTGGACTTTCCATGTTCCGGGGTACCAAGCGCGACCTCTGAACCTGATCCAAACGCAACGCCTTATCCGGCGGACTTATGACGCCTCCCGACATTCATCAGTCGCAGTCCATGTATATGCGGAAAAAGACACTAATGTGTCGTGCATTACTATTATGCTTACGCTCTGTACGAGTTCTTTTAAGAGAGGATGCCATTCCGCGACGGAACGGCATCAAGGGAGAGGAACATGACTCGACCGGCACCTACAGGACCAGCGTTGGCGGAGGGCCTCGCCGACGCGGCGAACCTTATCGGGGCGGCCCTCGCCCTTCAACGGCAGATCAACTCGGTACAGCTTTCCAAACAAGGGCGGATGGCCTGGGAGATACTTACCAAGAAGCGCAGCAAAATGCTCACCCATCGCATCGAACTGATCTCGACAGCGATCCTGTCGGCGCTGTTCATCGCCTTCCTGGCGTTCATTCTCTTGGCGGGCGGAAGCATAGGCGCCGAAGGAATCTACACCCTTGTCTGCGCTTTCCTTTCCATCTTCCTTGACTCGTTCATCATCGGTATGATACTGGCTCCGATATTGGGCCCGATGCTGCGCCGCCGCGAGCAGCCGATATACAACGAGGCCTACGGCGCATACCTCCAGCAGGTCACGCCCTTCAGGCAGCGCCTCGCGCAGGTCCAACGGGCCTACGCGGACAGGGTCGCGCCCTGGTACCCGCCGGAATACAGCAGCGTGGAGGCATCGAGCTTCATGGGCAAAGCCGTACGGCAGGGACGGGCCAACACTCTCGGGGAGGCCATCAACCTGTACGAGAACCACATGCACCAGGCCCGCGTGGAGCAGCAGCAGGAAACCGCCAACTTCCTGGCGTCTGAACAGTTGATGGCCACGTACTTGGCAGGAAGCGACATTTCGGACGCCGTGGACCGGAACACAGAGGCCGTGAAAACACATTCCGGGACTACCAAAATATACGAGAATTACGACATTCATATCTGAACCTCAGCCATTTAGGAATTTGCATCAAAGAAACACACCGATCCGGTCACAAGTACTGGAACAATAACAAACAACAACCAACAAAAAGAAGGAATATCGGTCAAACACACTCCGCAGCATGCGTTGAGGACACCCCGCACGCGCTCACGCGCCAGTGGCGGAATAAGGCTTAGCTTCGTTATTAAGAGGATGCCCCGCACGCGCTCACGCGCAGGCTCACCGCCGTCGGCGCACCAGCATCCAACGGCCACACGGCCTCCGATCAAGGAGTAAGCGATAACGAGCGGCACATGGCCCACGAACGCCTGGCAAGGCTCGACGCCCCGCCGGCGCCCATTGCCGGCTTTGTGCAGACGTTTGACCCGCTGTCGGCGTTCGTCGACAGTCCGGACTCTCCCTACCACCTAGTGCGCATGAGCTTTTGAGGCTCCGGCCGCCGTGCCCTCAAAAGCGAAACGGCGGCCATCGTAATTGCCAATCAACAATTAGATGGTGAGTGGGGGAATTTCAATAAGGATTTTGCTAAATGGATACACAAGTCTATAGATGTTTCCTTTAACAGTTCGACCCCATTCACATACTCGGTCTACGAAAAAAGCCTCACCGGTCTTTGTACCATAGACAAAGGCGACGAGCCCGACGACGCCAAAGGCTTCCTCGTCCGCGCGGACGCCGACGGGCATGCGCAACCGCAAGTCCTTCTCGACACCGTGAAGACCAAGGGCGTCAAGGTCAAGGATTGACAATCAATGGATGGCGTCGGGTGAAGCGAACCCGGCACATCACGATTTGAACCGACCCGCATTCTGGAGCTATAAAAAGCTCACGAATACAGGCCTTCTTTCCCCCGCCACGCGTAATATAAGCCAGACTCCGCCGTAGGGCCAATCGGACCGATAACATTCTGACCAACCGGAAACAACAGCATTGCACTTCTAAATAGAATTCAGGCCGGAAGAATATGACCATCGAAAAGGCTACGATTTTATAGGGTTATGACTCGGCATTGATTGTGCTATGGAAGAGAAACCAGCGCTACTCGACCCCGCACATACCAAATTGCGAAAAGCCGACAAAGGAATACCTCATGGATAACGTACAACGACGAGCTCAAGAACTTCCTTATCATTATGACGACCCTGCAATAGTGGGCGATCAGTGGAAATATCAGGAACTGCTCTACGACTTCAACCAACTGCACCCGACGGATACAGCAGGCAAAAACGAACTGCGAAGAAAATGTTCGCTGAAATCGGCCCTGATTGCCATATCGAGGTTCCGGCACATGCGACTTGGGGATTCCATCACGTGCATATGGGCAAGGGCATCTATTGCAATAGCAATTTCACTGCTGTCGATGATGCCGATATATTCATCGGCGATGACTGCATGTTCGGCCCCAATGTCGTTATCGCGACGGCGGGCCATCCGATTCTGCCGATTTTGAGAGAGCACCGTTATACGTACGCGATTCCCGTCCACATCGGCTGCAACGTATGGATCGGTTCGGGCGTAACGATTCTTCCCGGTGTCACGGTAGGCGACAATACGGTTATCGGAGCAGGGGCGATTGTCAACAAAGACCTTCCGCCGAACGTTGTCGCCGCTGGCGTTCCCTGCAAGGTATTGCGGCCAATTGGCGAACGGGACAAGAAGCTTTATTCCCGTAATCGAAAACTTGATGTCACGGAGTAAATAACCGTTTCGTAATTGCACCCTGCCATTTTCCTGAAAGCAGTGAATAGAACCAGCCGAAACCATAAGCACCAGAGCATCAGGCATCGCCTAGACTCCAAATACTTCACTGGTACAAAACCGGTTTCCTTACGCTTTTGAAGCACCGGAACCCGTACCGCATTCAACGTCCGGCATAATGGAACTGGACGGCTTCTGGAAACGTTGAGATTACAACGATTCCAGGACCTCAAGTTTTTACATAGGCTCTGGAATAGAACAGCACGAAACACATACTTCCACACGGCCAAACCCCAGCTATAAACCAAATATCCCGGTCTATGACCCGCGTTCGTACGACGTCGTATCCGCAACCAACCGCCTCATCCTTGGTAAACTGGGTCCGTGATTTCAACATCGTTGTCGTCGTTTCTGGTCAGTGCAAAAGCCGCCACATACGCCGCAGAAAAACCGGTTACGTTTGAACCTGCATTCCCCGGATCGCACGAGTTCAGGTTCGCGAAAGACAACCTGCATTACCGCGATATCTACTACGGCAGTTTGCATTTTGCCGGCCAAGAAATCGTAGAGGACGAGTCACGAGCAATGTGGTCGATGGTCTATTCGGGCGGAATACTGAGCAACAGCACTAATCCAGACAATAAAAACAGAGACGGCAACGCGACAGAAATTTACCGGTTCCTGAAACTTGCGCTGCGAAAAGTAAGCTCTGACGCACCTTATCGTGGACCAGCATCATTCGAGGCCGGTGAATATCGTTATACAAACCGGTACATTGGCGATATATCAGATTTCAGCGGCGAGGAAACCATCTACGCCGGCTCATTGCCCGTTTATCATCTGCACTATTCCGGCGGCTCCTTGCAATAGCCGGATGTCAGTACGTGCAATCGGAACATATCAGCTCATTTGATTACTGTTCAAAAGTCAAATTTGCGAACCGTTCCAAGAAATTCCATAACCCAATAATTTTATATATGACAAAGGGCCGACGCGAAGGTGGAAATTTCCTTCGCACCGGTCCTTTGAGCAGATGAGAGACCGTTCAATCCGACGTGGGAGAACCGCTTTTACGGCTTGGCCATTCTATCGTAGTCAGATTGGAGATCGCCGTTTAGTGGCGCTTTTTGACGACGAATACGGTAAGCGCCGAACCAGCCGCCAGCAATATCATCAGCACGACGAGCGGCAAGATCACGTTCGAGCCCGTCGTAGCCAAGCCACTGGAAGCACCGTCCAAAGAGGACTTGCCGGCCGACGACGCGGAACCTTGGTTGCTGGAAGCGCTGTTGCCTACGGCGCTGGACTGACCCGTTGCGTTGCTGCCGGAAGCCGAACCGCCGTTACCAGTGGAAGATGAACCTCCATTGCTGGAGTTGCCACCATTGGTCGAGCCGTTGCCGCCAGCGTTGTTACCCGAAGTCGAACCACCGTTACCGTTATTGTTGCTTGTGGTAGAACCGCCGTTGCTGCCGGAGTTCGAACCACCATTGCCGGAGTTTGACCCGTCGTTGCTGCCATTACCGCCGCCATGGCTTCCATTACCGTCACCGTTGCTCCCGTTACCATTGCCGCCGTTGCCCGGCTGCGGTGTCACCGCCACGGCCTTGACCACCGTGACATGAGCCACCGCCGAATGCGAAGGCTCAGCCTCCCCACGGGTCAACGCAGGCAAAGAGTACGTCACATCGTATTTGCCGGGCTTGGAGGAATCCACGCTACCGGAAACGGTCATGGCCGAGAGCGGCACATTTGACCCATCCGCGGCCGTTGCCGACACGAAGTTGTCCTCTGGCTTCCAGGCAGTCCCCTGCTTGATCGAGCTGTCCTTGACAGTCACGTTCGACTTGTCCGTCACCTTCACGTTGGACACCGCTGAAACGGTATCCCCGGCCGAGTTCTTCAGCGAGTAGGTCACCTGGAACGTACCAGCCTTGGAGGTATCAACCGCGTTGGCCCCGTCGACGGTCACGCCATTGAGCGCCACCGCGGCACCAGTCTTGTCGTTGGCCGAAACGAACCCAAGCGACGGATCATACGGCTTGCCGGCCGTCAGATCAACGTCCTTGGCCTTGACGCTCGTCTGATCCAACGCGTAACTCAATGTCACGTCGGTCGCCTGGCCGGCATCACCGAACGTGCCAGTCGCGGAAATCGCACCGGTCATACCCGTGAAGAAATAGGTCTTGTCAGCGCTGAAAACGTTCGCGGGCGAAGGTATCGTGTACGGCTTGCCAATCGGGCTGCTACCGGCGGTCAGCGTGGCCGGGTTGTCAATGGCTGCGCCGCTCTTGTCCTTCAAACCGGTAAGAGCATGGCCATTGGAATCGACGTAATGCACCGTCACGTCCGAATAGACCGTGACCGTGGCTTGGGTCGTCAACTTGCGACCTGCCCGATTTGTGAACGCATAATCCACCGTCTGAGGACCAAGCTTGGCGGGGTCGATCGGGTTGGTGACCACGACCTTTGAATCCTCGTACGGCACGTCTGTGCCGTTGGCGTCAGTGGCGGAAACGAAGTTCGCCTTACCCGTCCAACTTCCGTTACGCTTCAGCGCAGAGTTCTTAACCTGCAAATCGGACTTGTCGGTTACTGTGACCTTCGAAACGGCCTGAACCGGGTTGCCTTCAACGTCGGTGAGCGTATATGCCACCGTAAAATCGCCGGCTTTGGTGGTATCGACCTTGTCGGCATCCTTCACCGTGACATTGGAAACATTAAGGGCATTGCCGTCCTTGTCCGTAGCCGAAACCAAGCCGTCGGCCGCACTATAGGAGTCGCCGGCGCTGAGATTGAGGTTCTTGGCCTTGACGCTCGTTTGATCCAGACCATAGACCAAAGCCACATTCGTGGCCTGGCCGGCATCACCAAACGTGCCGGCGGTGGAGGCCGCGCCCGTCATGGACTTGAAGAAATAGACCTTGCCGTCGGCATGTATGATGGCGGGTTGGGGAATCTGATAGTTCTGACCGACCTTGCCGTCGCCGCTGATTGTGGTCGGGTTGGCGATGGCAGCACCACCCTGGTCCTTTACATTCTGCAGATCGTGCCCCGCAGAATCGGTATAGCGAACAGTTACATCTGAATAGACCGTCACCTTGGCCTGCTTGGTCACCGCGTTGTTATCGGCGTCCTTCACTAAGTAGGTGATGGTATACGCACCGAGTGTGTTCGGGTCGAAGCCGCCGTCATTGCTAACGCTCACCTTGCTGGTCAGGTTGCCATCCTCGACATCATTCGCGGTCACGCCGTCAAGAAGCCACTGATTCCGGTCGGCAACAGCCGTTCCCTTTTTCAGCGTCTTATCGCTGGCCTCGATATTGGGAACGAACCCCGTGGTATCACCAATCTGGTAGACCAGAACCTCTGAAATACAATCATCAAGATTTGTTACGACGTTTTTGGTTGTGGTTTTGTATTGCCATCTGACTTGATACTCGGCCGGATTCGCCGCGGTGCCGATATGAGGAGTCGACAGCTTGTAAAGCGGCATCAGCCAAGTGTCGGATATGCCATCGGGTATCGAAATCGTCACGCTACCATCAGGATTCTTGACCGCCGTGATGCCGTACTTTGTCTGCATCTGGGAGGCAGTCATAAGCGTGTTGTTGCTGAAATGAAGGTCTTTGAAACGGAAATCATTCAGATTCAGCGACACATCAGGACCTTGAACGCTCAGGGTATAGCTCCTGCCTAGGTCCGGTTTGGTGGCATCGCCCGGGTCGATAACATTGTACAAAGCCATATAAGGCTCGTTTGGGGTGAAGTAACACTTATTATTAGAAGTCGATGCGTAATTATCTGGATCAGGGTACGCTTTTCCATAACTTCCACAGCCTGGAGCCTGAGCATTGGGATGACTTGTCGTTCCCGAAGTGTCAATCCATAAGGTCTTATAATGCGGATTTTGTACATCTATAGGCGTCGTTGTCCCACCGGATACCGCGCTGGCCGTTATGGTGTTATTGTCCGTCGCTACATTTTGGAAACGCACATTGATAAAGAAATCAACACTGCCCGGAACCGTCACATCCTTGGTCAATGTGAACGTAACGGTCTTAGAAGTGGCATCCTTGCTAAGAGTCCCAATCGATGCGACACCGGAATCGTTAAAGACAACGTTGTTCCAATCCACGGCGTCTCCGGGAATGGAGATCACCAGCTTGTCACCATTGCTCAACGAACTTCCCGCATCGAGTACGAACTTGACATGCAGCACAAGCGCCTGACCTGAAATTCCAATGAATGAGGCATTGTCGTCAGACTGGTTGATAACGCTAACTTTCGCATTATTAAAAGCCGTAGTTGGGGTATAGTCCCTCAACAGTTCCGAGGCTACCTGCGTCGAATCATTCTGTGACTGTTCGCCTGAGGAAGCGCTGGCGGTGGCCACGCCGCCGCACACCGCCAGTAGAGTCGCGATGGCTGCTATCACAGCCGTCACATGCTTATTGATTTTTCTCATGATATCCTTTTTCTCGTTTACAAAGGCCATAGCACAGCAAACCTTTGTATAGGTTTACTTTTTGTGTATTCAGGCCTCAATAAACTTCATTATAAAAAGGATTGACATCAAATCAATAGAACGTTTTTGCCTATTCTGTTTTAAAATGACCTTTCTCGATATGATACAGGGCCGGTATGAAAGTAAATCACCTTCGTGCCGGCTCTCGTCAAGAGGGATAAGATCCCAGCCTGACGAGACAAAACCGTCTTTATAGCTTGACGGATTCCTCATCGCCAGACTGAAATCAATCTTCCATCAATGACGCTTCCTGACCACGGTCACGGTAAGCGCCGAACCGGCCGCCAGCAACACCATCAGCACGACAATCGGCACGATCACATCCGAACCCGTCGTCGCTAAACCGTTGGCTGACTTTGCAGATTGGCCATCTTGACTGGAAGCGGCACCCGCAGCCGGCTTGGTTGCTACTGAAGAGGCGTTGGCCTGGCCATTCGCATTGTTGCCAGGAACAACAGCCGCGGGATTGCCACTTACTGGAGTGTTGTGGGAATCCGCCGGGTTGTTGTTCGAGCCATTGCCGGAATTTGCGTTCGCAGACGCGCCAGACGTTGAGGTGCCGCCAGCATTGCTGCCGGAAGTTGAGCCGCCGTTGCTGGATGTCGAGTTGCCATTACCGGAGTTGCCACTGTTGTTCGAGCCATTGCTGCCAACGTTGTTGCCCGAAGTCGAGCTGTTGCTACCGTTATTGCTGCCAGAATTCGAACCACCATTGCCGCTGTTGCTGCCGTTGCCTCCGTTGCCAGGCTGAGGCGTTGCCGCCATGGTCTTGACCACAGTGACATGAGCCACCGCCGAATGTGAAGGCTCGGATGCCGTCTCGCCGCGAGTCAGCGTGGGCAAAGCATAGGTCACATCATATTCGCCAGGCTTGGAAGAGTCCACACTTCCGGTGACCGTCATCTTTGAGAACGGCACATCGGTGCCATCGGCGGCCTTAGCCGACACGAAGTTGTCCTCCGGCTTCCAGGCAGCCCCCTGCTTGATCGAGCTGTCCTTGACGATCACGTTCGAGTTATCAATCACCTTCACGTTGGACACCGCCGAAACCGTGTCACCTGCCGAGTTCTTGAGCAAGTAGGTCACCTGGAACGAACCCGCCTTGGAAGTGTCGACCGCACTGGCCCCGTCAACGGTGACATTGTTCAACGCCACCGCAGCACCGGCCTTGTCGCTGGCCGAAACGAACCCGAGCGACGGATCATACGCAGTTCCGGCGATAAGATTGACATCCCTTGCCACCACGCTGGTCTTGTCAAGGTTGTAGCTCAACGTCACGTCGGTCGCCTGGCCGGCATCACCGAACGTACCAGTCGCGGAAGTCGCACCGGTCATGCCCTTGAAGAAATAGGTCTTGCCCGAGGTACGCACGACAGCAGGTTGGGGAATCTGGTAATTCTGACCGACCTTGCCGTCACCGCTGAGCGTGGTCGGGTTGACGATAGCGGTCCCGTCCTGATTCTTCACGCCCTGTAGGGCATTGCCATCGGAATCGGCATAGTGAACCGTGACATCCGAATACACCGTCACCTTGACCTGCTTGGTCACGGTATTGTTGGCAGAATCTTTGACTGCGTAAGTGACAGTATAGGTTCCGTTGGTGTTCGGATCGAAACCGCCATCATTGCTGACGATGACTTTACTGGAAACATCACCATCCTCTACATCACTGGCGTTGACACCATCACGAAGCCACTGATAGCGGTCGCCCGTGACGGTTCCACGTTTCACTGTTTTGTCATTAGCCGCAATATAAGGAATGAATCCAGAAATACTGTCTGAGTTCTGGTAGGTCAGCATCGCTGTCCAATCCTTGACAGTGGCACTACTGTTATTGGTGGAGTTGTATTTCCAGTTGACGATATATTTCACGGGAGAAGCAGGTGAACCGGCAACGGGGGTCGAAACCTTGACCACGACACTCAGATAAGTATCGCTAACGCCATCGGGAACTGAAATAGTAACGGTACCATCTGAGTTCTTCGTTGTGGTGATGTTGGCCGAGTTCTTCAGATCAGTGGCCGTCATCAAATTCGAGTCATCCTTGAACCAGAAGAAACGGAAATCATTAACGTCGAGTGATGCGGTACCACCGAGAGCGCCTGAAGCTTTCAATGTGTAACTACGGCCCGTATCGTTCTTCGTGCTGCCCGCAGGGTCAATAACATTGAAAATCGACATGTACGGCTCATTCGGAGCATAGTACGTGGTGGAAGGGAAGTTGGTATCCCGATAAAGCATGTTATTCGGTACGGGGAATTTGTTGGTCAATGTACCCGTGTCAGGAGCTTGGGCACGCGTATCTCCAGTCAGCGAGGGAGGGGTAATGTATCCTGCACGGTAATGAGGATTAATCACATTGACAGAGGTGGTCGTCCCGTCCTTGCTTACAGCAGCTGCCGTAGCCGTCTGAGTATCGTTTGCCTTGTTAAGGAATGCAAGGTTGACATCGAATTCAAACGAACCGGCTCCTGTCAAATCACGGGTAAACGTGAGTGTAACCGAATGAGTGCTGCTGTCCTTGGCAAATTGGCCGACTGCTGCCGCGGTCATGCCGTTCCATGTCACTCCGTTCCAGTTGACAGCGTCTCCCGGCAACGTAATGACAAATTTATCTCCCGATTTGATTGAACTGTTATTGTTCAACGTTAAAACGACATGGAAAGAGGTACCTTGGCCTTGTAAGCCATTGAATAACTGGTTGTCGGCACTTGTATTGGTAACACTTACCCTCGTATTGCCAAAAACTGTTGCCGGATTTTCGTCTTGTGCCGTCGGCTTCTGTGCTACTGATTGTGTTGTCGAGCTGGCAGGGGCATTCTCGGCGTTTGCCGAAACCCCAACTCCAAACATTCCCAAGAGTGTGGCAACTGTGGCAGCCGTCGCTATGGGAATTGTTATTCTCCTAGGGATACTCATGTATTTCCTTTCTTCAATCTGAAATGAAGGAACTCAAGAAAAACCTTTTGTCTTATTAGACTTTCCTTGGTTTAAATCCCTTCAACGCCCATGCTAAAATGGTTTTACGCACGTTCATTATTATTTTTTTATTGGATTTGTTTTAACGATTTTTACGGACGTATTTATCGATTTGCCTTTAAGAAAGTATTACTTTTGCGGAATTTTTTGTTCTAGCAACCGCACTTTGTTCTAAATTTTTCATTCGTATTACTATAAAACAAACGATTTTATGTGTTTACCGTTGCCACGGGATGGGGCATTATATTCCTTTGCAAGCTTTCTAATCACAAAAGGAGGGGAATAGCATGTTTCACAAACTAACGGGAAACCGGCAGTTCGATCTGCAAATCAACCGATTCGCACCAGGGTACGACACGGATCCGGAGGTCAAGCACGACGTCGATAGCATCGTTCCGGACCTGACGAGTACTGAAAACTGGACCCGAGCATGGGAGGGTTTGGCGAGCGTCCGAGAATTGAAGGGTGATTACGCGATAGCATCCGGCTACTATGCCGCTGCAGCATTCTATGTCTCCCAGGTCAACGACTTCCAGCGCAAAGACAAACTGGTACGTCATTTCCGCGAAGACTTTTACAAGGGATGGGAGGGCCCCGATCTCGACCGCCGCGAGATTCCTTATGAGGATACGCTTCTTCCGGCGGTACGCGTTAACGGGAATGATTCGGAAAAGACGCTGGTCGTCTTCGGCGGGTTCGACTCGTACCTTGAGGAACTGGTCAAATGGACCAAGCCCATTCAGGATGCGGGCTATACGGTCATTATGTTTGACGGCCCCGGACAGGGAAACTCGTTGCTGCGCGGCACGCACCTCACCCCAGCGTGGGAGAGGCCGACCGGATGTGTCATGGACTACTTCAACGTCAAGCACACTGCGGCCATGGGCATCTCGCTGGGCGGGCTACTCGTGCTGCGAGCTGCGGCCTTCGACAAGCGCATCGACCAAACCATTTCCATGGACATTTTCTACCGAGCCCTCGATGGCATCACGATACGCATGTCAGAACCAGTCGCAACGGCTTTCCTGAAACTGGTCAAACGACACGATTCCAAAGCGATTGACCGGCTTGTCGACGAGGCCACCAAAAAGGATATCGACATTGCATGGAAATTGCAGCAGGGTTGCCTGCTCACCGGCACCAAAACGCCTCATGACATGCTGTATGCCTTCGAGCGGTTCGACTTCTCCGGCTTGGGGCCGCTGATCAACCAAGACGTCCTGCTGCTCGCGGGAGAACACGACCAGTACGTGCCTTTGAGCCGCCTCAGCCAAATCGAAAACGAGCTGGTAAATGCAGCCTCGATAGCTTCACGCGTATATACGGCCGAAGAGAACGCCGATGAACATTGCCAAGTAGGCAACATGCCACTTGCCATGAATGAGATCAGAAACTATCTCACCAAGTCCGAGCAATGAGTCGAGCCGATCCCCAAATTGGGCCGTGCACATGTCTTCAAACGTGTTCACGGCCCTTTTGGATACCGCTCACTTCAAGTTTGCGAGCGGAAAATTTCGTTTTATTGATAAAGCCACTGTCGAAAGCCACTATTGTGGATAAGTTGCAGCGATGGGAAGCAACAAGTTTGATCCTGCATCCGGAATATCACTGCCGGCTTTCAGCCGAGCTTGGGCCCGATCGTATGGAACTGACGGAAGTCGTAAATCAACGGTTTCCATAATTCCGGATCGATACGACCGGATTCGTCCAGCAGACTCGACGCGGCATGAACGCGGAGGGCCTGGGCTTGGATGATGAGGAAATGGTTGTCGGTGTCGTTTTCGATTTTCAGCGTATGGCACTCGATCTGAATGAGGCATTCCTCGACTCGATCGGGCTTGACAAGTTCGGAAGGCTGCGGCGTGAGTCCGGCCGCTGCATACTTGTCGTGGCAGGGTACGGTGCCGTGGAGGTGTCCGGCCCTGCCAGCCGAGTTGCCGGTGAGTTGGCCTAGCGTCTGAATTGGCTTTTGCAAGTGCTGGTCTGCCAGATTGACCACAAGATCGCTGCCATCCTTAAGATTCAAGGCGGTACGACTACCGATATTCATACCAAGCGTGATGGTGGTGCCCAAAGCCCACGCACTGCTCATGGGAGCCAGGTTAGTCGATCCGCCTGGATTGAGGGTGGACAGCAGCACTATCGGGGTGCCGAAATAAAGGGTTTGCGGGTGTATGACGACATGTTGATCTTCATTATGTTGTTGAGTCATGTTGGCATCATGCCACATGATCGCTTCCATCAGTATGGAAATATAAAAGGCACGTTTTGGCAAGTGACGCGCCGGTAGGATAGGTGAGCATGTCTCAAATCAGTCAATATGACGGGCGCGTCGGCATGGCCGGCGGCATCAGCGATCTGACAAGCGTATTCGCAGACCGAACCCGCGCGGAAGTGTGCGACGCACTGATGGACGGATGCGCGTGGACCCCCACGGAATTGCGCCACGCAGTGGGAGTGAGCGCGCCGGCTATGAGCTCATGTCTCGGCCATCTCCAAGATGCCGGTGTGGTTATCGCAATCCGGCAAGGCAAGCACCGTTATTACCGGCTTTCCAGCAGGCAAGCGGCCGACGCGATTGAGACCCTGGGATGCATGTCGGGCTGCAGACTCGAACCGAAAGTCGGATACCGAAAGGTCCGGGCCGACGCGAGGCTCAGGCGGGCACGGACCTGCTACCGGCACATCGCCGGGCATCTCGGCGTCGCGATTGCCGATGCAATGATCGATAAGGGGCTCATCGCCGTCAATGATGGTGGATTCTCACTGACCAAAGATGGCAAAAGCTGGTTCGCGGCGAATATATTCGAGAGCACACGGCCCAAACTGTCAACCTCACCTTGTGTAAAAGCATGCCTAGATTGGACCGAACGACGACCGCATCTTTCTGGAACGTATGGCGCAGCGATGTGTTCCCGCCTGTTGGAAATCGGTGCCGTAACCCGTTATGAGCCGAGACGCGCACTCAAAGTAACCCAAGCAGGCCGTGCCTGGTTCGCTGATTCCCTAGGATTTGATACATCGTCAATGGATTAACGCTCAACCAAGCCCACTTCCCCTCAAATACCCTAAACCACATCTTTAGCAAGCTATCTGCCATAGTTTTTGGACTAAACCATATTTCAATGAAAAACAATCCTTTTATGTAATGCGTTTTTGTTAACAAAATAACAACGTTTGTTCTAGCTAACACAATGTGACACATATTAATATGAAAAATGTTTAAATAGTATGTTCTATTTCACAAAGGAGAGGAGTATGTCTGGACCTAAAAATTCTTTTCCCAAACAAAACGCCATAGAACGTATGGAAAATGCGTTTTGGAAAGCATTGGATCAGAAACCTTTCAGTGAAATCACCGTCGACAACATACTGGTCCGAGCCGAAGTATCACGAACAACTTTTTATTACCACTACTGCAATCTTGAGCAGTTGGCGGAAAACTCGATCGTGCACGAATGCATGCGCAAGGACATGGTTGACCTCATCCATGAAATCGTAAATAGCGACACGTTGGATGACATACCAGCGGCCAAGCCCGAAGTGCTCAACCGTCGATTCAAAAGACTCGAACTCATTGTGGGCCCTAACGGTACGTTAAGGTTCCTTGAATTGATGAAGAAATGTTTTATGACCATAGCCCGCGCTGAACTTGGGCTGGGAGACAAGTCACCGGACATGGAGACGGAGGCCGCTCTTGAATTCGTCGTCGGTGGTGTCGTCTCGATGTTTGAGGAATGGCCCCGTCTCTTCATAAGCTGGCCCGCATCCTTCCCCGGAGACCTGTTCTCACACGCGACCTCAATGATGTCCAAAGTGTTCAGGGAATTGAAGTCGTCGCTGAAAAACGGCAGTCTCGCAAGCTTCTGGCGGGGATACGGTCGAGAACAAGAGCTCAATCTTGGCAGTTAACCACATCATCTTCCAACAGACAAAAATGCCGGGTTCATCATACAGAAACATGACAAACCCGGCATTTATACAGAGTGTGGCGCAAACGTGCGAAACAATGACTATCGAACTATCGAAAAGCCAGCTGGTCACGCTTTCAGCGCCGCAGGATCAAGCTTCTTGTACACGCGCAACGGCATCAATCCTGCCAGAAGGACACACGCGATACCGCACGCCGCGATAATCAGCAAGCCTTTCGTCCCGGAATTCCAGAACCCGGCGTTGTTGAAAATAATGTCACGCAATCCAGAGGCGGCGAAATTCTGCGGCACCCAGGACACCACCCAGTGCTTCCAGAAGTCGGGCAGGACCTCACCGGGAAGCATGCCGACACTGAATCCAAGCCCCACGGTTCCGATTCCGGCCACCATGCCCAGCGGCAGGGATACGTTCGCCAATCCCATAACTGCTAACGTCAGGCCAAGACTCGACAGCCACACGAATCCGACGCCTCGCCCGGGCAACCACTGGTTCGAAGTAATCTTGCGCAGAAGGTCGATGCCCAAAGCGATGAATACCGACATTCCCAAGGCATAAAGGGCCTGTACGCCGATGTTCTTCCACTTCTGGGTATGGCTCGTATAGCGCTTGCGCCGCATCTCCTTGCATATGAACGCGCCCGAAAGCGAAGACATCAGGAAGATGGGGATGACGATGCTGTTCATGCGCATGGCTTCAACCGTTCCCTGCGCTCCTGTATCGGCACCGGTATTCACCAGTTCGGTATCGACGATGGTGTTCTCGTCGCTCAGCCCGGATTGCGCCATCGAAGCCTTCAACAGGTTCGCGATCATCACGTTCTTCGAATTGTCGACCTGCACGTGAATCGTCGGCATCACCGCTTTTTCGGCGGCAGTTTTCTTGGCCGGCCTGGCGTTCTGCTGGGCCAAAGCCGCCTTGACCATCGCCGACTCAACGAGCTGGTTCGCGGCCTGCCCCTTGATGCCCTGTGCCTCAGCCTGCTTAAGCGCCTGTTCCTTTACCGTCGAAAGCTCTGCGCTTTGCGACACAAGCTGCTCGGCATCACTGACTTTCAGGGAAAATTCCCTTTGGCTGAAATCCTTCGGAATGTCAATGGTGGCATAGAAAGCGTGATCATCCTTGGCATGATCCAAGGACCGCCGGCTTGAGAGCTCGGTCACCTTGAAGGCTGAATTCTGCTTCTTGGCAGACTCTTTCATGGCTGTAACAACTGCAGATCCGGCTTCAAGGCTTTGCCCGTTAGGCAGAGCGACCGATTGATCTTCGTTATAAATCGACACCGGGATATCCGTAACATCCATATTGACAAGCGGGTAGAAAAACAATGCCATCATGCACGTCATCACAATCACAAGCCCGACAGGTATGAGCTTCATCCAATCAAATTCTTTGCGCATGCTCATTCGCCTCTCCATATTTCGTACAAGGCCCTTTGCCTTGTAAGCCATCGGAAAGGATATAGAACATCTCATTTTGATAAAACTGATGAAACGCTATGACTTGTTCTATTTCATCTATGCCAAGATAGGCGTAGCAAAATTTGAAGGCTGACTCAGCCCGTAACTACAAGGAGGCGCACGATGGCACGGCCAAGGAAAAATCAAGCTGGACCCAATGCGGTGGAGCGTATGGAGAATGTCTTCTGGGAGCTTATCGAGAAGAAACCATACAACAGGATAACCGTCGAGAACATCCTGGTGCATTCCGGCGTCGCCCGAACATCGTTTTACTACCATTACAGCAACCTCCTGGAGCTCGCCGAAAGCGCGTTGACCCACGAGGTCAAGCGCGCTGAGATATTCAACCTCATGGACGCGATTTTGGACGGAAACGTCTCCGAAAGCCATCTGATTGAGCAATCACCGGTGTTGAAGCAGCGTTTCCGCCGGATGAGCCTTGTCGCCGGGCCACATGGCACTTACGAACTTGTGGGATTGCTCAAGAACCTGTTCATGGAGGTGGCCAAAGAGGAACTTGGCATGCGCAAAGATTCCTGGCCCGACATGGAGTCGGAAACGGCGCTCGAGTTTATGATCGGCGGCATCCTCACGTTGTTCGGGCAATGGCCGGAGCTGTTCGAACGTTGGCCTGAATCGTTCGGGGACCATCCGCTGGGCCACGCCACGTCCATGGTGTCCAAAATCTTCAAGGATCTCAAGAATTCGATGCACGACGGCAGTCTCACGAACTTCTGGAAGGACGACAAAAAGGATGTGGCTTAACTAATGATTTGCCTTAGTACTTGTCACAATCACTTGCCCTGATGTTGCACTCTGAACGCCATTTACGACGAAAACAGAGTTTTCGTTCTATATTCGGCCTTTGACCGGATGGTAGCTTAGAAATATTAATCATTCTCGACCTAGAGCAAATCATGCGGTTACGTAATAAAATTTATTGGTGCATAGGAATCATAGTTTTGTACTATGCCATCGGCAGAGTAATCCCGAAACAACCTGAATTGTTAAATTCCATCGCGGGATTGGTGTACGCCGTTGCAACAGCGGTTGTCGTTTTTATCATTTTAAGGACGACAAAGGTGTCAGTTCCTTCAGTGATGAAAGGCCAATCCGGAGTCAAACAGGTGTTTTATTGGGCTTGCGGCATTATCCTGATAGCGTTCACGTTTCTTGCCGTCGATGTAATCGAAAACGCCCTTAGCGTCTTCGACCTCTTAGACACCTCGATATCAGCGTTCTGGACCATGACATTCACGGCCTGTAAGGCAGGCATCTTCGAGGAATTCCTCACTCGCGGCCTGCTATTCGACATCTTTCACGCGTTCACTGCCAGGTCACGTTTCACCTTGCTATGGAGTTCGCTGGGGAACAGCGCCATTTTCGCATCCATGCATCTGATGAATATCATAACTGTCGGCCAAAGCGTGGAATCCACATTGCAACAAGTGCTTTATACTTTTGCGATGGGCCTCACGTTCTCGTTCCTGAGGGTACTGAGCAACGGTCTGAGTTTAGGGGCCGTAGTCCATGCCATCGTTGATTTCCAAGTCACTATCACCGGCCCAACACGATCGGGCGACTGGAGAGCAATTGTGGTTATGTCTGCAGCGTGGTTCATCCCCGCGGTGTTGCTGCTAGCCTTCATGCCCGCCCGTAAGCACGTAAACGAAACGGCAAAGCTAGCCAAGGAATAAACCTTCTGTGCTGACCATCGCCGGTTCCATACCTAGACCCTGATATTGCGTATGCCAGAAGTCGATCAATATGTATTTTGCAATAACGCAAATTCTTCCTGGCCTTACCAACACGAATGCAAAAGCCTTCGAATCCCTATTGATATCAACGGTTCGAAGGCTTTCGTATTATCAAATCAGCGACATCACCCCGCGGGCGAACATTGTCGGCACGCGGCCGGCAACCTACTTTCGTTCGGGGAACGTGCGGACCTTGGGAGGCTGATAGGTAGCAGCGAAACGGGTGATCTCGTCGACAGAATCAGTCACCAGCAGCTTGGAACGGTCAGCGGCAGTAAGGAAACCAGCTGATACCATAACGTCATACATTTGCGCCAACGGACGCCAGTACCCGTCCAAGTCGAACAGCACACAGGGCTTGTTGTTCAAGCCGATGCGCGACCACGAAATCGCTTCCGCAATTTCCTCCAGCGTGCCGGGGCCGCCAGGGAAGGCAATAAGCACGTCGCCGAGCTCCATCATCCGGCGCTTGCGCTCGTCCATGTCATCGACGACCTCCATCGTCGTCAGGCCTTTCGCCGCGGCGTTGCGGTCGATGAGCATCTGCGGCATGATGCCATGCACCTTCCCGCCACCGTCGAGCACCGCCTGCGCCACAACGCCCATCAGCCCGACGCCGCCGCCGCCGTACACCAGCTCGTCGTTGTTCGCCGCGACCCACTCGCCAAGCCGCTTCGCCGCAGCCGCATACTTCGGATCATCCCCGCTTGCCGCGCCACAATACACCGTAATCTTCATTCTGTTCTCATCTGCCATGTCCATAACCTACAATTATATTATGCAATCTAGAACATTCGGTTGGATACAGAATCCTGGCAAATTCGAGAATTTACAACTCGCGGTCCAAGCACTTGACGCGAAATCACCAACCTATGATTCACTGAAAAACTCATGGATACAGCGCTATATCGCATTCCCGGCACAGAAAAATACATTGCAAAGAAAGCTCGACTCAAGTGAGTCAACTTTCACCTATAAAGAGTTGGTAGGCACCAACCGGGACAAAACCGGAGCCTCCGCGAAGACTCGTCAGGAATCAGTCGCCGACGGCCTCCTGCGGGTCGCCATAACCCCACAACGTTATCAGGTCAACCACAAACATTGGATTGACACTTGGTCCGCCGACGGATTTTTAAGATGGGCAGTAAGTCTCGGATTTTTCAAATATAACCGCGAACATGATTCGTTCACCATCACCTCGTTCGGCAGGCAATTCAGCCGCGCAGAACAAAACTCACAGAAGTATATTGATATTCTCACCGCCGCAATGATGAGCTACGCACCAGCCACACGGATACTTGCCCTGCTCAGCGATGGCAATGAACACACAAAATTCGATTTGGGTTCCCATTTGGGCTTCATCGGCGAGGCGGGCTTCACCTCTTACGATGAGAATCTCATGCTTGAATGGTACCAGCAGGCTTCAGATAGTGAGAAAAAAGATATACGGGCCAATACTGAAGGTACAAGTGACAAATACGCCCGTGGCATCGTCAATTGGCTTATTGGACTAAGATTGGCAAAAAGAATAGACAATGATTCCGATACCGTTTTCCCTCATTATCAAATTACTGCCAAAGGAATAAGCTCTCTCACAAGCAGCACTGGCCATGGAGGACATCCGCGACAAGCGAAAAGAGTCCTCTGGGAATCATTGGGAACGGCAATACCAAATAAGGATTACATCAGGACACGTCGAGCTCGAATCCTTGTCTTGTTAGGCAACAGCCACTCCTTGAGAAGCATTATGGATGAGCTTAATTCACAAGGATTCAACGACGGGGCAGAAATCATCAAATCAGATGTGCGCGGCCTCATCAATTGCGGAATTCGTATAGAACATTCGGATGATTACTCTCGCCTAGTACTTAAGGATCTGCTTGAACCTATGGACATTCCGGCAATCAATGTTACGGAAAAGATCAAGGCACAGGCATTCTCCGACGAGAAAAACACAATCTTGGAAAGAACTAGTCTCGATGAAAAATATTATGCGCTATTGGATTATACGCAGGACGGCGTTCACAAATCCCGTGACCTTGAAGAACTCACGGCAGAATTTTTCAAAAACGTCTATGGACTAAAAGCTTTTCATTTGGGAGGTGGACGCAGGCCTGACGTTATCGCCTACAACCATAATTTTGGCTTGATCATCGATACCAAAGCATACATAAATGGTTATGGGAAAAACATCAAACAAGCAGACGAAATGCTGAGGTATGTGCAAGACAACCAACGTAGAAGTACACAAAGAAACCATACAGCATGGTGGGATAAATTTGAATATGACGATATTGCAAAAGACCAATATTATTTTGTTTGGATTTCTGGTACGTTCACTGCAAATTTTGCAGAACAAATAGGCTATGTTGCCAGAGAGTCAGGATCCACTGGTGGGGCACTTACTGTCAAAGAGATGCTGATCGGCGGAGACCTCATCCAAAAAGGCGAGCTTTCCGTTGATGAGCTTCCCTCCCGAATCAACAACCAGGAAATAATACTCAGCCAAAGGCAATAGCCGCCTGCAGCTCGACAGGCAGTTAACTTCTTTATTCTGTTTATAATTTCCCTGTTGCTGTTGTATTGCACAGAACGCCGATACAACAGCAACAGGAAAATTATTCAGTAATTTGTAATCAGCACCTCATCGCTTCTGGCTGGCTTGGTGTTATATGACGAATGCGCATAACTGGCGTTAATATGATGAACGTTATAAGCCTTCGACCATTGCTGCAATGATTCGTTAACCGCCCCTTTATGGGAAAGAACATTACTCATGGCAAATCGAATGCCCCTGCCGTCCAAAGCATCAAGCATATTGTAAAGTTCGTGCTCTTGCTTCTGCGTCCAGTTGACAAACCCACGGTTCCCATCATTATAATTTCCTGTCGTAATGAGGTAAGGGGGATCGGCATATACGAAAGACCGCTCTGTTAAATGGCTTGTATCGACCTTGGTGAAATACAGATCCTGGAAAATGGCATCAATCGAATTGAGTTTGTTGACAAAACGGACAAGGTTGCCAGCCATTCGGTTGGAAAAATGACTGCGCCGATATCCGAAAGGATTGTTGAATTCAAGATTATTATTGAAACGCATTTGGTAGTTAAAGCTATACGAAGTCAAGACGTAAAGTTCCAGAGGATCGCCAGATTCGTTATAGTGCTCCCGAAAATCGATAAACGCTTCTCTGTTTTCTTTTGTCAATCCCCACTCACCTATAATATCTCGAATCTCAGCGATTAGTTCAGACGGATCCTTCCCTTGAAAATAGCGGAAAACTTCATTCACTTTTGTGTTGATGTCGTTGAAGACAACCCGATCGGCATTCACATTGATCCCGACATTGGCTCCTCCGGAAAACAAATCAACGAAGACATCGCTGGTCTTGGGGAAAAATCTGAACAGTTGAGGGAGCAATTTATGTTTGCCGCCAATATAATTCAAAGGACTTTTAATAAAACCGTATTCCTTACCCGTAGCATGGATGCCGATTTTTTTATCCAGTCTTTTAACTGTATCCATCTTTCCTTTCACTGAAACGGAATTGTGGATTACAATCGGTGAATCATCGTGAGCTGGCTGACGCTTAGGCTGGAAATAGAAAAGCATCTCCTTTACACTTGTTTTAGGATTAACAATCTTTGATTTGTATTTTTTGTACGAAATCTCACGTATATCAAGCTTCCCGTCAATCGCATATTTGCGCAACAATGCTTGAAGGCTATCAATCGAGATGATACCATCCGTCGAATAGCTGACAACTACATGCCGTGCACATAGTCTTTTCAATAATGATTCCATGGCGGCTTCAGCCTTAGCTTTTACCGCAAAATCGGATTTTGCCTCATCGAGGTCCCTCTGCCCGGTTTTCCCGTGTAACTTCGGATTGTCCCACAGTGCAAGAGTCTCAAGAAGGTGATAATTGGAGCTGTATTGTCGACTATTATAAGGCGTATCAATATATATTATGTCTGGCGAGATCTGTTCCGCGAGTAAAAGCGCATCCATGCGGTATGTATAATTAACTTGGTGGTTGTTATACAATTTCGCAGGAATAAGTTCCAAATCTTTGAAGGCGCGCTTGTCCCACGACTTTAAGTAGGCGGCATATGTACCAGTAGTATTGGAAATATAAGGAACCGCTTGAATTAACGAATTTAATAAGTAATAGAACTCATCGTCATCAATTAGCCGGGATTGCTTCCACGACTCTATTGTTTCCCTGGTATAGTCTATTCTCCTAGCATTGGTAGCAGTAAAAAACATCCGTCCAGCGGACCCAGCTGGCGAATAATTTTCAGTCATAAAACTGCCCGGATAATTATCAGGCATTGTCGTCATCAAAAACTGAAACGGATCCTTCACACCTTGCGAAACAAGCTTGCTGAAAGACGGACGGACATTCAAACTGATTGTGGCGCGTGAAATAACTTCAGAAAAATTGAGTATATCGTTACTAATGATAGTATATTTCGGTTTAAAGTATTGCCCGACAACACAAGACCCTGCAAACAAATCGGCAAAGCTGTGTTCATCCCCATCTAAATGACAAGCCAACAACTCGTCAATTTGAGGAAGTAATCTACTTTTACCACCAAGATAGCGCAATATAATCACCTCGACATCCTATTACATCCTTCTTCCAAAGTTACCTTGATGTACGTACAAAGTCTCACTGTAAAATATATGCTTGTACTAAAAGAAAATCGTTTTGTACTTGTCTCTCACAATCCGACATTCATGCTTTGAAGCTATTGCCATATTCAGTTTTCCAACAAGCAAGCAGAACCGTAAACAGGATAGGCAAACACATAATTAATTAGACACTGTATTATTGTCGCTTTATCCACTGTCGTCTCAAAACCACTTTGAAGATTGTCCACATTACGAAATGAATCCGCAGGACCTTACTGCCGTCACGCATACTGCGAATTAACGGCAATACCGCACGATGCTGTCCACAAGATTTTGCGGCCCCTGCCGAGACCCAAAAGGGACAAACAAGAAGGGACATAATCATGAAATATGGAATCATCGGCGCGGGAGCCATGGGGTATCGTTACGGCGTGGTGCTGCAGGAGCTCGCCGGCCAGCCGGTCGAATACGTCGACACCTGGATGCCGAATATCGACAAGGTCCGTGAGCAGGGCGGCGTCTACGTTTCGAACGATCACGAAAACCGCCACCTGGTGAAAGCCGATATTTACACTCCCGAAGAGTACGCCAAAACCGGGCACGAACCGGATGTGTGGATCATCATGGTCAAGCAGATGCAACTGGCAGAACGCCTCAAGCGCTGCGCCGATGCCGGCATCTTCAAGGATCACCAGGTCGTCTTTTCCGCGATGAACGGCTGGGGCCACTTCGAAAAGATCCTCAAATACTTCCCGAAAGAGCGCATTTACGGCGGCACCGCCATGGTCGCGTCCGTCTTCAACGGCCCCGGCGACGTCGATTTCATCGGCAAGCTCGACGCCGGCACGATGCACATCTGCGCGATGACCGAAGAGGTCACCGACATCGAGAAGCAGATGGTCGCCGAGCTCGACAAAACCGGTTTCCACCCGCAGATCACGCAGAACTTCCGCGGTACCTGCCTGGCAAAGGTCATTTTCAATTCCGTTATCAATTCGCTGTGCACGATGTACCAGATCACGATGGGCCAGTTCGTTTCGTACCCCGGCTACAAGGACATGGCCACCGAGCTGATCAACGAGGCCTACGACGCCTGCGAGCGCGCCGGTTTCCAACTCATCCAGACCCGTGCCGCAGCCATTGAGGAAGTCGATTACGTCAGCCGCGTCGCCAACCCGCTGCACTATCCGTCGATGTATCAGGACATGTCGCGCGGCCGCAAGACCGAAGTCGACTACATCAACGGCTACCTCGCCAAGGTCGGCCGTGAAAACGACTGCCCCTGCCGCGTCCAGGAATTCCTGACCCACGGCGTCCACGTCGCCGAGCTCGCCTTCCAGATCCACAAGAAGGAAGCCGCCGAAAAGGCCAAGGCAGCCAAGTAACCGGTTCTCTTGCCCTTAGGCCCAAGACACTTTTGCGAAACGGGCAAACCAGCAAAACGAGACAACGGTCAGCTCGCTCTAACATAGAAAACCGCTACCAAGTAGATAACCTGGTAGCGGTTTTCTATATCGGAACGGACAAACAATCACCGGCTTGGCATTAAAGCCTCAGTCGACGAATACGTACTTCGACAGGCGCTCCATCGCTTCCTTGACGCGGGAAAGCGGGAGGGCGACGTTCATGCGGATCGCGCACGGAGCCTTGAACTGGCGGCCGTCTTGCACGGCGACGCCGACGTTCCACGCCCGCTTCAAGAGCTCATCGAGCGTGACGTTGTGGGCCTCGCACCAAGCGCTGCAGTCGAGGAAGAGCATGTAGGTGCCTTCGGGGTGGCCGAAAGTGACCTCCGGGAAATGCTCGGCGAAATAGTCGCAGACGTAATCGACGTTGCCGGTGAGCACCTGCCGCAGCTCGTCGACCCACTCGTGGCCTTCGGGCTTGTAGGCGCCAATGAGCGCATGCATCGACAGCACGTTCATGGCGTTGTATTCCGGCTTCGCGCCCTTCGACGTGACACGGTCGCGCAGGTACTTGTTGTAAATAATGTGGTACGACCCTACAAGACCAGCCAGGTTGAAGGTCTTGCTCGGTGCGTACATCGCGGCGACGCGGTTGCGCGCGTCCTCGCTCACCGACTGGGTCGGGATGTGCTTGTGGTCGCCGAGGATTATATCGGACCAGATCTCATCGGAAATAACCACGCAATCGTTTTCGCGATAGACTTCCATCGCCTTTTCGATCTCCCACCGCTCCCAGACGCGGCCACAAGGGTTGTGCGGGCTGCAGAAGACGGCGACGTGGATGTCGTTTTCCTTGAGCTTTTTATCCATATCCTCGAAGTCCATGCGCCACACGCCGTTTTCGTCGCGCTTGAGCGGCGAATGGACGATGTGGTAGCCGTTGGATTCGATGGCGTTGGTAAAGCCGACGTAGGTCGGGCTATGCAGCAGCACGGAATCGCCGGGTGCCGCGAACGAAGTGACGGTAGAGATGACCCCGCCCAAAACGCCGTTTTCATAACCGATATCCTCAGGCTTCAGATCGGTGACGCCGTTACGCGTCTTTTGCCAGTCGATAATCGAATTGTAATACTCGTCGGTGGGGCTGAAATAGCCGAACGCAGGGTGCTTCACGCGCTTGATGATCTCGTCCTGAATCGTCGGAACGGTGGGGAAATTCATATCGGCCACCCACATCGGGATCACGTCGAACCCGTCCTTTGGCGGATCCGGCGCAAATCCGGGCGCCGCACCCAGCCCATCGACGGCGATCGCGTCTTTGCCGTGCCGGTCCATAATCGAGGTGAAATCGTATTTCATTTCTGCTCCTTTATATACAGCGCCCCGCTATCGTACATGCGCTATTGCGTCCGTATGATGTCACTCTACAACTGCCAATTGCCATGAAATGCCACAATCCCGTGTCCATGAGACGGATAATGGATCACTCGTGATATTTTCGGCAGCCTGTTCGGTAAATTCCCAAAACGTGGAATCACTTGCCAGCCTTAATCAGCCCATTCCCCACTAACTGGATGAGCAAAATGCGACATTCCCAGCAGCAAGTGGGGTTGTTGTGCTGGTAAAAGCGCATTCTGCAATTTTAAATGCGACTTTTCCAGCACCTATACCCCACTTACTGCGGGGAAAGACGCATCCGGCATTCCTAAATGCGACTTTTCCAGCACATCACGCCTAGGCACCGCTGGAATGCCATTAACGGCCTCCCGACTCTTTGAGCATGAACCTGAAAAAAGGCCACGCACGGTGGCGCTCCGAAGCGAGCGGAAAATGAACGGCAGCGCTCCGAGCCCAGCAAGCAGTACGCAGTGGCGCCCAAGTCCAGCAGGCAGTACATGGTAGCGAGCAAATTCAAGTAAGCAGTGCACGCGACGGCATACAGAGCCGAAGCGCGGGATTCCCCCGCTGTCACCTTGAACGGACCACGCATGGCAGGTACTTGAATCGAATAGGAAGTGCGGTTCTCGCTGTCACGTTAAACGGGCCACGCATGGCGGTAATAATAGGAAGGCCATTCAGAACATGCGTCACCATCCAGTTACCTATCGGCAATCACGATTCAAGCAGCCGAGATCCACTATCCGCAAGCGGTATACCCGCAGCCAGAAGCTTATGCACCAAGACCGCTTGCCCGAGCACCTCGCGATAGTTCGTGCGGATCAAATCCGTAACACCGGCCCGGCGCAAGGCCGATTCGCGCAGCCGTTCCTCATACACAACCTGTTCGGTGCTCTGCATCCGCGTCATAGCGGGATTAATGTACTTCTCGTTGCCATCGAATTCAAGAACGATCACGCGCCCATCAGCAAATCGCCATGTAAAATCCGCCCTATATTCATTCTGCCGATTCGCCGGATCGATGAAAACCCGCTGCAATTGCGGAATCGCAAATCCATGCTCAATGATCACGGCCCTGCAAAGCGACTCACCGCCGTTCTCGCTGGCAGCATTGGCGTAATACATAAGCCTGAGCACCGGTCCGATATCGGCACGCACCGTGTCGCAAACCTTCAGCACGGAATCCTCGCTGATCGAATACTTGCGAAAAGCCGCGTCAAACATGGGCAAAACATCACGGAACGAATATCGCAGGGCACAATCGACCAACGTCCTCGCGACGCTGGTCACTTTCACACCCTGCACGGCACGCGTTTCCAAGCGGGCGACGAATATTCGCCGCAGATGTGAATCGCCCGTGATGTCAACAGATCCTGAAGTTGCAATCCAAACCAGTCCGTCGCGATGCAGGTTCCATGGATGGTCGAGCCCCAAAACCGCCGCCGCGCTCACGCCGGCGAAAGTCCAAGTGGGCTGGACACGCGCCAAAGCCCTAATCACATACAGCGATTGCTGCTCGGGATTGAGCGCGCGCCAACACTCGGCTCGCGCGTAGATACGGTGATACGGACTCACCAACTCGCCAGAAACTTGACGCCGACGCATGGCATCGCGCTGGGCACGGCCGGTCGGGACTGCGCAACATTCCGCGGCTTCAGCCTGGGCAATCACCCTGATGACATCTCGATAAGTTCCCATCCATCCAGTCAAAACCGCTTTTCGCCGAAAGTCCAGCCAAAACGGGTTATGTGGTCGAACGTCCGGGGTCTCGGCGTGTTGTGGACAAATCGGGTTTGTTGCTGTTCTAGCACCAACAGCCAGACCATCTTTCCCGACCCGTGCAAATGCAACTTTCCCCGCACTAGCAGCAGGATTCGTCTCACCAAACCCGCTAAAATGCAACTTTCCCCGCACTCCACACACATTTATGCAGGAAAAGTCGCAAATAGAAACGCTAAATGGGTTGTTTCCCGCACATATACCCCACTTAGTGCGGGAAAAGTTGCATTTACGGTAAAGCAAGCAGGATCTACCGTCGCAAAATGCACCATAAAAATGCACCATAATCACATATAGGCTGAACACTTAATAAGGCCGCTTCGCTTTACGAAAAGAGGCACGCTAATTCAGCCAGCTATTCCCAAAATGCCCTGTCGCCGATTCCTCATGCGTGCAAATTCTTCGAGCATATACGATATTTTTCGGGTTTAAAGGGCTATACACCAGCACATCATCGCGCAGATAAAATTCCATACAACCGGTATATACACCGCCGGGATTGTTCAGCGGATGAAGATGATAAGCCTTCAAGCACGCAACCTTGCACCGCCAATTCGTCGACCAGCAAAGGCATACGCTCCCGCCGCCAAATCCGCATCAAATTCCGTTGAAAACTTTAAATCAAACATGGGCCGCACCGTCCCATGTGGGCGCGCGCCTCTTCCTCGGCATGGCACACAGTCCCAGGACCAACGATACGCCGTCATCTACAAGCACCCCGACGATGCACCCGCTGTTCAGCGACCAAATCGTAACCGCTTTCACTGCTTTTCACCGCAGCCGCAGTGCATTTCTCGGCACCACAGGTACCCCGATTATCAATGTCACCATAACAGCTTTCTAGCTCCGGCAACGATTTATCTCATTTCATACACAGCTTGCATTTCACGAAAGCGAAGCGCAAGAAATCCTCCCCGCCCTACTCCTCCTCGGCGACCATGTCTTCGACGGATTCGCCATAGAAGTCGATGATGCGCTCGATGTAAGGACCGAGGATGGCGTTGGGCATGCTGAAGATCTCGTGGACCGCGGGCTCGACGCGCTCCAGAACCACGTCGCCGCTTTCGACGCGGACGCGTTCGACGAAACGGTTCTGAGCGGCGTTGTGCACCCAGGTGTCGCGCCCGGCCTGGAAAAGCAGGATCGGCGTCTCAATGCGGGAGCAGGCCTCGCGTGAGAGAATCGCGTGTGACATTTTGAGCGCCTGGTGGACCCAGCCGAGGGTGGCCGCGTTGGTCTGGTAATGCCGATCGTTCTTGCGCTGTTCGAAATACCATTGCACGCGCGATTGCTCCGCACCCTCGTAACCCTTGAGCTTCACGGTCGGCGAGAAATCGGTCTGACCGGGGGCGCGGCGACGTGAAAGTCCGATGGCGCTGGCGATTGAGGAAGCGGGGCCTGCGATGAAATTGGGCATACCCGTCACCGGCTCGATCATCGGCGAGGAAAGCACGGCGCGATCGAAGAGCATCGGGAAACTTTCGAGCGCCGCCGCCGCAATGCCGCCGCCCATCGAGTGCGAATACAGATGCATCGGCTGGTCGCCCGCATACTGCCGCCCGACGGTCTGCGAGAACTTGGCCAGATCCGCGACATAGCGCCGCCAATCGTCGATCCAGACCAGCGATGGGTTCGAAACGTCGCGTACCGAATAGCCATGGCCGCGGTGCTCCAAAATACAGACGGAATAGCCCGCAAGCAGGAAATACCACGTCATCTCGGCGTGCTTGGCGGCGAATTCCGAGAAGCCAAACGAAAAGACGATCGACCCGCGGAACTTGGCGCTGGCACCCGGAACATTCAAAACGTCGAACTTATGTGCGTCGAAACAAACGTAATGCAACTTGCCAGGCGTCGGCGGCGCTGCGAGCGACGGAAGCCCAAAAAGCTTGCTATGAAGAATCCATTGTTCTTCCTCCTCATCCGGCCCGGTGTCGATGCCGGCCCCGCTGACTCCAATCCCGGCGTCGCCCATCCCAACGTGGGTGGCGCTGCTCCCGGCAGCCACGGAATCTGCGCCGGAATCAGGCGGCCGCTGAGACACATCGCCTGGCACTGCACCACCGGGAATATCAGGAATATCGGCAGAAACAGCGTTACCTACTTGGGAATCAGGATTATCACCATCACTGCTATTCACAACGTCACCGTTTGACGACGCAACAATTGCGCTGTCGTTCGCACCGGAATTCCCGACATCGCTTGCGACACCATTCGACACGCCACTTTGCGCTGAAACCGTAGTGGTGTCCGGTACGCCGGCAGGCGACATCCAGCCTTCCTCACGGCATTTCGCAAGCGCCGGCAGCACAGTGTCGCGCATCACATCGGCGTAATGGTTCTCGTCAATCAACGGCATATGCATACCGTCAGTTTATCCGCACCCGCTGGCACGTTCGGCGATAATTTCAATTCCCTATCCCCAGCGCATCATAAAGGAAGTCGCGCTGGAGGATGAGCAGATTTTCGGCGACCTTCGGATCGTTGGTCATGTGGGTGATGCCGGTGAGCGGCAGGTAGGTGTGCGGGCGGCCGGCCTCCATCAGGGCTTGTGAAAGCCGCAAGGAGTTCGCGATCGTTACGTTGTCGTCCGCGAATCCGTGGATCAGCATCAGCGGGCGCGTAAGCTTCGGGGCGTCGGCAACGATGGAATTGCGCTCGTAGACCGCCGGATCGAGGCCGAGGTAACGTTCGGTGTAATGCGTATCGTAAAGCGTCCATTCCGTCGGCGGCGCACCGGCGCAAGCCGCGTGGATGACGTCGGGGGCGTCGAGAACCGCGAGCGCCGAAAGGAACCCGCCATACGACCAGCCGATCATCGCGACGTGATCGATGTCGGCGTCGGGCGCGACGTTTGGCAGGGCTCGTACCGCTTCGACCTGGTCGGCCAGCGTCACGTCCTTCATATTCTCGAAAATCTCGCGATCCCACTTCGGCCCACGGCCGGTGGTGCCGCGCCCGTCTGCGGTGACCACGATGAAGCCCTGATCCGCCCACCACTGCGACTCGCTGTAACCGGCCTGCGAGAAGGTGACCTGCTGGAAACCGGGCCCGCCGTAAGGCTTCAGCAGCACCGGCAGCTTGGCCACGCCGGCGAACTTGCTGGAAGCGCTCGGCCGCGTAATCGCAGTGAACAGGCGGTGCTCACCCAGCCGCACGAACTCGGTATTCGGGGTAAAACCAGGAGCCTCGGCATGACTGGCGATAGACGCCTCGATTGCGTAACCAGAGTCATTCGTCAGCATACTGTCGGCATATCTATTGCTGGAATCATTGGGATTGACAGCATTGTTCCCATTGACCTGATTTTCTCTATCCGCACATTGCTCATCGTTATTTTCGCTACAATTATCGGCGGTCCCGTCTTCACTTTCACCACGATCACCGATACCACGACCGGCTTCATCAATCCCAGTGCCAGCCGAAGAACCGCCATCAGCCGCCAACGCATGCACCATCATCGAACCCGAATGAGCCATATCGTGGCCGGATACGACGATGCCATTGCCTGCACGGCTTGCACTCCACACACCCGGAACCGCGGTGACCGGCGTAATATTCCCATCGAAATCGATGGCGACCACGTCATAACTGCGGGCATCATGCAACGCCTCATCACCCCGCCAAGCCAGAGGAACGGCCGGAAGCGAACCACGTTCCGAAGCGATTTCCATAGCTTCACGGCCAATGCCGGAATTAATGCCACTAGAAGCGCATGCTGATTCGGACGTGGCAGCAACCGCGGATTCAGCGACGCCAACCCCCATCTTCGCAGCCCTTGACACAGCCGACAAACCAGAGACATCCCCATTCACAGGCTTCACGGCCTCATGCGGCGTACGCTGCACCACTACAAGCACGTTCTCATCGCTGATGTCAAGAACCGTTCGCACCTGCCAGTCGACCGGCGTAAACGGTTTCCCATCGACCGCGAGACGGTTCGTATCGGTGTCCATATCGTTTAAAGCGCAGACTAGACGCCCGTCCGGTGTGAAGTCCGGGGTGCCAGGAACAAGGTCAATCCATTGATCGTTGGCATGCTCTTCCAGAACGCGGGTCCGGCCGTCAGACCGGACTTCCAGCACCTGATCGCGCGTCTGCCGACGGTTCTGCACCAACACCAGCGGCTCGTGGCTGGCCTCCCAGCTCACTGCCGCCACGTATTCGTAAGCCTCACGGTCCCATGACACGTTCTGCACATCACAACCGATGTAATGCGTTGCGCCAGTCCCTTCGCCGCTTTCGGCTTGTTCACCGACGCCTTGGTCGTCATAACCATTCCCGTTATTCACACCATTGTCGTAGACATCGTTATACCTGTCATTGCCATCTGCAATCCCGTCGTCCGCAGCGTCATTTGGTTTCCCAAACTCAAGATGCGCCAGCATCAGCCGCACGATGGCGTTCTTGGTGAGCGCACGCGCGTAACGCCGTCCGGCCGCGGGTTTGTCCGGATGCGCCGGATCGCTGATATACCACATCGGTTCGGGCGAACTATCATACATTTCGAAGAGCAGACCGCGTGAATCGGGAGCCCACCAGAAGCCGTCATAGCGGTCCATCTCCTCGCCTGCCACAAACTCAGCCAGTCCGATTTTGAGCGTCCCGCTCGTGTCGTTGCCCACGCTCCACACCGTACTGAATCTGTCGCCGGAAACGTTGGTATCATTGACGCCTCCAGCTCCGTAAGCTTCCTGCGCTTCAGCCGCGCAGGTGTGCGGATGCGGCCCATGGCTGCGCAAATGCCGCGCTGCAACACCACCATTATTTCGGTCGCTCGCCGAATTCCCACTGACGGCTCGCGTGACGTCGCTGTCAGCACCATTTCCAGCGTCCGAGCCGGCTTCGTTCACATCCGGGTCTAAAGTCGCTGCAACAAATTCAGCACCGTCATCCCATTCGGCAATATCCACCATTACCAGCCGCGTACCGGTCGTATAGGCAATATGCCTTCCATCCGGAGAAATCCGCGGATTCAGCACAGGTAGCCATTTGCTGCTGGACGATGAGTCGTTGACACCAGAAGATTCACGCCCATTCTTATAAAACCCACCTTTACCGCCAGCATCAGCATCGTCAGTACAGATAACCGAGCCGGCGGAATGCGCACCATCCAATCGATCTGATGAAACTTTGTCATCATCATTTTCTCGGTCGCCAATCATGATCTGTCGTGTGTGAGCGCCATCGCCATCTTCGTCGATTTCGCTGATAAATAACTGGCCATTGATGGTAAAAGCCACGCGTTTTCCCGCACTGTCAACGGAATACGAAACGACGCCCTGCCCTCCTTCGCGGGCACGCTCGCGCCGCGCTTTTTCCTCAGCCGGCACGTCCTCATTATCAGCGTCAGCGAGCAGTTCACGCGGGTCGGCCAAAAGCACCTCACGATGCGACCCGTCACTGTCAATCACACTCATCCAAAGCGACGTGACCAGATCCTCCGGTCCGTCCGAACGCAGAAACAGCACCCGTGACCCATCGCCGATCGCATTCGCCGCCCGCGGGGCCCCGCCTGTAAACCGCAACGTCCGCGCCTTGCGCCCCGGAAACTCCGCAATCGCCTGCGCTTGCGAATCATCAATATTTTCAGTCTTATTCAAAGTCATATTTTTGATTATAGGGAAACCACGCTCATACTAACCCATGGTTACCAAAAGAAACCATGGAAATACGTACAGTATTGGTAACCATGGGTTAGTGTGAGCGAGCCTTCCAATGCCACCATCAAAACATGCACATTGCAGCTCTCTAGATATGCGATTGAGCTCACTTTTATCAACTTCGCGTATTTCGCATTCGCGTTTACATATATTTATCGGCCGATTCGTTACCCTAATTCCGCGTATAGTCGGTTCAGCTTTCCTGAACGCGTTACCACGCTTGAAGAGTGCGCTTGACCCCGCGTATGGGCGGCTCGTCCGACACCTTTCAATTCCACGTATGAGCAGATCCCGTCAGATCCCCTTGATCCCTGCGTATGAGTGGCCCGTCAGATACCCCCGATTCCCAGGTATGCCCGGTCTGTCCGATACCCTTGACTTCCGTGTACGAATGGCCCATCCATTACCCTTGACTTCCGTGTATAATTAACGCTGTTGGTACCCTTGATTCCTTAAAACCAGTAATTACACCGGACGGAACCTGTCAGAAGCCTTGGTTTGACGAGGAATGGGATTCTTGCATTTTTAGACGCCCACAATGAAGAAATTGCACGGATTAGGGTAAAAATTGTAACTGGTTTGAGGCCTCGCGTAGGATAGTGCCTGATAGAAAGGGGCTAGGATGAGCGTTTTTGACCGTTTTGAGAAAAGCGTCGAAGGAGCCGTCAACGGTGTCTTCTCGAAGATCGGCCCGAAGGACCTTCAGCCGGTTGACCTCTCCAGCGCACTCGAACGTGAGATCGACAACGAGGCCATGCCAGTCGGGCGCGACCGTACCGTTGCCCCGAACGAATACCGCTTCAAGCTGAGCACGCCTGATTTCGACCGTATTGAGCAGTGGGGCAGCGAGACGCTGGCCAATGAGCTCGCCGACAATCTTACGCAATACGCCAAAAGCCAGCATTATGCGTTCGTCGGTCCCGTAGTCGTCATCTTCGAGGAAGACCTTGATTTCAGCAAGGGTAATTTCAAGCTCACCAGCGAATCCGTGCAAGGTAATGCCGTTCCGGTGACCACCGAAAATCAGACGCAGGGCAGTCCAATGCTCGAAATCAACGGCAACCAATACCTTTTGACCAAAGAGAAAACCATTGTCGGCCGCGGCTCCGGCTGCGATATCGTCATCGACGATCCGGGAATCTCGCGCAATCATCTCGAAATCGACATCACCCCGAACGGCACCATCGCCCGCGATTTGGGCTCCACCAACGGAACGTACGTAGAAGGGCACCAAGTGCCGGCAGCGACCCTTCTCGACGGCAACACCATCACCATCGGCCGCACCCGCATCCTCTACTGGGCTTCATCGCAGGATCAGGAATAACGGCCAGACGCCAGGTACATCCTTTATGATAACCGAACTTACCTTTGCGATTCTCAAGTATGGCTTCCTCGCCCTGCTTTGGGTTTTCGTATGGCTAGCCGTCCGTTCGCTGAAACGAGACGTCGATACGCTGAGCCCGCACAAATCGTGGTCGCACCGCAAAAGCGCCCGCCGCGCACGCAAGGCAGCGGAGTCGAACCCAATGCCGGCCAGGGCGAACGCGCCCGTCGCCACATCATACCGCGGCAATCCCGGCATGCAGATGGGCAGTGCCGGCGGCGCGGCAGCCAACGCCAAGCCGACTCTTTTGACCATCATCGACGGGCCACTCGCCGGCTCCTCCGTACCCTTAAGCAACGGCACCATCACCCTCGGCCGTTCCAGCTCCAATACCGTCGTGCTCGACGATGAATTCGTCTCTTCGCAGCATGCGCGCGTCTACGCCGATCCCGCCTCCGGTTCGTGGGCCATCGAAGACCTCGGCAGCACCAACGGCACCATCGTCAACCACCGTCGCATCACCTCGCCGGTGGTTCTGCCCGCACGCGTCCCCGTGCGCATCGGCGCCACGACGTTTGAATTGAGGTGACGCACATGCCCGACACCTCGAATCCATCAAATTCAAATCCCGCAGTCCCGAATTCATTTTCAGTCGCGCAGGATAGTTCCGATTCCATCATGCCGCCTTCGATTCCGGTACCGGATCCAGCGAACGCAACCGATTCAGCACACGCACCGGACACCGCAAACACAACAAGCGCGACAAACGTAACAGACACCACAGAAAGTGCGCCGAACACACAACGGATCTCCATCGACCCCGAAAGCATGGCCGTCGAGGCGGGTAACGCTTCAAACTCGGCCGACAATGGTTCCGACAGATCAAAGAATCACCAGCTTTTCCTTTATTCCACAACGGTTTCTGACGTCGGCACCGTGCGTAGCAACAACCAGGATTCGTCGTTCGCCGGCGAGCACCTTATTGCGATATGCGACGGCATGGGCGGGCATGCGGGCGGCGACACCGCCTCGACAATCGCCATCCGTTCACTGGCGCATATCGAGCAGAGTGACGTCAAAAGCAACGTGGCCTCCATCGCCTCGATGATGGAAACCAGCGTCATGGCCGCGCACGACGCCATCGTCGGCAAGGCCAAGCGCGAACGCAGCCTGGCCGGAATGGGTACCACGGTCACAGCAGTCGCGCTTGTTTCGGGCCACTGGGTCATCACCCACATCGGTGACTCGCGCGCCTACCTGCTGCGCGACGGCAAGATCCGCCGCATGACGCAGGACCACAGCTACGTTCAGCACCTGATCGACACCGGTCGCATCACCGAGGCCGAGGCCCGCAACCATCCGCAACGCAATGTCGTGATGCGTGTGCTTGGCGATTTCGATATCGATCCGCATCCCGACATCGCCATATTGCACGCAAAACCGACCGACCGATGGCTGCTTTGTTCCGACGGCCTTTCCGGAGTGCTGGAAGATGACACACTTGAACAGATGCTCGCGACGGTTCCCGATGAGGAAGAATGCGCCCAACAGCTGGTGGCAATGGCCCTCAAGGCCGGGAGCACGGATAATGTCACGGCCGTTATCGCCGATGCCACGCTCGCGCTCGACGCCGATTCCTTCGACCTGCCCCACCAGACCCCGCTGATCGGCGGTGCCGCAAGCTCGAACCTCGAGGCCATCGCCGACATCATCAAGGAACCGGTCGCGTCTTCGCCGGTTTTGAGGCTGGGCAAGCAGTCCCCGGCGCAACGGGCAGCCGCGTTAAGCCACGGCGGATATGACGATATCTCCGAAAACGACGAATACGACAGTGTCGAGGACCAAGATCAGGGTACGGCCGGCGCGTCCGACACTGATGACGAACTCCTACCTTCTAACAACGCGTCCGAAACGCGTCATCATCACCGGGGCGCCCATTCCGACGATACCGATCAGGACGAGAACGATACGGACAACGGCAATGTCGTCCATGTCGCCCAGCCCTCGGCCGTGCGCGACGAGAATGACGACAACGCCAATATGGACACCGGCGAGATTCCCGTCGTCCAGAAAAAGGACGGTCGCGTTTCCGCCGATCCCAACGATCCTGATGTGGCACGGGCCATCCGCCGCGAGCATCTGCGCGAACGCAAGCACGAACGTCGCAAACGCAACCGTGGACGTATAGCAGTCATCGTCGCTTTCATTGTGGCTCTGGCCGCCGTGCTTGGAGTCGGTTTCGGCGCATACCATTGGAGCCAGTCGAAGTATTACATTGGTACCAGCGACGGATCCGTGGCCATTTACCAAGGCGTCAACACCAATCTTTTCGGCGCCGCTCTTTCGCACAAGGTCGAGTCCACCGATATCGCGCTGACGGATCTGCCACAATCCTGGACGGACGAGCTCAATCAGGGCATCTCCGTGGATTCGTTCGAGCAGGCCAAAAGTCACGTCGCAATGATCAAAAAAGAGGCCAAAACCCTCGACAAATCGAAGTCCACGAAGAACACCCCGTGGCCGTGGGCAGACCAAGACTCCGAAAGTTCGGATTCCAGCGGAAGCAGTGGGGCAGGCGGGTCAAGCAGTACCAGCGGGACTACAGGTACCAGCGGCTCGAACAGTGCTGATTCCAACACCCCGAGCACCCAAGGTTCCAACGCAGGCAGTTCCGAGACCGGTAGTCCCAGCGTCGGCACCCAAGGCTCCGCCCCAGGCACAGCACCAGCAGCACCGGCAGCACCCGCGGCAACTTTCGTAGCGGCAACATCCGGCCATCAAAAGGCGGCGATCGCATGATCGCAACCCGCTTCCGTCAGATCGGTCTGCTGCTGTTCGCCATTGCGATCAGCGGCATTGCCTTTTTCCAGCTCTTTGCCCGCGTCTACCAGGGCTTCCCGGCCAACCTCGTCACGGCGCTTGTAGTGGTAGCCGTGCTGTTCATTGTGCTCTGGGCGCTGTTGCTGAAATTCCAGCCCTACGCAAGCCAGGAAATCCTGCCGTGTGTGATGCTGTTGACGGCGATCGGCACCATGATGATCGCCCGCATCGATTACGCCAAAAACACGTCCATAGCCTATCGCCAGCTGATCTGGGTGTGCGTCGCCTTGGTGCTGACCTGTATCTTCATCGTTGCCCTGCGCGATTATCGCGTATTACGCCGCTTCTCGTATGTGAGCATGGTAGTGGGTCTTGCGCTGCTGCTTTCCCCTATGATTCCGGGCCTTGGCAAGGAGATCCAAGGCGCGCGCATCTGGATCGGCTTCGGTTCGCACACACTCCAGCCGGGCGAATTCGCCAAGCTTTTCCTCGCATTCTTCTTCGCCGCCTACCTCTTCAACCACCGCGATCAGTTGGCCGTCGGCGGCAAAAAGGTGGCTGGCCTGCAGTTGCCGCGTGTGCGTGACATGGGTCCGCTGATCATCATCTGGTTCGCGGCCATCGGCGTGCTGGTGGTGCAGCACGATCTCGGCACGTCACTGATGTTCTTCGCCATGTTCGTCTCGATGCTTTACGTCGCTACCGGCCGCGGCAGTTGGTTGATCATTGGAGGAATCGCCTTCGTCATCGCAGCGGTATTTTCGGTCAAGTTCTTCGCGCATGTCGGCTATCGCGTCGACGGCTGGCTCCATCCCTTCGATCCGGTCATTTACAACCGCAAATACGGAAGCTCTTATCAGCTGGTCACCGGCCTTTTCGGCCTCGCTTCCGGCGGCCTGTTCGGCACTGGCATCGGTCAGGGGCATCCCGGACTCACCCCATTGGGCAATTCCGATTTCATCTATTCGTCACTCGGCGAAGAGCTCGGGTTGACCGGGCTGATGGCAATCCTGTTGCTGTACCTGATCATCATTACTTCCGGCCTTCTGACGGCCATGAAAATCAAGGACGGATTCGGCAAGCTTCTGGCCAGCGGCCTCGTCTTTACCATGGCGTTCCAGGTCTTTACGGTGGTGGGCGGCATTACGCTGGTCATCCCCATGACCGGTCTGACGATGCCATATATGGCGGCCGGCGGTTCGTCGCTGGTGGCGAACTATATCCTTGCGGCGCTGTTGATCGTCATTTCCAATGAGGCCAACAAGCCCGAACCCGAAGGCGAACTTTCCACGACGATGCAATACGAAGCGATTGCAGCGCTCAACGAACGCAACGCCAAGAAAAAGCGCGATGAGGACCGTCATTCCCACTCGCGTCGCCGCTCGGATGACGCAAAGCCCACGACTTCGAGCTTCCCGGTATCCGCGAACGCTCCCGCTGAAGCCCCTACCCAGGAAGTGTCATCTGTGGACACCGACATCCAGGACCTAAACTTTGACGATCTGATGGGAGGCACGCAATGAACAAATACCTCCGTCAACTGTTCACTGCCGTCATCGTCCTGTTCACGATTCTCGGCCTTTCCAGCACCATGATCACCGCGATCAGAGCCAACAAACTCAACAACGACCCGCGCAACCAACGAGGCCTCTACCATGAGTTCAACGCCCCGCGCGGCTCGATCCTCGCCTCCGACGGCACGGTGATGGCCAAGTCCGATCCGGTCAACGACCCGTTCGCCTACCAACGCTCGTATTCGAACGGCCCGTTATACGCGCCCGTAACCGGTTACTTCTCCATCAGCCAGCGCGCGGATCGTGGTATCGAAGATTCGCGCAACAAGCTGCTGACCGGTGAATCCAACCAGCTTTTCTGGCAACAATTCAAGTCGCTGTTCACCGGATCGGCGAACAAGGGCGCATCCATCGAGACCTCCATCGACCCGAAGCTGCAACAGGTGGCCTTCAGCCAGATGGCCGGCAAAAACGGCTCGGTCGTGGCGCTTGACCCCAAGACCAACCGCATTCTGGCCATGGTTTCGACACCGAGTTACGATCCCAACGTGCTGGCAAGTCATGACACGACAAAGGTCAACCGAGATTACCAGCACTTGACCAGCGACGAATCGAACCCGATGCTCAACCGCGCGATTTCCGAGCTGTATCCGCCGGGGTCGAGCTTCAAGACCGTTGTGGCCACGGCAGCGTTGGAAAGCGGCAAATACCAGCTGGATACACGCATTCCTGCAGGTGCGAGCTATACGTTGCCGAACACCAACACGAAGCTGACCAATACGACCAGCGCTGCGAACGGCGGCGAAGACGGCAAGATCTCGTTCGAGGATGCCCTGGCCTACTCGTCCAACACCGCTTTCGCCCAGCTCGGCGGAGCTTTGGGAGCGCAGACCATTCAGGACACCGCCAAGAAATTCGGCTTTGGTTCCTCAATCCAGATCGACGGCTCGAATTCCACCGGCGCCCCCATGCAGGCCATCGCCTCGAAGTTCCCCGACAATCCGTCCCCGGATCGTCTTGGATTGGCTTCAATCGGCCAAGGCGACACCCAGGAGACGCCGTTGCAGAACGCCATGATCGCCGCAGCCATCGCCAATGGCGGGACACTGATGCGCCCGACGCTGGTCGACCGCGTACGTTCCAGCGACCTATCCGTAATCTCTCAGACCAACCCGAGCGTAATGAGCCAGCCGATGAGCAAGGACACGGCCAGTAAACTCACCGAAATGATGAAAGCGGTCATCACCAAGGAAAACCCGAATCTGGCGATTCCCGGCGTATCGGTCGCCGCGAAAACCGGCACCGCGCAAATCGGCACGAACAACCAGAGTATCGACGCTTGGATCATGGGTTTCGCACCCGCCGATGACCCGAAAATCGCGGTCGCCGTGGTCGTTCATAATACAGATAAGGCAGGTAGTCTCGCGGCCGGACCGATAATGAGGGCAATGATGAAGGAGGCACTGGGCAAATGAAGCTCGTTGAAGGTCAACTGATTCACAACCGGTACCGCCTCGATCGCCGACTTGCACAAGGCGGGATGGGCGAAGTCTGGAAAGGCTACGACATCCAGCTCGGTCGTGTCGTTGCCATCAAAGCGTTGCGCGGAGACCTGACGGATGTGGAGGCGAAACGGCGTAGGCTGCGCATCGAAGCGCACAATTCCGCCGATTTGGCCCATCCAAACATCGCCGCACTCTTCGATTATTACGAGCATGACGGCATCGGTTTCTTGATCATGGAGTACGTCGACAGTGATTCGCTGGCTGATCTGTACCGCGAAAAAGGCGCCATGGATCCGCTTGAGCTGCTGCCGATTCTGGTGCAGGTCGCGCGCGGCCTGTACGTCGCGCATTCCCACGGCGTGATCCACCGCGACGTGAAGCCCGCCAATATCATGGTTTCCAAGGACGGCGAGGTCAAGATCACCGATTTCGGCGTCTCCTATTCCACCAACCAGGCCCAGATCACGCAGGACGGCATGGTGGTCGGCACTGCGCAATACATTTCTCCGGAGCAGGCGCAAGGCAAGAAGGCCACGCCCCAGTCCGATATCTATTCGCTGGGCGTGGTGGCCTACGAAGGCCTGTGCGGACACCGTCCGTTCACCGGTGCGACGCCGGTGGATATCGCCGCCGCGCACGTCAATGACGCCGTCCCTCCCCTTCCTGACAGCGTCGACCTCCAGCTTTCGCAGTTCGTGATGTCGATGCTCGCCAAAGATCCCCGCGACCGGCCGAAAGACGCGTTGGTCGTCTCACGTACGCTTTCACATATCGAGCGCCGGCTTTTCGATCAGGAGGCATCCCTGAGCGAGACCACGATGGTTTCACGCGACGGACGCATCGCACGCCGCGTGGTCAGCGCCCCGTATTCTTCTGACGGGTCCGTATCGGCAAGCCACAGTACTACGCCAAAGCCCAAAGTGGCAAACTCGCGCAATGATGATCAAAGTCATCGTATCGGCGACAACCGCGAGGACGACGAGGCCGACGACATCACGTTGGGCGGAAGGACCAAAGACACCAACGTCACCGCTGCTGTTGCCGCCTCTGCAGCTTCCGACGGCTCCGCTAATGGCTCTGCCAATACTTCCAACAACAACAGCGCCAATCAGGCGAGCCAAGTTGGTCAAATCGACGAAACCGAATCGTCGCCGTACGGCGAATTTTCACCAGCGGCCCAAGCGGCCATACAGACGATGACGCAGACTCTGCAGGCGATTACCGATTACCGGATTCCGCCAGCGAAAACCGGTACCGGACAGGGTGTCAACAGCAAATCCCCGCAGACACCGCTGAATGACGACGCCGCGAGCGCCGGTCTGAAATCGCCTCCCGCACCAACAATTTCACACACTCAAGAAACGAACCCTAGCGGCGATTTCGCCAAACAACCGGCTCACCCCGATTGGCCAGAGTCCACTTCTGACGCTACCCAAACGAATGTTCCGGTTACTGAAACGAAAGACCAGGCAGCGAATACCGAAAACCAGAAGGAGCAGCAATGAGCACCAATATGCCAACATCCTTGGCAAATGGCCGTTACCAGCTGGGGCAACTCATCGGCAGAGGCGGTATGGCCGAGGTCCATATCGCGCAGGATACCCGTCTGGGGCGCGTTGTGGCGATCAAGATCATGCGCTCCGATCTGGCCAACGACGATATCTTCCTCAAGCGCTTCGCCCGCGAGGCGCACTCCGTCGCGCAGATGAACAATGTCAACATCGTCAACATCTACGATTCCGGCGAAGAGGCCATCACCACCGAAGACGGCAACACCGAGCGCGTGCCCTATATCGTCATGGAGTACGTCAAGGGCCAGACCCTGCGCGACATCATCAAGGCGAACGGCCCGCTCAGCCAGCGCGACACCGAACAGGTGATGCTGGGCGTCTTGAACGCGCTTGACTATTCGCACCGGATGGGAATCATCCACCGAGATATCAAGCCTGGCAACATCATGATCAGCGAGCAGGGCATGGTCAAGGTCATGGACTTTGGCATCGCCCGTGCGCTCGACGATTCCGTGGCCACGATGACCCAATCGCAAGGTGTGGTCGGCACCGCGCAATACCTCTCACCCGAACAGGCCCGCGGCGAGACCGTCGACATGCGTTCCGACCTGTATTCGGCCGGTTGCGTCCTCTATGAAATGCTCACCGGCCGTGCCCCATTCACTGGCGATTCGGCCGTAGCCATCGCCTATCAGCACGTTTCGGAAGTCGCCACCCCGCCCAGCGCCATCGTGCCGGGTCTGCCCAAGATGTGGGACCAGATCTGCGCGAAGGCAATGGCAAAGGACCGGCAGAACCGTTACACGACGGCCGCCGAGTTCCGCAACGATATCCTGACTTATATGAATGGCGGCGTCCCGGTGGCGGCGGCGTTCAACCCGCTTACGGACCTCGCCAACATGAAGGAACGCAAGCAGGCCGAGCAGACCGCGGCGACCGAAGCGATGAACCCCATCGAGACCACTGCTACACAGGCCTTCAACCCGCTTACCGGCACCTATGGCAACACTGCAGCCACGCAACTTGCCCCTGGCGGCAACACCGCACTCAAGTCGCGCGCCGAAAAGGCCTCAGAAGACAAGACACACAAAAAGAAAGTCATCATCGGCTCCATCATCGGTGCCATCGTGGCGATACTGGCCATCGCGGGCATCGCTTACGGCGTCACCCACATGAAAAAGGCGGAAACCGTCACCGTCCCGACTTTCAACTCCACTACCACCCAAGCGCGCGCGGAAGAGCAGCTCCAGGAAGTCGGTCTGAAGATGCAGGTCGAGCAGGACACGGATTCCACTGAGCCAAAGGGCACCTTCACCAAGCAGAACCCGTCGGGTGGCGCGAAGGCCGCCAAAGGCTCCACGGTCAAGGTCTGGTTCTCCACCGGTCCACAATCCGGTCAGATACCGAACGTGAAGGGCAAGTCGGTGGATGAGGCCAAAGCCGTGTTGAAGAAGGCCGGCTTCAAGGTCGCGCCTACCACACAGACCGAGGATAGCCCGGATGTGGCACAAGGCATGGTCACACGCACCGACCCGGCAGCAGGCCAGCCTGCAGACAAGGGCACTTCGCTGATGCTCTACGTCTCCTCCGGCATGGCCAAGGTGCCTGACGTCACCGGTCAACAGCAGGATCAGGCGCTGAACCAGCTCAAGGCATTCACCGTGGTCGTCCAGCAGGAGAGCTCCGACAGCGTGGCTCAAGGTCTGGTCACCCGCACCGACCCGGGCAGTGGCGCGAGCATCGCGCAGAAGAGCAACGTCACGGTCTACGTTTCCACTGGCAAGGAAAAGGTAAGCGTGCCCAATGGCATCTCCTTCGGCACCACTACGTTGAGCCAGGCACAGAGTATCCTGCAGGGCTTCAGCATCCAGGTGACCCCAGGCAACCCGCAGGACGGGACCGCCATCGTCACTGGAATGTCGCCATCACCAGGCCAACAGATCGAAAAGGGCGGCACCATCACCCTGAGCACCAAGGCTCCTGCCCAGCAGCCGACGACCAATAACGGCAGCACCGGCACGGGCGGTTCCACCAGCACGAACGGTACTGGTACCGGCAACGGTTCGACCGACACCAACGGTACCAACACCGGCAACGCTGGAAACAGTGGCAACACCGCCAACCATACCAACGGAACCGGCGGTACCGGCAACTGATTGGCTGCGATTGTTTAGGCTGCTAAATGTGGGCTCCGAATCTAGATTTTCCTGTGATTCGAAGCCCGCAATCATTTGGAATCATGCGCATTTGAAAAAATGCAATTCCTTAACACAGTAATTTTTTAATTGCCCTTATTCTTTGCATTACACGAAATAGTTCATTAATGCTTATTCAACTGCTAATATTTAGATATTACGTTTATTCATTGCTGAAAGGAGCTGATATGACCTCAACAGGTATTCCGGTCAATCCCAGCTCCTTGACATGGTATATGAACGATATCGGCCTCTCACCCGATTCCTTAGCAAAGAAGGCCGGTATCAGCGTCTCCCACCTCGACAAGATTTTGCACGGGAACAATGATCCTGGTGTGTCATTTAGGCAACTCAATAATATTGCTTCCAAATTGCTGACTACGACTGCATCGTTGCTGATACCTCCTCCAAGAAATCCCTCATTGCCTGAGCACGTTGATTTCCGCCGCAACAAAAACGAGCCATTATCATATGAGTCCAATAAGCAATTGAAGCAATTTCTGAAGGCTCGCGATAATTATCTGTCATTGAATAATCATGAGGACTCATCATCGGCGTTGTTGAGGCAATTCCACCATCGTGAACTCAGCCAACGGGCGGCAGAAACCCGAGCTCTACTTTTCGGGAATAAGATCAAGCTATCTCTTACCGAATTATCTGACGCAGTTGAACGATATGGGATTCTTATTTTCAGAGTGCACGGCGTACCAACCAGCGACTTTCGAGGCTATTCAGCATATTTTGATGTTGCCCCTATTATCGTTATCAATAATAAAGACTCGGAAAACGGCAGAAAGTTCACCCTGCTCCACGAACTTGCACATTTGATGAATCACACTTCCGGTTTGTGCTCGATCTCGACCAATACCGAACCTATGTGCAACCAATTTGCCGCTTTGGTTCTGATGCCTGAGTCTTCGGTAATGGGCTGCAAAGAAGACAATGTTGACGCATGGATTTTGAAAATCTCCGATAAGCTCGGCGTCAGTGAACATGCTGCAGCCATCAGACTCAATGATTTGGGGTATGCCTCTAGAAGCGATGTAGCAAAAGCTGAGCAACGCTCAAAGGACGCTTGGGCTCGCAGACAAAAGCAACAAAAGACTAGCGACAGGCCCGTGCCGCAGTGGCGGCAAACACTTTCCCATCTTGGACGCCGCTATACTTCAACCGTTTTGGATGCCTTGCAGTCAGGACGCATAGATGAACTTGACGCTAGCTATATGCTCGATACGAGAGTGCCAAGTCTCGAAAAACTCCAAACGCACCTTGGCTACGATGAAGGTGGATATTGATGACGTTTACAATCGACTCCAATATTCTCATTTTTCTGCAACGCAATCAACCACCTGACGTGTTCCCGACGATCTGGAAGTGGCTTGCCACGCAGTTGCATCACGGGGAACTATGTGTGTGTCCGAATGTGTTGGAGGAGTTGAATCGGCAAGACAGCAGAGAAGATAAGCGACTCGTCCATTTCATTACGGAGCATTCATCGTGCGCCAGCAATACACAACGGACTTTAAGCGAATTCGCAACTGTCGCTGAAATTGGTAATGCTTATAAAGACTGGGTCAGGGATACCAAAAACGAAGCCGATCCATGGGTTATTGCACATGCGAAGGAGCATGGTGGCGGCATCATCACTCTAGAGAAAATGACCATTAAACCATCACCTTCAAATCCGCGAATACCATTTGTGGCTCGTACTTTATATGGGATTCAGTCGCTCGATCTTTTCGATTATCTGCGTCTTGTACACAAACATTTCTGACTGCTGATGCAACAAGCCCACATGAATCTTTTTTCCTTTATGCGTCATCACCCTTGCTAGGACAGCCAGAGGATACTGTCCAAAGTCATCAAGATGCCAGACCAGACTTGAGCTCATTGGCAACAGCGATGTGCAAACCATCTTAACTGAGAGCAACAGTGATACTGGCGGACATCTGAATCTTAAAACCGCAGATAAGCAACAATGAGGTGCCCACCTGCAGTTTATCTATGAACTCGCAAGGGAATTATGGCTTCTTCTTTCGGTGGCTTGGCGGACGACGATGAGAGATGATGCCCATCGGGGGCAGGCCGCGCTTGTCAACGAAGCGCGGGCGCAGCAACGTCTTCGGAATCGGGGTGCCGTCATAGTGCCACGGCGGCGGCACCAGCTCACGGTAGTTCTTGCGCATGGCAAGCAGGAAGCCGAGAATAAGCACTATCAGCGCCGCAAGCAGACCATACAGCTGCGCGTCGGCAGCGGCATCGACCAGCGGCGGGATGTTCTGCGGAATGTTGCCGCGCTCGGCGGTGATGACGAGCCGCTCGGTGTTGACGCCATACGGCGTGCAGGTCATCAGGGTAAGCAGATCCTTGCCAGGCACCACCTTGTAGAGATGGACATCGCTCGGACTAACCACGTTGATGTCAGTGACACGGTAACCTATGGTGTGGTTCAATGTGTTGATATAGATGATGTCACCCTTGTTGAGTTCATCGAGCCGGGTGAACAGCAGGGCATTGGGAAGGCCTCGGTGGCCTGTGAGCACGGAATTGGTCGACTTGCCACCCACCGGCAGACTGGTGCCGTAAAGGTGGCCAGAGCCGATGCTTAGCACCGCTTGCGAGGTGCCGTGATAGATCGGCAGATGAATCGACACCTTGGGAATACGGATGGTTCCCATAACGCCTGTCGAGCTTTTCAGCACTGACTGGTAGGTCTCGTCCTTTTGCGATTCGGTGTCTTCATCGGATTTGTAGTTGAACGGATCCTTGACCTCACCTAACGTGGTCTGGCCGGAAGCGGCGATTTTCGCGTTGTAGTCCTGCGCGGCATGCAGTTGCTTGGCTACGTCGCCCCGCGGCCATTTCAACACGTCCCGTTCGGCCTGGATAGCGGCAAGCGTTTCCTGCCTGGCATTGACGACCCAATGGACCGGCACCCACATGATGAGGACCACGGTAAGGATGACAAAGAAATCATGCACGAGTTCAATGAAGATGCGGTAAGCATATTGTCCCCGCTTTTTCACCGGCTTGAGGACGTCATTGAACGACGCCTCATGCAGCGCACGTTCCTCAATCTTTTTCTTACGCTTCATTCATCCGTTCCATCGGTGTGTTCATTTGCTATCGGTTCTTTATATTTTACTGTGATACATGGAACAGATAGCTGCCAGATGTTTAATCAGTGACGTTGAAATACAAAACAAGTCCGTTCGATGCTTCTTCGCCGATTTGTTCACTGCCTATGCCCATAAGAAGCCGAACATTACGCATTATCTCAACTGCGATGCATAAAAGTCGTTTCAGCCACAATCGGAGGTCACCATTCAATCCCAACATGCAAACACCCCGCAAACCTTGGACTGTTCCACCTTCGTTGACCGCGATGTGAAAGATCTCGTTCAAACCCGATATATGAAAAGGTGGTCCGATCCAGAATCAAGGTTCCAGATCGAACCACCTTTTGTTTTCACTTCAATGGCTTGGCCTTGGACCTCACCATTTCAGCGATCAGACCTCACTTGCGCGCATTGACCAAGTTGTTGCGACGCATCTTCGAGGTGACCACCACAACACCAGCGCTGATCAAAGCCAGCAGCAAAACCAACGCGACACCAACGCCACCAGTAATCGGCAGCTGGGTAATCGAATCGATGTTCTTCACAATAATCAGACCGTTCCAAGCATTACCAGTATCACGGGTAATTGAGTTTGCACCCGTACTTTCTATGCCATTAACTGTATCTGCCTTGGTAATAGAGAATGGATTGCTGCCAGTCCCATCGACATCACTGCCAATCGTGACTTTGAAGTCCGCCCTCGTGTAATTAGAGTGTGAAGTTGCTTGCTTAATCTCATACGTGCCGGTAGGCAGACCATCGAACACAATTGTGTATTTATCGTTGGGGGTAGTACCGGAATGAATGGTGGCCATAGCATCAGTGCTTGTACTATCCTTATCATAGATATAGCGACCATCACCATCACGTGTGAATTTCAGCTGAGTATTTCCATTCCAAACGGTAAATGAACCATTATCCAATGGACTAGTACCGTCGTGCTTCGTATTGGTGAGCGTGATCGAATACGTGGCTATGTCTACACTAGTGGCCTTCACTTTTCCAAGTGAGGGGTTAAGCGAAAGAGGTCCAGTCCCTCCGGGATTCAGCGCATCGTTAGAGTAGTCTAATTCAGCCGTATTGCTCTTCATCTTCCAGCTGGCTCCAGTTTTCTGAAGCGTTGCGCTGTACGTAATAGTAATAGCCTTATCCTTGACAAAACTGCTGCTCGCTACTCCATGATCTGAATCGCCAATGGAGAATTTAAGCTCACTACCCGTTGACGAATCATTAAAGAGCGTGGATTGTATACCACCCAACTTCATAACAGCATCATTGTTATAAGAAAGACCATCTGGCAACGTATCCGTGATATCGAAAACGAAATCGTCAAAGCCTACGGTATTGGGGACAGCCGTCGTCAAAGTAAACTCAACTTTGTCACCGACCCTAACGTTGTCAAGTTGGTTAGCACCACCAGATATTGCCTCACCATTAATTGCAGTAGCCTTCTGGGTAAGAGTTGGTTGCTGATTCTTCATGGTAGCTTCGCCCAATGCAGTATCGCTGGTGCCAATCTTATTGAAATCGCCAATGGGTGTGCTTACAATCATGGGGATAGAATCTGATTTACCTTCGGAAATGTCCCCTGTTGACACATCTGTCACATCACCGATTGCATAAATGCCAACCGGGACAGTGGCTGTAGCAGTATTTCCTGCTGGCGTCAAAGCAGTTCCACCATTAAAATTAAGAGGAGCGGTTATAGAAGGCAGATCACCCTTAGCGAGGGCTGTTACGAAATCACGCAAAGTTCCGGAATATGGGGCGGTGCCGCTGCTAGCAAGCTGTGCCACCCATGCCATCGGATTAGATGCATCATACGTAGCACCTGATGCACCCGCTGTTTCAGCAGCCTTCTTAACCTGATTTAAGACACTAGATTCAGTAGACAGCGAAACACCACTCAACTTATGAGATGTGGAATCGCCTGTTGCATAGGTATAGTGAGCAAGCTTGACGTACTTGAGCGTATGCCCAGTAGGAACGTCGGAAATCGTAATCTTGCCTGTCTTGCTAGCGAGTTCAGTCTCATTATATGTCGTATCATCCGCTGCATTCGCAGTGCCAACACCGATGGCACCCATGGCAAGCAAGGTCGCCGCGGAAAGAACCATGGCCGCCGCACTGCGTAAGCCTTTTCCAAACTTCATAATTTCTCCTTGTATTCTCCGTCAATACAATTGTTTTTTAAGTTTTCGTTGTGTCCGACCTCGGCACATCAGGAACACCATCAGTGGCTCAATTCGTCATGTTCAATCCCCTTCGAGAAATCGCATGCGCACCGTTGATGCACCCCACAACAAAAGCCGCATAATGTAATTCATTATACTGCAAGATTTGATTAATTTTTTAGTTATTTGCCAATATTTTCATTAGCCACTTAAAATCCAATAACTCATCACTTTTGAACCTCGTTCCGTTTCTCTTCTCTTTTTCCAGTTTCAGCCAAGCGGCCACCACCAACCTTGATGGCCGCCAGCCAAGTCGTTACCGTTGTATTCGATGGCGTCTTCTCATCAAGGCCGTGCCTACAATCACCGAGACGCATATCAGCACCAGCAGTGCGATCAGCGAAATACCGGTAGTGGCGAGAGCACCCAACGGCCCAGAGATTTTGCCCTCGTTTGCGTTGTTTGTGGCGCCATTGTTCACAGAACCGTTGGCAGTCGATCCATTGGCCGCGGTTCCGTTGCTTTCAGAACCATTGCCATTGGCATTACCCTGACCGCCGTTGTCACCACCATTCACGTTATGGACTGGCTTAAATATCGGCTTAATCACGTTGTGGATAATCGTGTCAATGATGCCTTTCTTGGGCTTCGTGACGTTCAACGTGATAATCGCACCAAGATTGTTATCAGCACTGACCGGCTTGCCAGCCAGGTCGTGAGCGTCATTGCGAACCACCTTGACATAGACGCCGTCATTGTTGCTATGGTCAACGGTGAGCTTCACGTCGAAATCCACCAGTTCAGTCTTCGACACACCTGAAGGAGGTTCGATTTCTTTGATGGTGTAAATCCCCGGCGGCAATCCGTCGATCTTAAGCGCGCCAAGATCCAAGCCTCCGTCACCGGTATGCTTGCCACTTGAGCTGACAAGATCCGACGTGGTATGCGAAGCCTCATCTTCAGCCGGATGGTACACGTACGAACCGTCGGCAAGTTTCCTGAATTTCAGGGGTGTCTTGCTCCCCTTCTTATAGACTTCAAAGACCGCGCCGCCAGCCGGTGCATTGTTCTTCGAACCGTCAACGCTCTGGAACTGCAAGTAATATGTGGCAAACTGAATCATTTCGGTATCCGCATGCTGAGTGGCACCACAACCCGTCGCAGGATTGGCCAGACAGGATGGTCCAGGCTGATTGCCAATATCGCTGGACCAATCAACGCCAACAACGTTCTTTTGTAGTCCGGCATCGATAATCTTTGCATCAAAGCTGATGACGATAGGTGCGTTATAGGCATAGTCCATCACATCCGGGAACGTAAACCCAATATATGGTGTACCGCCCACGACATTGCCATGGTCGAAATAAACCTCATTAGTCATCGACAAGGGGGCTGGGGAAAAAGTAGAGGCAACAGGAACATCCACGCCATCAACCATCGCCTTGGCAGAGCCATCTACATACTTCAAGCCAGCGGTCAGCTTATCCGTGATCTTAAAGAAGTAACTACTAAACGCCGTGGTCATCGGCACGTTGGTTCTGAGCTCAAAATGCATGACGTCGCCATCAAGCGGAATACCATCACGATCGACCGGCTTCTTGTTTGCGTCCTTGGTCGATACCCATTTTTGAGTCACTGACGGGGTGCTCGCTTTCGCGGTAATCTGCCCAAGCTTAGGAAGCAAAACGTTGCTGCTGTCAATCGTATCGAGCTTGTCCGGCCCAACTGTCGTACCGGTCAGCATCGGGATCGAGTTTGACTTACCGTCTGCATTCTGACCGGTCACGTCCTCGATGACGTAAAGCCCTTCGGGTATGCCCTCGAATACCGCTTTGCCTCCCGATTCGGTAACGGAATTGGCGCCAGCAATCGCAGCTTTGAAATTGCCATTATTCTGAAGGATGGTCACGAAATCACGCAGGTTACCGGTGTACGGAACAGAGGATGAACTCTCGTCATAATTCGGCGTATTGTCATTATTACTTTTGGATCCAAGCCAATGCTTGGAAATCCAACAAACCTTATCATTACCACACTTGCTATCTGCAGGCTTTCCAGCCCCAGCAGTGCTTGCGGCTCTGTTAACCGCAGTGGCGACAGGAGACGAAGACGGCATCCCCTCAATATCAAGATTCGAAACCGCGTTCCGGTTTTCTTCGACATTCTTGTACTTGCCGATTTGCACGGCCTTGAACTTATGACCAGCGCCAGCATCATTGATGGTGATTTTGCCATTGTTGCCAACAGTGACCGGACCGGCATTTGCCGCGCCCACACCTACAATTCCGCAAGCCAATAACGCCGCTGCACTAAATGCAGCGGCTACAGCATTGAACAATGACTTGTGTACAGCCATAATCCCTCTCCTGGTGACGTTCGCAACCATCGCGCGCGTCACCGTGTTACCTTGGCTTGGCGCCCAATCCCACCAATGTATTTCGTCATAATCAACAATAACATAATCCGTGACTTGTTTTTATGACAAATTTCTGAGTCATATTTGATGATCATCAACTCTATGTCTTCTTATTCCATCGCTTCAATTTTTGATACTTAGAACAATGTCGAAGGATCCATGCAAACGCTAAGTTTTAAAGAATAAAATTCATCAGATTTCAATATGCCTTAAACTACGCAGATGTAGTTTTCCACTAAGGTGGAAAAGTTTGTGGATAACTTGAGCACAACTCGTGGATTACTTGGGGAAAAGTTACGCACTTATCGACAATAGTTTCGAAAGCCCTTTATTTTCAACGATTTCAGGATGTGCATAATGTGGATAACCAACTGCACACAGACGGCAAACCTTATCCACAACCGTGTGGACAACTTGCTATTTATCCACACTTATCCACAGGCCTAAACCCCGTACGGTGGATAATCTGACTGCAGACAGCATCGTCGCCGCTTTTTGAACAATCTTCAAGCGTGGGTGAACCAAACAACGGTCAATAAACCAAATCAGCAATCTTCACTTTCCCGGAACCATGAAAATTCAAAAACGCCTAAAAATAAATATTCTTAACGCAATACACAAATTTAGCCCTTATCCGAACCCAAAAAGCCCATACGAATTAGACACAAAATATTCACACTTTTGAGGGTACTATTCCTCACACAAAAAAGCGCGCCCCGAAATCCTTCGGGAAACGCACCTTTTGATATCGCCAGTACCAGGAAACCAAGCGATCGCAGAACCGTCTTACGACACTCGTCAATCTCCTAAATTCGCAAAAGCGACAGCGCTTAGCGCCACCACATCGTCATGATGAAACCGACCATCACGATGCAGAACGCGATCAGCAGATTCCAAGCGCCGATGCCCGGAATTGGATACTTGCTGGTGAGGTAGTACACAACCGCCCACGCAAGCCCAAGAATCATAAGGAAGCAGAAGAGCGGCACAAACCAGCTCGGGTTCGCCTTGGTGCCCTTAATGGTCTCCTCAACGCGCTTGCTGTTCTCGGCCTGACGCTGGGCGACGCGACGCAGCTGCGGGCTCATCGACTTCTTGTCGGTATTGTCGGCGCTCAGCAAAGCCTCGATTTTGTCCATCGGCAGGTCGAGATCCTCGTCATCGCTTTCCTTCTGGCCGGCCTCATCGGCATCCTTCTGATCCGCTGCCGTATCGTCACTCTCCGTGGTCTCGGTAGCGTCGTCATCCGCCTGCGTATCGGGCTTGTCCCATGCCTTCTGCGCCTCATCCTGCGTCGCGGCGGCATCGGTGCCCTTATCCAGCTCTTCGTCAGCCATAAGCGTAGTCTCCATTCAATAGCCTAAACGCCATATTAGTGTACACTCGAAACAAGAGAATGAGTGAGTCGAGGAAATTGGAATAATGAAGGAAACTCCGGGCAGGCACAAGGCGAAACGATCGCGGCTTGGCGGGGTTGCCGTCTTCCTTGTGGTCGCCCTTTCCGGCTTTCTTCTGATGACTAATATTCGCGTGAACAAGACCAGCGTGGTCTCTTCCGACACTGCGCAACTGGTCGAGCAGCGCGTCGCCCAGGTCGACAAGCTGCAGAAGCAGGTCAAATCACTTGGTTCGCAGATCAATACCCTCAACAAATACGCAGGCAAAGACACGCAGAAGGCCGGCACTTCGAGTGAGGACCCCGGCTCCGGCACCATGCTTCCGGCGGTGACCGGCCCCGGCATTTCGGTGACACTCAACGATTCGCCACTTTGGCAGCATATGGTCTCGGACTCCGGCTCGGCCTCGAATATCAACGATTACGTCATCCACCAGCAAGACATCGAGTCCGTGGTCAACGCGCTGTGGCACGGCGGCGCGGAGGCGATGATGATCCAAGACCAGCGCGTGCTCTACAACTCCGCGATCATCTGCAAAGGCAATATCCTGATGCTGCAGGGCAAGCAGTATTCGCCGCCTTACACCATTTCCGCCATCGGCCCCAGCGCAAAAATGCGCGATGCCTTGAACGATTCGAAAGCCATCCAGACCTATCAGGAATACGTCAGCGCGTTCGGCCTGGGTTGGAAGGTCGAGGACAAGGACACGTTGCGGTTCCCCGAAGCGCCGGTGCTGCAGACCCTGCGTTACGCAACGGTGATGAAAACCGATAATAAAGATGCCGAAGGCAAGGAAAGCGGCAATAAAGAATAAACGGAATAACAAAGTGGAAGTAATAGTAATAAGGACTGAAAGCAAAAGGGCTACAGAGCCGGATACAATTGGCAGTTAGCGGCCAGTAAAGTGATGCTGTAGCTTAAAAGCTTTGAACCATCACGGCGGTAAATGGTGGATTCGATACGAAACGCGAGATGACTTACATGGGTGATAACGGCGAATACAGGGGCGGTAGCCGACGCAAAGATGCCATTGAGCCGACCGACCTGGACGAGGCCTTCGACGATTTCGGCGTTCCTGACCCGCCTGCTGCGGATGACCAGCCGCACGTTATCCAGGTCGGCGTAACCCAGCCTTTCGCCAATCAATCTGGCACTGGTCAGCCAGCTGTCAATCGTTATTCTGCAGATGACCAGACGCAGGTTTTTCAGCCTATCGGGACGGCGTCGCAGGCTACAGGGACGACGGCGCAGGTTACGGGGCAAGGTTCGGCACAAAACGGCTTTTCTTGGCAAAATGGATTCGGCCAAAGCGCTTATAGACAAGGCGGGCAAGCCGCGCAGCCCAGGCGACTCGGGCAGAATACCTATGCGCAAGCCGGGCAAACCGCACAGGTAGGCCAAAACGCGTATGGACAGGACGGCCAAAGCGTACGGAACATACAGAACCTCCAGAACGTCCAGAACCAAAGTAATCAGAACGGGTTCAGTGCTGCTGCGAACGCCGGCATCAATTACGAGGGCATCACCGGCCCGGAAAACGGAAACGGAAGCACGGGCGACAGAGGCCGTAGCGGGGGCGGACGTGGTCGGCACGCCAACCACAAGGCAGACGGCAATTACAACAGCGACGGCAATGGGACGACGCAATCACACGGCGTGTGGACAGCACTCGGCATCCTCGCCGAAATCCTTTTCACCATCGCGGCCGTTTGCGCGCTATACATCGTATGGCAACTGTGGTGGACCGGCGTGCAATCGGAACACACGCAATACGAACAGAGCCAATCAGTGGCGTGGAGCGACCCGAGCAAATCCGGGAACTCAACCAACGGCGTCAATATCGCGAAAGCCCAAGACGGCACCCCTCCAATCCAGCCCAAAACCGCGAATACCGGCGACATGGTCGCGCAGATCTATATCCCCCGTTTCGGCGACCAATGGCAGCGCAACATTGTACAAGGCACCGATACGCCGCAGCTCAACACCCGCGGCATGGGCCACTATACAGCGTCCCAGATGCCCGGGGAGATGGGCAATTTCGCGGTGGCCGGACATCGCGACGGTTACGGGCAACCCTTGGGCGACATCGATAAGCTGCAGCCCGGCGACCCGATCATCTTGCGCACGCAGGATTATTGGTACGTCTTTACGTTTACCAGCTATAAAGTCGTAACGCCTGACCACGTGGAAGTGGTCGCGCCGAACCCCGAAAACCCGACGGCGTCGCCGACCAAGCGCATGATCACCCTGACCACCTGCACGCCGAAATACGCCACGCCGACGCATCGCTGGATCAGTTATGGCGAGTTCAAGTACTGGGCGAAGGTCTCCGACGGTGTTCCGCAGGAACTCACGCACACCGGGCAAAACGGGAAAGTCCAGTTCATCAACAACAAGCAGGAGTCCGTTTTCGCCAAACTTCCGTCGCTGGTTCCTATCATTATCGCAACATTGATTGTTTACCTCGTGCTGTTCATCGCTGCGGCAATCGCCTGGCGCTGGCCGCTTCGCCGTGCCATCAAAGAAGGCAGCGTCAAGAAGCCGGATCTAAGCATTTACGGCGGATTGACAAGGCTCCAGCCAGGAATCAAACCGATACGAATATTGCTGCTGCTATTGCTGCTCTTCGCAGTGGCATTGTCCATCATGCAATGGGCATGCCCGTGGGCCGCGGCCAACATTCCGATTCTCCATCAGATGTCGAACTATGTTGCGGTGACGAACTGAGGGGTGATTCTGGCAGCTTGCTGAATTGTGCTTGATGGGCTTGGTCGGTTGAGCCGTAAATCTAAACGTGAATGTATTACGTTTTATTTCTGCTGCTTTGCACAAGACATTTTGCCCAAAGACATTTTGCATTTGGTGATACATCAATTGCGGCTGATAGTACGATTTTCCGCCCTCAAATCAATGCCAACGCCTCAAGGTTCCCATAAGCACGACGCGATGTTAGAGTGATTTCATGACTCAAGAGAATACACAACAAAACAATGTCGATACCAAGGTGCGCGACGTCATCATCGTCGGCTCCGGCCCCGCAGGCTATACCGCGGCGATTTATCTGGGACGCGCCGGCTACAAGCCCCTTGTCATCGCTGGGGCCCTGACCCCCGGCGGCCAGCTTGTCAACACCACCGAGGTCGAGAACTACCCCGGCTTTCCGGACGGTGTGATGGGCCCTGACCTGATGGACAGCATGCAAAAGCAGGCCGAAAAATTCGGTGCGGAAATCGTTTTCGACGACGTGGTGTCCGTCGATTTCGGTGATGGCTCCGATAAAGCCGCATTGAAAAGCGTTACCTGCGATCAGGGCGACGTCTATAAGGCTCCGGCCATCGTGGTCACGACGGGTTCCAACGTGCGCAAGCTCGGTGTACCCGGCGAGAAGGAATATTCCGGCAAGGGCGTCTCATACTGCGCCACCTGCGACGGTTTCTTCTTCCGTGGCAAGCCCATCGTCGTGGTCGGCGGCGGAGACAGCGCCTTTACGGACGCCGAGTTCCTGACCCGGTTCGGCTCATCGGTTACCTTGATCCATCGTCGTGATGAATTCCGTGCGGCCAAGATCATGGTCGACCGGGCCAAAGCCAATGACAAGATGTCGTTCATGGTCAATTCTGTGGTCGATAAGATCAACGGCGAAGACGGCAGCGCCAAATCCGTCACCGTTCGTAACGTCAAAACCGGCGAAACCACCGAGGTACCAGCTGCTGGCGTGTTTGTGGCCATCGGCAACACTCCCGCCACCGAGTTCTTAGGCGGGGCTTTGAAGCTTGACGAGAAGGGCTATATCGAAGTGGACGGCGCTTCCACCCGCACTTCCCTACCGGGAGTTTTCGCCGCCGGTGACGTGGTTGACAGCGTTTATCGTCAGGCTGTTTCCGCAGCCGGCATGGGCTGCCGCGCCGCGCTTGATGCGCAGGATTACTTGGACGATATCAAGTAATCCAGGCCGCAAAGCCTAATCGACCGGTCGGTTCGAATGCAAATATATTTGCAGGTCTTAAACCGACCGGTTATTTTATATATTGAATCAGCTCATTGTCGACTTGTATTTATTCTCTTAACAAATAGATTAGTCAGACTGTTTATTTTCCTGATTGCACTGCTCTGCGATTTACCACGTCTGTAAATATATAAAGGCCATTTGGATATCATTGTCGATGAGTGAAATACGTTGAGATATACACATAAAACCCGAGGAACCGGAATATAAACATCAATAGAGTCTGCTAGGAATCAGCACATGAGGCACATACTCAGCAGAGAAAGCAGACGCCCACTTTAGAATACAGGCCGAAATGTGTGTCCAAAATCAACGCTAGGACATTGCAGGGCATCAGAACAAGGGATCAGAATCTCCTCATCCAGATTTTAACGGCTTTTATTCTATATGACAAAATACGTTGAAGACTATTTCAAAGGCACATTTTAACCGTTATCCCCCCGCACTTCAGTGACGTTTCTACCCAATGTTCAAGGTATCTAGAAGTTCAAGTGGAAAGCTGCGCATCTTCATACTTGAACTTTTGACAGGAACACTCAACTTAAAATGCTGTATTACTTTAAACAATGACCATATTCGCCTATTGTTTGAAGCTTTTGCACCCTACTCCATTTATACCCAGCCGTTTTGCTTTTTATTTTCCTGTTCAGGTACCAACAAGTTGACGATACGATCCATATCTTCCGGAGAGGAAAAGACAATTTCGATACGGCCGTGTTGTTTGCTGCCCTTGATGGCAACCTTGGTATCGAATCGATTCTCAAGCGTGTGCTGAATCGGCGACTGTTCCCAAGGATTGTTTTTCTTGGCTTTTTGCTTTTTGCCACCGTCAGTCCCATTGGTTTTCATTGCCACGATTTCTTCGGTGCTGCGTACCGAAAGACCTTCTGCAATGATGCGGTTGGCCAGCTTCTCCATCTCTTCCTCATTGGGAAGACCAAGCAAAGCCCTTGCATGGCCCGCTGAAAGCACGCCGGCAGCAACCTTCTTTTGTACCGATGGCGGTAGATTGAGCAGGCGCAACGTATTGGCAATCTGCGAACGAGACTTGGAAACGGACTTCGAAAGCTGCTCCTGAGTAAGTCCGAAATCCTCCATCATCTGCTGGTAGGCTGCTGATTCCTCAAGAGGATTCAGGGCGACACGATGCAGATTTTCCAGCAAGGCATCACGAAGCATCTGATTGTCGGAGGTTGTTTTCACAATGGCAGGAATCGATTTCAATCCGGCCAGATGCGCTGCACGCCAACGCCGCTCCCCCATAATCAGTTCGTATTCGCTGTCCATGTTTTGCTGGGCATGTTTGCTGACGACGCCTGTATCAGTAGCCTCGACTCGGTGGACAGCCTTCTGATTTGCTGGACGCTTGCGAACAACCACTGGTTGCAGTACTCCGACTTCCTTTAAGGAGGCTGCAAGCTCTTTGAGCTCGTCTTCATCAAAAATGGTTCTTGGCTGGTTTGCGTTCGGACCTATCTTATCAAGGTCCAGCTCAACCAAATATCCGCCTTCGACGGGCTTCAACGCATCGGCGCCAAATCGTTTAGGTTCGCTTTCTTCGACATTTTTTTTAACCGACGGTTCAACTGAATTGCCGCTGTTGCCACTTATATCGGCAGAAAGTTTCGAACTATTCTTAAGGCCAGTACCATCAGAACTTTTCTCGTCCTCCACCGTACTGCCAAAGAACAGATCACTAGGATGCGCCATTCCTTCTTTCAGTGAAGGCATAGTCAGGCGCCTCCTGGACTCTTTGGGCGATGTTTCACGTGAAACATCTTTTTTCTGAGCGGCATCCTTTTTCTGAGCCTTGTTTTTTACAGAAACTACTTTAGGAGTCTGCTTGGAATCCTTTATGGTTGCAGAGGCCACCTTTTTGGATGTTTCACGTGAAACATTCTTATATCGATTGTCGTCTGACGATTTTGAGGAAGCATCATCAGGTTTTCTCTTTGATGCCAATGTTTCACGTGAAACATTCTTTGAAGAACTTGCAGTTGCCTTCGGTGTTATAGGCTTAGACTTTGAGCTCGTTGAAGGAGTTGCTTTTTCGGCCTCGCCTGGCAAAGCAGGGAATAATGCACCAAGGCCTTTTCCTAAACGCGACTTCGATGCCATATCACTTACTCCTCTGCTTTCTGTCTTGTATAGTCTTCAACACCTGAGGTGATCTTCTCGCAATTTCCAGCGCAGCCTCACGGTATGAAACCGCGCCCATGCCTCGTGGGTCATATTCGATAACTGTTTTCCCGAAACTGGGCGCTTCAGAAATCTTTACCGACCTTGGAATTGTTGTCTGCAGCACGATATCGGGATAGTGCTCACTTACCTGATCAAATACCTCTTTGCTCAACAACGTACGTTTATCGAACATGGTTACCAGCATTGTGGAAACAAGCAACGCGGGATTATAGTGCTCCTGAACCAATCCAATGGTCTGAATAAGCTGCCCCAAGCCTTCGAGCGCATAATATTCGGCCTGTATTGGAATCAACACTTCATTGACTGCGCACATCGCATTAATCACCAAAAGCCCCAAACTAGGTGGACAATCGATGATGACATAGTCATAATGCAGTTTCGACGATCCTACGAACTTTTCCAAAGCTTCCCGGAGCAAATCATTTCTATTGCCCAAATCCGCCACTTCTAGTTCAGCGCCACTTAGGTCAATCGACGATGGGACCACATCCATTGTTTTGAATGAGGATGAAACTCGTTTCACTTCTTCTATGCTTTTCCTGCCTTCGAGCACATCATAGACAGACAACTCTCCACTATTATGTTTCACTCCAAGAGCCGTAGATGCATTGCCCTGGGGATCCATGTCAATAACTAAGACTCGCTGTTTTGCCAGCGCTAATGCTGCAGCCAAATTCACAGTAGTCGTGGTTTTCCCAACACCACCTTTTTGGTTGGCAACAGCGATGTATCGAGTTTCTTTTGGCTTGGGGAAACGCACACTATTAAGAGCGTCATACCGAGAGGAAACTTCAGCCATTTCGGAACCTAAAGAATTGCCCTTGTTTCCAAAAATACGTCTGATTGTTTCAGAGGCAGATTCCATATCCATCAACTCCCTACGACTCTCCGCCGTGAATCACAGACTGTGGGATCGACACAGCAAATTCTTGTTCCAGTTCTTCTAGTTTCGTCATTCGTATGGACAGATTTATCCTCTACAAACTTATCCACAACTATGTGTATAAATGTGCGTAACTTTTGTGGACAACTCGTTACGCTCGAAAATTTGTTCGTATAATCGTTGGAATTTCAATAAATGTGAAGTCTCTGCTAAAAACATATAAATTGTGGATAACTTTTGGAGGCCATTGAAAATGTGGATAAGTCTGGTCCCATCGGTTGTTTCACGTGAAACAATTTCACATTGATTCATCGATTCATAATTTCACAGAATCACCTGGACACAGTTTCAATTTCATAAAACAGAACTATGAAAACTTTATGTGTCCGTTTTAATCAAAATTGTTTCACGTGAAACAATCAAAAGCATCATCACATGATTTGATGATCTTTCAATAGAAAGAAAATGATGAAAAACTAACTAACTTTCATCCTTGAAGACACCACGAGCAATTATTCATGGATAGTCAGCCTGCGGGGTATCGGCCAAAATGTGTGTCCAAAATTAGCTCTAAGGCATTGAGGGAGTAGCGAAAAACGGGTTCGAATCGCTGCGCCCCTATCTTAAACAGCTTTTATGCCATATGAATGCCAGAACGCCTTGAAACCTATGTTCGACACACATTTTGGCCGCAATCCCGAGCCTGCAGCTTGTCTGCGATTTAGCTATTCAATCCCATTGCTATAAACAAGAATATGATATTAAAAATCAGGGTTTGATTTTGAAAGCAGGCATCATCTTGAACAATTTAACAAAAGTAGGCTACAACCTGATCTGCCAAAAGACCACAGCTGAATAGAAAAAAGCCGGGGTCATTGAGAGTCTGAAACCAGGGAAGCAAATATCCAACTTTGAGCGACGATTATGACAATAGGAAAGGAAAGTTTAAAAAATAAGGAAAATATTAATTCTTAAAAGCTTGAAAGACTTTCGACTGAACGTTTAAGTTTTTAATCGGTTTCTAATTTGAGTAGTGAAGGCAAGTTAAATCATAAGGATAAAATAATTGAAAATGTGCACGTCAACTACAAAAGACTTTAGCACTATCAATTTATCAAAAAAGGGAATGTTTCACGTGAAACATTCCCCAGAATGAACGTTAGAGTTTATTTTTTATCGACAATAACCACATGCGTAGGTTCAAAGCCTTCAGCTATTGGAGCCTCAAGAACCTGCGGGTTACGACCACCATGCTTCTGAATCTCTTTGGCAGCTTTGCGCACTTCAGCAGGAGCCGAACGACCTTTGAGCGCAATAAGCTGACCACCGTGCTTCAGCAATGGCAAAGTCCAACCACTGAGTTTGGTCATAGGTGCTACTGCTCGGCAAGTAACGACGGCAAACGGATGAGCACCCTTATCATGTTTCAGTTGTTGAATACATTCCTCAGCCCTTGCACGCAATACGATGACATTATTCAGTTCCAACTCATCCACACATTCATGAAGCCATTCGGCTCTCCGCTCCATTGGTTCAATAAGAGTTACCTCATGGTCAGGTAGGCAAGCAGCCACTACGATACCGGGAAATCCACCGCCACTACCCAGGTCAGCGACCGTCTTAAATCGATCGCCATCGGTAGAGGATTCGATAAACGGAACGATCGCAGCTGAGTTGAGGATATGTCGTTCCCAGATAATGTCAACATCGCGTGGACCGATAATTCCACGTTCCTCACCCTCATTGGCGAGCTTGTCCTTAAACACTTTCATCTTAGGAAAGACATCGCCGAACAAATCGCTCAGCAGCAATGATTGTTCCAGTTCTTCATCGGTATGTATCTGTACGTCCATCTCATCCCTTGCCTCATCAGAAATCAATTACTAAATTTATCAGAGGCAATGCACATATAAATATAACGAAGGGGTTACGGCCAATCTAATGGCCATAACCCCTTAAGCAACGGATCTAGTTGAACGTTAATTCCAGAACTCGCAAATCCTCAGAATCATCGATCTTCGTCGATATCATCCTCTTCTTCTTCATCCTCTTCTTCGTCGACCTCTTCTACATCATCTGAATCATCACGATCATCGGCAGGTTCGCCGTCATCGTCTTCGGAATCCGGAGCATCCTCGTCGACCTCAACCACATCGACGATTGTTTCACGTGAAACATTTTCACGTTCAGTGTCTTCGATATCGTCATCTTCATCCTCATCCAGATCGTCGCTGGAAGAATTCGGCTTGAGATAAATGGTGACATAACGATGCGGCTCTTCCCCATGCGAACGAGACTTAAGCCCCTCTTCACGAACCAAATCGTGGACTACCTTGCGCTCAAAAGAGTTCATCGGATCAAGGTTGGCGGGTTCACCAGTTTCACGAACCTCATCAATGACATCAAGCGCCAAATCGCGGAGGTGCTGGCGACGTTTCTTCAGATAGCCATCGACGTCAAGAATCAAGCGCGACCGTTCACCGGTCTTCTCTTGGACGGCCAAACGGGTCAGCAATTGTAATGCATCTACAACTTCACCCTTATGACCGATGAGGTGCTTGATGTCTTCGTCGTCATCGGCCACAATCTGAACGGTGGGACGGCCATTGCGTACACCCATCTCGATATCACCTTCGTAGTCTGCAATATCAAGCAACCCCTCAAGATAGTCAGCGGCGATGTCAGCTTCGTCATTGAGCTGTTCGACCGTCTTTTCTTCATCACGCGACATATTCAACTCCTTTACCCGACTTACTGTCCTTAAGTCTAAACCATACCCGACCCCGGATCGCACATGTAATACACAAGTCACATACGATCCGAAGCCGGTCCTTCACCACTTACTTTTTCTTCTTGCGCTTGCGCTTTGGCTGCTCGCGCTGGAAGCCGTGCTCCTCACGACGCTTGGCTTCTTCCTGGGCATTGTGCAGGGCTTCTTCCTCAAGCGACATTTCGCCCGCTTTTTCGCGACGTCTGTTCTCTTTGGTATGGTCGCGCTTGATTTTTTCGGTCTCGGCCGGGGAACCTGGAGTTGGAAACTCGTGCACCTGCCAGATGGAACGCAGCATGTTGCAGATGTTGTTCGTCAGCCAGTAGACAAGCACGGCAAACGGCATGGAGATTGCGGAGAAGATGTACATCAGCGGGAAGACCCAGGTCATGATCTGCTGCATCCTGTACTGCTGGCCTTCCATGGAGGCGGCGGGCAGGTTCTTGCGCATGTTGTTGAACTGCATGTACCACATCGCCGCGCACATCAGGAAGGTGAAGATGCCGATGATGATCTTGCCAGAGGTATCGGCCATGCCGAACGTGTTGGAAATCTTCAGGCCGAAGAGATGCGTATCAGCGAATTCCGCCGCGGTCGCCTTGTCGAAAGCGCCAAGCTTGCCGCGCGAACCGTGGGCGATGTATGGAATAGCCGAAAGCATGTAGAACATGCACATGAAGACCGGGCCCTGGATGACCATTGGCAGGCAGGAACCCATCGGGTTGACCTTGTTGTCCGAGTAAAGCTTCTGGGTCTCGCGGGCCATGGCCTCTTTGCTGGCCTGGTCGTTATGGCCCTTGTACTTCTTCTGGATATGCATCAGCTTTGGCTGCAAGGCTTGCATTTTCGCCATGCCGCGCATCTGCTTGATGTACATCGGCAGGATGATGGCGTGCACGACGAGCACGAGGAAGACAATGGCGAGGATCCACGAAGTGCCCTTTGAGGACATGCCGAGGATGGTCATGAACTTGTGGAACCAGTACATGATCTCGGTCATCACCCATTCGACAGGGGTCAGAATCTTGTAAACCCAGCCGAAGATCCCTTGATCGAGAAGGAAGTGGTTGTAGTCCGGATTAGTAATGAAGTGCATTAGGCCGTCTCCTTAACGTCTGAGACCAATGGGGTCAGTCGTGGCTCTTCGTGAGCCTTGGACCAGGAAAATCTATAGAAAATCGAATAGTGCTGGGGCACGTCGTCGATACCGCCGTTGCTCCACGGGCGGCAGCGCAGAAGCCGCAGGATGGCAAGCAACCCGCCGCGGACGGCGCCGTAACGAGTGACCGCTTGAATCGCGTAGTTGGAGCAGGACGGATAGTACTTGCAGCACGGCGGGTTTCCAGCGGAAATATGGACCTGATACCAGTGCACCGCGGCAAGCATCGCACGAGCGATAACCGAACGGGATTTACCACTTTCAAAGGTCGGCATCCTTGTTCCGGCGACGACAACCGTACTTGCCACCTGAGAAGAAGCCGCTTGGTCAGCATCGTCGTTCAGCGCCATGGGTTTGCAAGTCTCATCCTTCAAATCCATCTGATCGGCCTCACTCGTTTCCTTGACTGTTACCACCCGGTCGAATTTCTTGAAAGCACGAGAGGCATCCAGTATCGGCCGAGCTTTTGATACGGTTACGGCAGTCATGATTGGCCGCCTTCGCTATCAGGCCGATTCGGCATTGGTTTTACGCCATCTTGTCCCGGCCGCAGCTTGCCGTTTTGTGCCGCCTTGCGATTCACCGCCGTAAACAACGCTGCAACCTGCTTGTCAAGCGAGGAAAAATCGGCGCGGGCCGCACTCGGCTTGGCACGCATTACGATATCGCAATGTTGCGGCAGACGGTCTTCGTAAGCCCTGGCCAGAACACGGAAACGACGTTTCACATGGTTGCGCATCACCGCGTTGCCGACGTTTTTTGACACGGCAAGCCCTAGACGCCGACCCGACATATGCTGCCGAACGGCTTCTGCGGATACGGAAACACCCGTAGCTCCCATAGCCTCGCCTGTCGATTCTGCCTGTGCCTTGACGGCATGCCGGCCATCAACGTTGCTGCAACAAGAATCGTCGCACACCAAGAAATGCACGACGATATCCTTTTCAGTTACTTTTCTGCGACGCTTCAGCACCTGGACAAAATCACGATGGCTTTTCAGCCGATCCATGCCCTTTCGCCGATTGATCAGACAGCGAGGTTCTTGCGGCCCTTGGAACGGCGACGGTTAAGCACCGCGCGGCCGGCGCGGGTACGCATGCGAGCGCGGAATCCGTGCTTCATGTGGCGACGGCGGTTATTCGGTTGGAATGTCCTCTTCATAATATGCTCCCGGTAGTTTTTAGCCATGCAAAGACATGGCTCCTCATGAGTCAAGCTCTACCAAATTACTCTCACCCCTAGTCCCAAGTCAAACCAAACGGATTTCACCGGTTAAAATGTGGATAACTTTTCGGGGATTTTCACATTTCGCTACAGCCTTTATAAATGCCGATAACGCTTGGCATTGCACCGTTTATCACGCGTAAGTTATCCACAAATTACATTTGTGTTATTCACAATTCAATGTTTCCAACACGCAAGACGGTGGATAACTTTTCTACAGGTCGGAGTACATATAGGTTATTGCATCGCGGAAGTCAGCAGTGTGGTGCCACATTGAATTGAGACTGGCGCGATGGTAAGGCATCGTTGCCGGAAACATACGTAAGAACCTAGGAAAGAGCCACCATGGCAGATGAGTCGAATGACCCGATAACCCAAGCCATACGGATTTGGGACGATGCCCTTGCGGTATTGCGTCAGGACACTTCAATCACCCCGCGCAGCAAAGGCTGGCTTGAAGGCGTGAAGCCCGAAGGCGTGTTCGGACCGACCATCGTATTATGCGTGGCCAACACCGCCACCCAGCAGGCGCTGCAGGGCGAACTCAACCATGCCCTGCTCGGCGCGCTGAAGCTGGCGACCGGCCACGATATGTTCCCCGCCTTTAAAATCGCGGAGCCAGGTTCAAACGATTCGATGACACCGGACGAAAACTCCGACAACAGTCCCATGACGACCAACCAGAACACCCCTTCCCAAGCGTCCGAAGGCTTCCAAAGCCGGTCCATGAATCCCGCTCAAATGAACGTAACCGGTTCCAATGCCGACGAAACGGACAAGAACGGCAACAGACAACAGTTCGGCGGCGCCGCAAACCAGCACTACCCCTACATGCAAGGACGCCCTGATACGGCGGAATACACGGGGGAAATGAATCAGGCACAGGCAAACGCGCAGGCCGATTCCAGCCAACGCAATCCTTCTTACAATGGCTACCCGGAATATCCGAACAATACCAAGAGCGCGCAGGCATCGCAGCTTTCGTTCGACGAATCGGATTATCCGGAATCGCAAGAGACTTTCAGTAATACAAACGGACATGGAAAAACATTCGGGGACCAAACGGGGCAACCGCTGAATCAAAGCGCCTCACAGCCATACACGCAATCTCAATACGAACGTCAGTACCGCGACACCGATTTCAAGGCGCAACCCGGTAATGGTGGCGAGCGCAACGACGGATTGCGTGGTCAGGACTTTACAAGCGCAAGGACATTCCCGCAGACGGCGACGTTCCCGAATGCAACGGCTTATCAGGAGGAAACCGCTTTCGCTGATTCGCGATCTTCCTCGCAACCGCAAAAGCGCCGGAATAATCCGAATTTCGAAGGCGGCGTCGGCAACCGGCAACGTACAACGACCCCGGTCTCGCAGAAACCACAATCCACAGCATCTGGACAGGCATCTTCGCAACCGCTTCCCCAGTCTGTCCCGCCCTTTGAAGTGGATGATCAGAAGACCGCGCGCGACCCTGAAACACACCTCAACAAAAACGCGACCTTCGATACCTTCGTTCCCGGAGACTCCAACCGTTTCGCGCGAACCGTAGCGCTGGCGGTGGCCGAGGGCAGCGGCAAAGACTTCAACCCGCTGTGTATCTATGGCGGCTCGGGGCTGGGCAAAACCCACCTCCTGAACGCCATCGGCAATTACGCGCTCGTCAAGGACAGCACCCTGAAGGTGCGCTACGTGACCAGCGAGGAATTCACCAACGAGTTCATCGAGGCGCTGCAGACCCCGAACCAGAGCCAGGGGCAGATCGCCGCGTTCAATCGCCGCTACCGTGAGGTCGATGTGTTGCTGATCGACGACATCCAGTTCCTGGGCGGCAAGGAAGCTACGCTCGAGCAGTTCTTCCACACGTTTAATGCGCTCTATCAGGCCGGCAAGCGCATCGTGATCGCCTCGGATGTCGCACCCAAGAATCTCAAAGGCTTCGAAGCGCGTCTGATCTCACGCTTCGAATCGGGCCTTACCGTCGACGTCAAGCCGCCGGATCTCGAGACCCGCATCGCCATCCTGCGCATGATGGCCTCGATGAACCACTCCAACATTCCCAACGACGTGCTCGACCTCATCGCCGAGCGCTTCACGGAGAACATCCGCGAGCTCGAAGGGGCTTTGACGCGCGTGACCGCGGTGGCATCACTCAGCAACCAGCCGGTTTCGCGTGCTTTGGCCGAGCAGACCCTGCAGGACTTCTTCACCACGGACGTCGAGATCAAGCCGACCGACATCATCGGCCAGGTGGCCAAGTACTTCCACCTCACGTTTGACGACCTCGTGGGCCGCGCGCGCACCAAAAACGTTGCGTTGGCACGGCAGATCGCCATGTATCTGGCCCGCGAGATGACCAGCATGAGCCTGGTGGACATCGGCGAGGTCTTCGGCGGGCGTGATCACACCACTGTAATGCACGCCTATACCCGCATCTCTAATGAGATGCAGGAAAAGCAGGAGATTTACAACTATGTTATGGAGCTGACGGTGCGGTTGAAGCAGCATCCGGAAGGCTGAAATCTCATCCAAGCGACGAATTTGCACATTTTTCGTCTTATCCACTACACGACACACCGGTTGTGGAAAGAATTTTTTGAAAATTTATCCACATAGTTATTCACAAATGGGGGTAAACTCGGCGAATAAGTCGTGGATACCCCCAGAAAACACAGTGGAAAAGTCGTGGATGACTTTCAAAATCGTGTGGACAAAAAAATGACGAAGCTACGATGGTGGATAACTTGGCGCTTTATCCACAATTCTTCGCTTAGTTATCCACATAGCCTCATGCTGTGGATAACGCTGTTCGTAAGCCATTTTGAAGGTTATCCACATATTCACCATGCTTATTATCCTGATTACTAAAGCAAACTTACGTCTCATCATGGTAAGCAAAGCGAACAAGTTGAATCTGTATCTTGTGAACAAAAGAAGCAACTAGAATAGAACTCAGTTATCAACCAAAGTAGGAGCGTTATGAAAGTCGAAATCAACTCCACCGCACTTGCGGACGCAGTTGCCTGGACTACCCGCGTCATCGATGCACGGCCAGCCAACCCGATTCTCGCCGGCATCAAGCTCGAAGCCGCCGATGGAATCTTGCAACTTTCCGCATTCAACTACGAGATTTCCGCTCGCCACCATATCGAGGCAGGTGTCGACGAAGCCGGAAAAGTGCTGGTCCAGGGCAAGCTACTGGCCGATATCACCAAGGCATTGCCCCAGGAAAAAACCTATCTTTCCACCACGGACACCACGTTGACCATCACTTCCGGCAAGTCAACGTTCAATTTGCAGCTCATGCCTGAATCGGAATATCCGGATTTGCCCGAAGCCCCGGCGATGCTGGGTCAGGTCGACGCGCCGACTTTCGTTCAGGCGGTTTCGCAGGCTTCGGTCGCCGTTTCGCACGAGGAAAATCGCCCGGTTCTGACTGGCGTGCGTATCCAGTTCAACGGCGAGAAAGTCGTAATGACTTCGACCGATCGCTTCCGCCTTTCCCGTTCCAGCTTCACCTGGACTCCGCAGGACAGCAACCTTGAAACCGAAACGTTGGTTCGTGGCTCGCTGCTACGCGATGTAGCCCGTGCCGTCGACGAACATCAGAACGTGGTCATCGATTTCAACCCGGAAAGTCCGTCGTTGCTTGGTTTTGAGAATGCCGGACGCGTCTCGACCTCGCAATTGATTGACGGCGAATTCCCGGCGGTCGATCGTCTTTTCGCCGACGAATACCCGATCGAGGCCGTTATCTCCAAGGAAGCGCTGCTCGGCGCCATCAAGCGTGTGGCTTTGGTCGCGGAACGTAATGCACCGATTCGTATGGTATTCGAAGGCCAGGGTCTGACACTTTCAGCCGGAACCGCCGATGAATCCCAGGCCAAGGAAGTGCTCGATATCGATATGGATGGCGAAAACATCACTGTTGCTTTCAATCCGTCGTATCTGATTGAAGGATTGAGCGCGATTACCGAGCCGTTCGTACGTATGAAGATGACCACCGCTGTCAAGCCGGTCGAATTCAACGGCCAGCAGGAAGCCGATTCGGACGAATCGATGGATTATCGTTATCTGTTGGTGCCGATGCGGTTTAACTGATTTTCAAGCGTATGGAATTTATCTTACGGTGTTTATTATTTTTAATTTACATCGTAAGATATTTTTCGTTTTGTACTGTTCCGCGGGTTCGGTATCGGCCTGAAAATGATGAATAACAACGATGACAAAGTAAGGGGTTCGCGTGTATATCTCACGGCTGGCGCTTGACCATTTTCGGTCGTGGCCGCATCTTGTCGTGGATTTCACGCCTGGGGTGACCATTCTCAAAGGTGCGAATGGGCTTGGGAAGACCAACATCGTTGAAGCCATCGAAGTGCTTTCCACCGGTTCCAGCCACCGCACCTCCAGCTCGCTGCCGCTGATCGAACGCGGCGAAGTCAAAGCCACGATTCGTGCCAATGTCAATGAAGGCGGCAACGACGATAATGCCGAAATTACCGATATAACGCCGGAAAACGACGGCATTCAAAACGTTGCAAGTGCTGCCAATTTGCCAATCAATAAGGATACTGAAAACGTCGCGGAATCGGGCGGTGAGAATTCGGAAAGTGCGGCGTCGGCTGGTGGTGCCATATCTCAGGAAAGTGTTGAAAATAGCAATCGTTCTACAGATAACGACGTTCGTGAGACCACGTATGAAGTGACCATTGCAGCACGGGGAGCCAACCGCGGGCGTATCAATGGTGGTAGTTCCCTTTATATGCGCGATATTGTCGGCAAAGTGCCGAGCGTTTCGTTTACGCCTGACGATCAGCGGCTGGTGGCGGGTGACCCGTCTGGAAGACGCGGGTTCCTTGACCAGGCCGGATCGTTGCTGGTTCCCGGCTATGCGACAAACCTTTCCAATGCCAATAAAATAGCCAAGCAGCGTGCCGCACTGTTGAAGCAACTTGGGCAACGCAGTGAACCGGTGGATGCGCAGAATGCAGCACTGAACGGCCTGGAAATATGGACGGGGCAGTTCATTGCGGTCGGTGTCGCCCTGACCCGTGCCCGCGCCGGTCTCATTGAACGACTGGCTGATCCATTCTCGCAAATTTACGATGAATTGGCAGGTAAACCGCAGCATGCGGGACTTTCCTACGCGCCTTCGTTTGAGGAAGTGCTTGACTTTGACCAGCCCGAACCGGAAATCAGCAAGCATTATCAACGTCTTTATGCCGGCGAGATAGCGCGTGGACGTAATCTGATCGGCCCGCACCGCGATGATATGACCTTGACGCTCGACGGAATGCCGGCCCGTGAGTTCGCTTCCAACGGCGAGATGTGGACCATGGCGCTTGCCCTGAAAATGGCACTGTTCAACGAGATTGCGGAGGCCCAGCAAGTCAAGCCTATTGTTATTTTGGATGATGTTTTCGCGCAGCTCGATGAGACTCGTCGTCGGCAGATCTTCGATTTCGCAATGCAACAGGATCAGGTGCTTATTACCGTGGCAGCGGCCGGCGATATTCCCATGGATGCCGCTATAGCCGGCAAGGCCGCTATCATCGACGTCGCCGAACTCAAGGCCGACGCGCAGGATGAGAACGCCGATCTGGTGGCGCAATTGCAAGCTGTACGGGAGGATAAAATGGCTGGCGTTGCTGATGGCAATGCTACGGATGGCCGAAAATCCGGCAAATTGAATGGCGCTGACATTAATCTAAAGGCCGCCGGTGCCATAGAAGATAGGAATGTTATCAACAGTCGGCGAAGTACTATCTCTGATAATAATAAAAGTAATATATTGTCGAATGAGGATGATGAAGATGAAGGTTTTTGCGATGACAGCGAGAAGGTGCAATCATGAAGCCGCCAATCGCCGAACAGCTGCATCTTGACGAGCGTAAACTGCCCGCCGAAGTGTTCAACAGGCTCGCGTCCCGCGCCGGTGCGCGCAAAGACTGGGAAGCGCGCGAGGAAAGTGCGTGGAACAATTTCGGCAAGCCAGGGCGGGACCCGGGAAAACTCGGCGGGATAATGTCCGTCATCGCCAAAGACGGCGACTGGACCCCGCATTTGAAGCTTGCCCAACTACGCAACCACTGGGACCAAGTGGTCGGTCCGGCCATCGCGAGCCATTCCGTGGTCACTGATTTTCGCGACGGCGTACTCACCATCAATACCGAATCCAACGCCTGGGCCACCCAGCTGACCTATCTCATTCCGCAGCTCACTACGACTATCCGCCAGCGGCTCAAAGGCCTTGAAATCCGTGAAATTCGCGTTACCGGCCCGCAATCGCACAACTTCAGACGCGGACCTGGTGCTCGACGCTATCCGAATCGCTACATGCGGCGGTAATTCAAGTCGGTTTACTGGTTTTGCTGCCGACGATGAATGTGGTGGTTGAAAGCCGGACTTTCGCCGATGGTTTTCGTGAGTTCCATCGTTGCTTGCTTACTAATGCTGGTAAACGACATGATAGCCATGTTTATGTGCTGTTTATCAGCAGCAACGTGCGTTAGTGCTGGAAAACTGCAGGTTATTGCTGGTAAACGGCATGTCGGTGAGATGTATATGCATTTTTCCTGCATTAAAATTTGGCTGAATCAAGCATTGTTATTTTCTGATGTAATTAGACAATAAAGGAATTTCATCTTTTGGGGGTAATGCATGGAATGTCCCCTTATCCGAGTAAAATGACTACTATATGGTTAAACCTCTGGAAGGCCCCATTATTTGCTTTCTAGAGTGTATCGCCCGCGCAAGAAGCCTTTCGTGCGAGGGAAAATGCAGGAAGGAACCTTGTGGCAGACTCTGAAGTAAATGCTGAGAACACCAATGCCGCCGATGGTGGTGACAACGAACCCAAAACCGAAGCGCAGATTGCAGCGGAAACCGATGATCTGGAAGACGCGCAACTCGATGATTCACTCGCTCCCGAACATTATGACGCCAGTGATTTGAGGGTGCTTGAAGGCCTCGAGGCCGTGCGTATCCGCCCGGGTATGTACATCGGCTCCACTGGCCCGCGCGGTTTGCACCATTTGGTCTACGAGATTGTCGACAACTCCGTCGACGAAGCGCTCGCCGGCTATGCCACGCATATCGAAGTGACCATTCTGCCTGACAACGGCGTGCGCGTGGTCGACAACGGCCGCGGCATCCCCGTCGACGAAGTGCCTGGCGAGGGCGTCTCCGGCGTCGAGACGGTGATGACCAAACTGCACGCAGGCGGCAAGTTCGGCGGCGGCGGTTATGCGGTCTCCGGAGGCCTGCACGGTGTCGGCATCTCCGTGGTCAACGCACTTTCCACTGAAATCGACGTTGAAGTGCGCCGCCAAGGCTATCACTGGACGCAAAACTTCAAGGACCAGAGGGCAACGGCTCCGCTGAAGCAGGGTGCGCCCATGGCCGAAGGCGAATCCACCGGCACCTCGGTGACGTTCTGGGCCGATCCCAAGATCTTCGAGACCACCGAATACGACTTCGAGACGTTGCGTTCCCGCTTCCAGCAAATGGCGTTCCTCAACAAGGGACTTCGTATTACGCTGACTGACGAACGCAAGCACAACGTCGCTGGCGATGAGGTCGCCGGTGAGGATGATGCCACTGAAGAGAAACCGGAAACCGTCTCCTATTGCTACCAGAACGGCATCAAGGATTACGTCGCCTATCTGGTCAAGTCCCGCAAGGCCACACCGATCGAGGACGAGGTCATCGACCTTGAGGCCGAAGATCTGAACCTTGGCATTTCCGCCGAAATCGCGCTGCAATGGACCACCGCCTATTCCGAGGCCGTGCACACCTTCGCCAACACGATTTCCACCACAGAAGGCGGCACCCACGAAGAAGGCTTCCGCGCGGCGTTGACCAGCTTGGTCAACCGCTATGCGCGCGAGAAGAACCTGCTCAAGGAAAAGGATGACAACCTTTCCGGTGATGACGTCCGCGAAGGCCTCACCGCCGTCGTGTCCGTCAAACTCACCAACCCGCAGTTCGAAGGCCAGACCAAGACCAAGCTCGGCAATTCCGAAGCCAAGACCTTCGTGCAGCGCGTGATGACCGACCGCCTCGGTGATTGGTTCGATTCTCATCCCAGTGATGCCAAGAACATCATTCAGAAGGCGCTTGAGGCCTCACACGCGCGTATCGCCGCCAAGAAGGCCCGCGAGAACACGCGCCGCAAGTCTGTTTTCGAGACTGCTGGCATGCCTGACAAGTTGAAGGACTGCCAGTCCAATAACCCTGAAGAATGTGAGCTGTTCATCGTCGAGGGCGATTCCGCAGGCGGTTCCGCCATTCAGGGCCGCAACCCGATTACGCAGGCTATTCTGCCGCTTCGCGGCAAGATCCTCAACACTGAACGTGCCTCCATCGACCGCATCATGAAATCCGACACCATCGAGGCCTTGATTACGGCCGTCGGCGGCGGATACGGCGAGGACTTCGACTTGAACAAAGTGCGCTATCACAAAGTCATCATCATGGCCGATGCAGATGTCGACGGCGCGCATATCGCGACGCTCAACCTGACGCTCTTCTTCCGCTACATGCGGCCGATGATCTACGCCGGCTATATTTACGTCGCCATGCCGCCGCTGTATCGCATCAAATGGACCAAGGGCCCGCACAGCTTCGTCTACACCGACGCCGAGCGCGACCGTGTCCTGAAAGAGGGCAAAGAGGCCGGACGCCAGCTGCCGAAGGGCGAGGGCATCCAGCGCTACAAGGGCCTGGGCGAGATGAGCTATCAGGAGTTGTGGGGAACCACCATGGACCCTGAGCACCGCATCTTGAAGCAGGTGACGATCGATGACGCGGCCCAAGCCGACGAGACTTTCTCCATGCTGATGGGCGACGAGGTTGAACCGCGCCGCGAGTTCATCCAGCGTAATGCTCCGAGTGCGAAGTTCATCGACGCGTAGCGGAGGTGAACAAAACAATACAGCATTGACGCCTAGGCGGAAATGAACGGACGATACAGCCATCGACGCCTAGGCGGAGATGAACCTGTACGTCAAGATCGTTAGGAATTAATCGGATTCGAATGTGGCCATTGATACCAAAGAATGAATCATAACCACATTCGATACGACGATACCGACGGAACAACAAACTTAGTGAATCAATACCAACCAAGGATTTACAGTGGCAGACGAAAACAACGACAATGATGACAGCGAAGACGCACAGCCTTTGCCCGACGGCTCCCTTGAGCCGCTGAGCCCACAGGAGGCCGATAACACCGATTACGGCCTGATGAAAGGCGAACGCATCCAACAGATCGACGTCGGCAAGGAGATGCGCGATTCCTATCTCGCCTATTCCCTTTCCGTGATCGTCGAGCGCGCGCTCCCCGACGTGCGCGACGGCATGAAGCCGGTGCACCGCCGCGTGATCTACGCGATGTATGACGGCGGCTATCGCCCCGATCGCGGCTACAACAAGTGCTCCCGCGTCGTCGGCGACGTGATGGGCAAGTACCACCCGCACGGCGATTCCGCCATTTACGACACGTTGGTGCGTATGGCCCAGTCGTGGTCGATGCGCTACATGCTGGTCGATGGACAGGGCAACTTTGGCTCCCCGGGCGACGACCCCGCGGCCGCCATGCGTTACACCGAGTGCCGCATGGCACCGCTCGCGATGGAAATGGTGCGTGACATCGACAAGGACACCGTCGATTTCGTGCCGAACTACGACGGCAAGACGCAGGAGCCGACCGTGCTCCCCGCCCGCTTCCCGAACCTTCTGGTCAACGGTTCCTCTGGCATCGCCGTGGGCATGGCCACCAATATCCCGCCGCACAACATGCGCGAGGTCGCCGACGGCGTGCACTGGGCTCTCGATCACCCGGAAGCCACCAAGGAAGAGCTGCTCGAGGCGCTGCTGCAGCGCATTAAGGGCCCGGACTTCCCCACTGGCGCCACGATTCTCGGCCACAAGGGCATTGAGAAGGCCTACCGTACCGGCCGTGGCCTTATTACCATGCGCGCGGTGGTCAACACCGAGGAAATCAAGGGCCGCATGTGCCTCGTGGTCACCGAGCTGCCGTACCAGGTCAACCCCGACCGCCTCGCCGCCTCGATCCGCGACGCCGTGCGCGACGGCAAGATCCAGGGCATCGCCGACATGCGCGATGAGACTTCCGGCCGTACAGGCCAGCGCCTTGTGCTCATTCTGAAGCGCGACGCCGTGCCGAAGGTCGTGCTGAACAACCTTTACAAGCACACCCAGCTGCAGGAGACGTTCGGCGCGAACATGCTTGCGCTGGTCGACAACGTGCCGCGCACCCTTTCGCTTGATGCCTTCGTAAGCCACTGGGTCAACCACCAGCTCGAAGTCATCGACCGGCGTACCCGCTATTTGAAGCGTGAGGCCGAAGACCGCGACCACATCCTGCAGGGCTACCTGAAGGCCCTCGACATGATCGAGGAAGTCATCGCCCTGATCCGCGCCTCCAAGGACGTCGAAACCGCTCGCACCGGCCTCGAAGACCTACTCGGCGTGGACGATGTGCAGGCCGACGCGATTCTCGCGATGCAGCTGCGTCGTCTCGCCGCTCTGGAACGTCAGAAGATCGTCGACGAACACAACGAGCTGATGAAGAAGATCGCCGATTACAACGACATCCTCGCCAGCCCCGAACGCGAACGCAAGATCGTGGGCGACGAGCTCGACGAGATCGTGGCCAAGTACGGCGACGACCGCCGCACCAAGATCCTGCCGTTCTCCGGCGAAATGAGCGACGAAGACCTCATCGCCGACGAAAACGTGGTCGTCACCGTGACGCATTCCGGCTTCGTCAAGCGCACCAAGGCCGACGAATATCGCGCCCAGCACCGCGGCGGCAAGGGCATCAAGGGTGCCAAGCTGCGTCAGGACGACGTGGTCGACCACTTCTTCTTGACCTCCACGCATAACTGGATTCTCTTCTTCACCAACCGCGGCCGCGTCTTCAGGCTCAAGGCCTACGAGCTGCCGGAAGGCTCCCGCGATTCCAAGGGCCAGCACGTGGCCAACCTGCTGCAGCTCTCCCCCGACGAGACCATCCAGGCCGTGCTTTCGATCCCCGATTACGAAATCGCCAAGTACCTGGTGCTCGCCACCCGTTCCGGCAAGGTCAAGAAGACCCCGCTGGCACAGTACGATTCCACCCGTCAGGGCGGCCTCATCGCCGTGCGCCTGATGGAGGACCCGGAGACCGGCGAGCCGGCCGACGAGCTGATCGGCGCGACGCTGTGCAACGCGGATGACGACATCATCCTCGTCTCCAAACACGGCATGAGCCTCAAATTCAAGGCCGACGACGAGCAGCTGCGCCCGATGGGCCGTCAGACCGCCGGCGTGCAGGGCATGAAGTTCCGCGACGGCGACGAGCTGCTGGCGATGGACGTGATCCGTGCCGACATGGAAGACGACTTGAGCCTCTTGGTGGTCACCAACGAGGGCTTCGCCAAGCGCACCTCCATCAGCCAGTACCGCCTCCAGGGCCGCAACGGCTTCGGCGTCAAGGCGCTGCAGATGAACGAAGGCCGCGGCGAACTGGTGGGCGCGGTCATCGTGGCCGACTCCGACCAGATCCTCGCCATCATGAAGTCCGGCAAGGTCATCCGCTCCGACGTCTCCGAGGTCAAGCGCACCGGTCGTAATACGCAAGGTGTGACGCTCGCCAAGCCCGACAAGGGCGATGAGATCCTCTCCATCGCGCGTAACACCGATACGGACGATGATGACGACGAAAATGCCGATGACGCAGATGCTGACGATAAGTCCGGCAATGCCGATTCCTCTAATTCCGACGCCGCTGCCCAAACAAGCGATGATTCGGCTTCATCTTCTGACGAAGGTGACGAAGCGACCGAGTGACGCAGAATAACTGAGCGAAACAGGATAGATAACCGAATCGCTCAACGGCACGACAATGCTGCGGCCGCTGATACCAATAAGGTACTGGCGGCCGCAGCGTTCTTATGAGATGATTGTATGAACAATGTTGAACGATGATGTTGGCGAGGTGGGCGATGAAAAAGATACAAATCGTAGTGTCTGGCGTTATCGCTTGTCTGGTTTTGGCAGGTGCCGGTCTTGCAGTGTATCTGAATCCGGTTTCATCAAGCGATTCCGATTCGTCATCATCTGGCAGCTCGAGCGTGCGTCGCAACGAAAGCTCGGATCCGAACCGGAATTCGGACTATTGGACCGAAGAACGAATGCGCAACGCCAAGCCGGAGCATATGCCGACCGTTGATTAAACGATTTATCAGGATTATCTGCTGCAAAAATCCGATCAATGGGAGCAATCCTTTCGTCCCCGAAGACTGATAGCCTCGTACAAGGTTGTTTTGCGTGAAAATAGGCGATTTTCCGCAGTTTGTGTGGTGTGTCAAGGAGAAATGATGAGCGAAAACGTTGACGACAAGCAGTCTCGTCAAACAAGAAGTACAAGTGGTGGTGCGTCCGAATCCGAACGCTCCCCGCGCGTTGCCCGTTCCGTCCTTGGCGAAAGTTCAGTTTCGAAGTCCGAATCCAACGCTTGGCCGGTCAACGGCAACAAGTCGGCCGGCAAAAGTCAGCGTAAGCGCACCCCCCGCGCACGTCGGATGAGCCTTTCGCTCACCCGCGTCGATGCGTGGTCGGTCGCCAAAGTCACGCTTCTGCTTTCCGTGGCGGCCGGCATCATCCAGATCGTGGCGGTTGCGCTTATCTGGGCGCTTTTGAACGTGGTTGGCGTTTTCGACCAGGTCACGCAGATCGTCTCGTCGACCGGCCTCGATACTGGCGGCTTCAATTTAGCCAGCATTTTCTCGTTGGGTACGGTTTTGAGCGCCGTCACCATTCTCTCGATTGTGGAAGTGGTTGTCGCCACGTTGTTCGCCGTTATCATCGCGGCTCTTTATAATGTAATCAGCCAGCTTGTGGGAGGTGTGCACGTTACCCTCGGTGATGACTGATAAAATGATGAAATGTTGTTGAATCAGTGATTATGGGACGCATCCAATGACAAATAGACGTTCAACCGGTCGGTTAGATAAACATGCTTCTGGCAGTGTTTCGTCTAGAAGAAAGCGTAAAAACCGGCACGGTCCAACTCACGCAAAGAACGCTTCGAAGAATACTTCCGGTCGCGGTCCAACTCACGCAAAAAAAGCTTCCGGTCGTGTAGGTTCCCAGGACGTCATTTCCGTTCTTTTTTATTGCCTGATTGCCGTCGTCATCGTCAGTCTTCTGCGTATTTTCGTCCTCGGCCTTTATGTCGTCCCTTCCAGATCGATGGAGAACTCGCTGACTGTCGGCGATCATATCATCACCAACCGCCTGGCCAAACCTGTGTTGAAATTGAAACGCGGCGATGTGATCGTGTTCAAGGATCCTTCGAACTGGTTGAAATCCGAAAATGCCTTCGCTTCCAATGATCTGGTCAAAAGGCTGATCGGCCTGCCTGGTGACGTGGTGGCCTGCAAGGGTGACGGTTCGCCGGTTACCGTCAACGGCGTCGCGATCGACGAGTCCTCTTATTTGAAAGCCGGCGTTACGCCAAGCAAGTTCGCCTTCAAAGTCAAGGTGACCGAGGGCAATGTGTTCGTACTGGGCGACAACCGTGCCAATTCCGCGGATTCTCGCTACCATCCCAACGACGGCAATTATGGCCTCGTCCCGCTTGATCGAATCAAGGGTGTCGCTATGCTGACGTACATGCCCACCAGTCGGTTCGGCGTGATTCACGCGCATCACGACGTGTTCGCCAAGGTAGGCGGCATCCCGCATATATAGGCCGGGTGATCTGTAGAAATCAGATGGATTATGGTGCGCCGAACAGGCGTATTGTAAGTTATTTGTGGTGAAATTTATCGGTACATATTCCGTCGGCCACGTCTGCCAATACCGTTTTGAGACCGGCTTTATTGTTTGGCCGGGGTGATTTTTGCGTTGTGACTGTACGGCATTTCGTAAACCTCGTCCGCTAGAGTGTCCGTTGTGATTGCGTATGTCAAGACTTTCAGCACCTCGTTCATTCTTGCGATGACGATTTGGCCGTTCCTTTCGGCCCTGCTGACCCTGCCGATTCTGGCGGGAATGTACCACCGCTACCACCGTCTGCGTTCCAGTGCGGTGCTTGCGGCGTACCTGTGCGTGCTTTATGCACTTGGCCTGGTCACCTTCACGCTCTATCCGATGCCTGACGATCCGGCGAAATACTGCCTGACGCACACGCACCACCCCCAGCTTCATGTAATGCAATTTATGACGGACCTTGCCACAGGCGGCAAGGATGCAATGCTCCAGCTGCTGCTCAATGTCGTTTTCTTCATTCCTCTCGGCTTCGCGCTTTCGCGCTGGGCCCGCTGGAAGTTCTACGCGGTGATTCCTACTGGATTTCTGGTGTCATTGCTTATCGAGACCTCGCAGCTTACGGGCGTTTGGGGTATCTACCCCTGCGCTTACCGGCAGTTCGATGTCGATGACTTGCTGACCAATACGCTGGGGGCGATCATAGGCTGTTTTATCGCATGGATATACGGCGCGCTGGTGCCGGTGCGCAAAATCGAGGACGCCAGCGAGGTCATCGAAAAGCCAGGGCTTGTGCATCGCGCCGTTGCGCTAATGATCGATTTGGTGTTCATCGCCGTTCTTAACGGTTCGCTGACCTTGGGATCGATCTATCTGTTCCAAAAGTCCTCAAAGTATCTTTCCAACGGCACCTATGTATTTCTTGGCCATACTTTCGGAACCGGCGTATCGGATGGGATGGCGCAGTTCTTCACCGTGGTTTCATTCGCCATTTTCGAGGTGCTGATACCCGTGACGCATCGCGGGCAGACCCTCGGCGGCATGTTCACGCACATGAGCTGCGAGACCAAGGAGCGGCATGGCGGCGCTCGTGTGCTGTTTTACTTGGTGCGTTTGCTGGTACTCATGCTTTGCACCACGCTGTTCGCCCAGCCTACCCGTCAACTTGGCATCATCGTTCTGGTCGCGCTTGTCATTTTCTGGCTGTTCGCCCATCAGATGCCCTACGACTTGATCCCGGGGCGTGATTGGGATGCCGGTTACTATGGCGATGGTGGTTCCGGGTATGGCGATGGCCGTGGCGAGCATGGCGATGATGGTGACGGCTTTGGTGGTGCCAACGGTTCCAACGCCGGTGGTTATGGTAACGGTTACGGCGATGCTAATAATCCTGCAGGTTATGGCGATGATGCCACCAAGGTATATCCGACATACGCGCCGCAAACCGGCAATCACGGTAACCATCGTGGCGGCGGCAGCTACATCAATTATCCCAGTTGACATGAGGTACAGGAAAGCCCGTTGCTGGAATACCAAACGCCACCAGAAACGACTCGAGGGACTGACCCCGGCGGAATACCGGGACCAATCCCTCGCGGCCTGACCCCATGCCGTAATAAACAACGTCCAACAAAACGGGTGCAGTTCAGAACAACATTCAGCAACGGGCTTTTTATTATCAGGTCAGACTGATAAGTGACAAACTCAGCAAACGCCTTGGGCGACCATGGCGTTGGCGACCTTGACGAAGCCGGCGGCGTTGGCGCCGAGCATCAGATCGCCCTCGTGGCCGTATTCCTTGGCGGCGGCCAGGGAGTTGGCGACGATGTTCTCCATGATGTCCTTGAGCTTGTTGTCGACTTCCTCGAAGGTCCAGGAAAGACGATACGAATTCTGGCTCATTTCGAGGCCGGAAACGGCGACACCGCCGGCGTTGGAAGCCTTGGCGGGTCCGTAGAGCAGACCGGCCTTCTGGTACGTCGAAATCGCTTCAGGAGTGGAAGGCATATTCGCGCCTTCGCAGACGACCTTGCAGCCGTTCTTCACGAGTGTGGCCGCGGATTCGCCGTCGACCTCGTTCTGGGTGGCGCAGGGCAGCGCGATGTCGCAAGGAACCGTCCAGACGCCCTTGCTGCCTTCATGGTATTCGGCGCTCGGCACGCGCTCGGCGTATTCCTTGATGCGGCCGCGGTGGCCGAGCTTGATGTCCTTGACCACGTCGAGCTTGATGCCGTTGGGGTCGTAGACATAGCCGTTGGAATCGGAGCAGGTGACGACCTTCGCGCCGAGTTCCTGCGCCTTTTCGATGGCGAAAATGGCGACGTTGCCGGAGCCGGAGATGACGACGGTCTTGCCTTCGAACGAATCGTTTTTAAGCGTGCGTAGCGCAGCTTGCGTGTAGTAGCAGAGGCCGTAACCGGTGGCTTCGGTGCGGGCGAGCGAGCCACCGAACTCAAGGCCCTTGCCGGTCAAAACGCCGGAATACTCGTTGCGGATGCGCTTGTACTGGCCGAACATGTAGCCGATCTCGCGCGCGCCCACGTTGATGTCGCCGGCGGGAACGTCAGTGAACTGGCCGATGTGGCGCTGCAGCTCGGTCATGAAGGCCTGACAGAAGCGCATGACTTCGCCGTCGCTGCGGCCGCGCGGGTCAAAGTCGGAACCGCCCTTGGCGCCGCCCATCGGCAGGCCGGTCAGGGAGTTTTTCAGGGTCTGCTCGAAGCCAAGGAACTTGATGACGGATTCGGTGACGGTGGGATGCAGGCGAAGGCCGCCCTTGTAAGGTCCGATGGCGGAGTTGAACTGGATGCGGTAGCCGCGGTTGACCTGCACCTTGCCCTCATCGTCGACCCAGGCGACGCGGAACTTGATGGCGCGCTCAGGCTCGACCAAGCGCTCAAGGATGCCGTTCTTCTCGTATTCCGGATGTTTTTCGACAACCGGCTCCAAAGTCTCAAAGACCTCGCGTACGGCCTGCAGGAACTCCGGCTGGTCGCCGTCGCGCTTTTCGACCTGCGCATAGACGCGCTTGACATAGTCATTGGTCAGCATTGATACTCCATTGTTGAGTGAATATTGCGGTTTTTATTGTAAGAATCTGTACGGTTTGGTGAAAGGGCTGGTTCAAAAAAAGCGGATATTTTTTCGTGTCGTTAACGAAACGGAAACATAAATAATGGCGCATGATGGTAGCAGAACGACGTAGTATTTTTGTTCCAAGATAGCGAGTTTCAGCAATCGGTTCCGCAACATATGGAAAAGATCTCGGATTTCTCGAATATGTCGATACTGATAGAACGATCTCTAACGTAATGGCAAAGCGGGCACAAGGCCTTCACTGGGCGAAACAGGCCGCTTTGTGTATGGTGTTATGGCCTGAAACCGGTAAAATAGAAGTAATACGACACGAAGAGAGGCGCCATGTTCAAAGGGTTCAAGAAATTCATCTCGCGCGGCAACATGATCGACATGGCCGTCGGCGTGGTTATGGGCGCCGCAGTGACCTCCGTGGTCAATTCACTGGTCAAAAACCTCATCAATCCTTTGGTGGCCGCGATTTTCGGCAAGCCTGACCTCGACAACGTCCTCAAATTCACTTTGAACCACAACGCCGTCATCTCCATCGGCGCGATCCTTGGGTCTTTGCTCAACTTCCTGCTGATCGCCATCGCCGTCTATTTCTGCATCCTCGTGCCAATCAACAAGTTCCGCGACATGTCCGAGAAGCTGTTCAAAAAGCAGGATGATGCGGACAAGGAAAAGGAAATCAGTACCGATCAGCAGACCGTCGACCTCTTGAAGGAGATTTCCGACGAGCTCAAGGACATCAAGGCAAACAATGCCGATGCTGACCCGATTGCGCCGAAAACAGAGTCGTAATTTGATTTTTTGCAATACAATGATCTTCAATAATAAGGAATGGCTTGGCAGGGATGCCTACTATGCTTGCGTTAAACAAGCGCAGCGCGATTATCGAGTAAGGGAACGGTAAAATTCAGATATGTTTGATCGCAACGATTCGTTGAGGGGCGAAGACCGCAATAATGTGCGTTTCGCGCGTCAAGGTGCAAACCCGTTGCGTTCCGCCGCTCAGAATCCCGCCAGCCGCAATCTTCCCAATTATTCCCCTGCCGATGCGAATCATAACAACGGCAACGAAACCCGGCTTGCAGGCGGTGCGCAGGTTCACGACCTTCCCGAGCATGGCAAGGTCGTCGCCCGTTCTGCGCAATTCCCTGAAGTCAGTTTCACACACATGACGTTGTCGGCCACCGTGATGAATTGGAAGCGGGACCAGCCGACGGTGGCGATGGCCACGATGGTCTTCCTGCTGCATGGTCATGTCGAAATCAGTACAGCCAACAACAAGATCCTCAAGCGTCGTCCGGGCGTCTTCCTGATCCCCCCTGATACCGGCGACGTCGTTTTCAAAACCAGCGCGCCCACCAACGAACTGATCGGGGTAAGTCTTTCCTCACGTCTGTTCGCCACGATTCTGCCGGATTACAAGACCTATTCGATGATGGGGCAGAATTCGAAACTTGATGTCGTCTCGCTGCAGCCACTGCTCGCTTTTGTGGTGAGCGCCTGCAACTTGAACAACCAGCATGTGCAGATGGTCAATACGCTGGAAACCGTGGCCAACGACGTCGCGCGCTCGCTTCTGATCGCCTGCTTCGGGCAGGGCATGAGCGTGATGCCGTTGATCGAGCGCGTACGCAAATATGTCGCTGAAAACTACACCGATTCCGCATTGAGCGTCACCAAAACCGCCGAACATGAGAACGTTTCCGTGCGCACCGTTCAGCTGGCGCTGCAGGAGGCGGACACCAATTTCACTGCGCTCGTACGCCGTGCCCGCACCGAAGCTGCCCTTGAATTGCGCAAGAGCCAGCCCTCACTCACCTTGGTGGAGATCGGCGATCGCTGCGGCTTCGGCTCGGTTTCGTCGTTGCGCCGCGCTTTGAAGATCCATGAGGAAATGGAAGACGACGGCGACGAAGAGTAGTCGTTGACATTTGAGCGGCATGTTGCCTATTGATTTTTTCTAATTGCTTATGTTATTTTGTGTTGGTCTGTCATTGCTGACGGCGTGTCGTTTCAAAATGTTATTTAGTTCATAATCTCGAACTGTCTATTGTATTGCGCAATGCGTTGTGTAGAAGCATTTCGTTATACATTTAATGTATATATGACTTCACTGAACGCATAATATTCGTTTTCTATAATACTGAGAAATTTCTTGTGACAAGGTTAAAAGTAGCTGAAAATACTGGAAACAGCGTACTTCTCATGAAGTTCCTAAAAGCAACGGGAGACGAAGAAGTGTCTAATCATTGTACTTCTCATAATATATACAATAAATTATTCATTAAAATTGCCGCTATTGTCGCTACGATAGCCATGCTTTTGACTGGATTCGTGGCATTTACGAACCATGCCAACGCGCTTTCCGCGACTGGCGGCAACGGACGTATGGGCACGGCCATCAACTGGGTGGAATGGGGGGTGAAAGACGCCGTCATCTCCGGCTCGAAGGTCACCTGGACCAAGCCCGTTCAGGCAGGCCCCAGCAAGTGGATGTCGACCAGATGTTCGCTTGAGCCGACCGCCGGCGCCTCCGACGCGCTTTCGCCGTCCAAAACGGTGTCGGTCTACAGGCCGGGTAGCTACGGCGGTGATGGTTTGGGGCAGATGTACTTCAACGGCGGTCCCGGTTACGGCAACACCATGGACATCGGCCTGGCCACTACCCGCGACGCCGAAAAGGTGACATTTGACTTCAGCTGCTCCGCCTATTTGATTGATTCTTCCACCGACCCGGGCAGCAATCTTAACGATTCCACCGATACCAGCGGCAGCGATTTCCTCAACATCCCGCTGCAAGGTCTGGTCTTCGCCGATGCCGAATCCAACAACTGGACGTATTACCAAAGCGAATACATCAAGGCCACCCCGCAGAACGGCACCGATCCCAAGTGGCGTCTGCTCGACAGCTATCGCACCCCCGGCTGCACCACCAACTCCGTGGCCGAACTCAAGGGCAGTACGATGCGTTTCCGCTCCGACGGCGGCCAGTGCTCCAACTCCGGCGGCACCGGCCCGTCCTCGTCGATGTTCCTGCAAGGTTCCACCAGCGCGACGGTGACGCTCAAGGGCGGCGGCAAGACGGCCGTGGCCTTGGGCAGCATCGTCTCCTCCGATTTCGGCGACGCACCGGAAAGTTTCGGCGTGGCCGGCTCGATGTTCCAGCCCACTTGGCAGGGTGGCGAACTTGGCAATGGCGACATTCCCAGCACCGATTACACCACCCACGATTCGAACGATCCCGACACCAGCATGGTCGGTGGCAAGGTTTTCAACCTTTCCGCAGCCAAAGACGGGGCGGGTAGCAATCCAAGCCTGCTTGCCGACACCGCCGCACCGACTCCAAGATTGGGTGCCCATGAGGATGGCGAGACGGCGCCGCACTTCGATGCCGACGCCGATTGGGATGACCTCAATGGCGATTCTGCCTTCGCCTCGGCCCCTGGCGACGTGGTCAACGACGAGGACGGCCTCGATATCCCGAGCTCCACTCACGCCATCGACGTGATGCCCGCCGCAGACGGCACATTCACCCAGAAAGTGCGCTGTGCTGGCACCGGTGACGTGCGCGGTTGGATCGATTGGAACCATGACGGCACGTTTGAGGCAGCTCAGGCGACCGCAGCAGCCGAAAGGGAGGCCGAGGCCAGCGATCAGGTGGCCTGTACCGCCGATTCCGGTTCGTCCACCGGCTACTCGGCGACATTGCACTGGTATCTGCCCGGCGACGCCAAGCGCCAGATTTCGGCCGATGGTCATCCCTCCTATATGCGCCTTCGTATTACGAATCAGAAGGCTCCGGGTTCCAACAACATCATGGATATGCAACCGACCGGCATGACCAGCGGTTCCGGCGAAGTCGAGGACTATAAAGCCGATGTGCACATCCCTACGTTGGGCGTTCGCGTCAAGATCGCCGGCGACCGCAAGAGTGCGGACGACCAGCTGCGTATGGCCATCAATGTGGGCAACAGCAGCAGCGGCGGCCGGGAAATCAGCAACGCGGCCACTTCGGGCAATATCAGCGGTTTGCAGCCGGTGAGCATCGCGCCTCGCAGTGTGCACCCGAGCTATGACTATACTGTCACCGCGCCGGTCAGTTACGGCTCCGGCAGTGGTCCTTCGTATTACGATAAGACAGCAAAATGTGTCGATCTGGCCCATGGCAACGCTGACGTTCCGATAGATTCCAGCGGAAACGTGACCATGCCAAGCGGTTTCGACACGAACGTGCAATGTACGTATCTTTTGACACGTCTCAGTGACCCGTCGCTGACGTTGACCACGGTCGTGCAAAACAGCCATGGCGGCACGAAGACCCCCGATGATTTCGGTTTCGGCGTGGTCGGCGACCTCATGCCGGGTACGACCAACAATTTCCAAAGCACCGATGGTACTGGCAGCGTTTCCCATTCGTTGGGCAATGATAACTACCAGGTCACACCTTCCGGGCTTCCCGCGGGTTACGAGCAGGTCGGCGATATCGTCTATACCGATGATTCCAATGGCAATACGATAACCCCTGATTCCTCCGGGAAAATCACCCTCGCCCCCGGTCAGCACGTCACCGGCAAGCGCATCGTGCGCGATATGCCTGGCAAGCTGACACTCAAGACGGAGGTCGACAACACCAACGGCGGCACCGCCACCCCCAACGATTTCCACTTCGGCGTGACGCCGGACGGCGGCAACGAGACCGATACGGTCATCTACAACCAGGGCGACCAGAAAGAGGTCTCCGCGACCAAGTACACGGTCGCCGGCTCCGCACTTCCCAACTACGTCCAAATAGGCGACATCACGTATACCGACGACGTCACCCATCTGCCGCTGACGCCTGTCGCCGCGCAGATCGCCATCGCCAACGGCCAGTCCGTCACCGGTGTACGCAAGGTGGCCAGCACGCCCGCGAGCCTGACCATCAAGACCGTGGTTCGCGGCGGCAGCGCGGTTCCTGCTGACTTCCCCGTGACGGCCACCCCGACCGGCGGCTCTGCGGTTTCCATGCCCGACAGCGTTTCCCACGACTTCCCTGGCAACCATTACGCGGTCGCCACCGATCTGAGCGCACGGCCCGGTTACTCGATTTCGAGCCCTCTGAGCTGCGTGCTGAATGATTCGGTGCAGCTGCCTTTGGTCAGTGGCAAGGTGCCGCTTAACTACGGCCAGAATGTCGTCTGCACTCAGGAACTGACGCCGGGCCAGGCCCACCTGACTCTCTCGACGGTGGTGCAGGGCGACGGCACCGCCACCCCGAACGACTTCGACTTCACCGTCACTCCGGCCGGCGGTAGCGGTCAGAACTATAAGGAAGGCATCTCGCAGGACGCGCCCACCGGTAACTTCACCGTGGTCGGCAGCAGCAAGCCCGATTACGAGCAGGTCGGCGACATCGTTTACCACAAGGACAGCGACCCCAGCGTTACGCTGACCTTGGCCCAGGCACAAGCGGCGATTGCCAACGGCGAGAGCGTCTCCGGGGTGCGTACCGTCAAAAGCCACCAGCCCGTTCTGACCGTCAAACTCGTGCGCAACTACCGTTACGGCGGCACCGCGGCGGGCGATGGTTCGAAGATCAGCCTGGTCCCGCAAACCGGCTCCGCACAGGACGTCACGCTTGACGCGGCCAAGCATGTCGCTTCCGGCACGTACTCAATCAAGCAGCTTCTGAACGCGGGCTACAAGCAGACCGACATTGCGGTCAAACTTGACGACGGCACGCCGGTCACGGTCGCCGCCGACGGCACGTTCACCGTCCCGCAAGACAAGAACGTCATCGTTACCGTGATGAACGAGGACGAGCCGGGAACGGTGGAATGGTCGCGCTTCGACGAGGACGGCAAGACGCTGCTGCCGGGCTCGACCTGGCACCTGAGCGGCCCGAACAACGCCAGCATCGACGTCACCGATTGCACGGCTGCGGTCTGCACCGGCGTCGACCAGGATCCGACACCCGGCAAGTTCAAGGTGCCGAACCTTCCGTGGGGGCAATGGACGATCACCGAGGTCACTCCTCCGGCCGGCCACGAGCTCACCAAGCCCGCGAAGCTGCCGCTGAACCCGACCGACGGGCTGCTGCAGCACGCCGAGTTCCAGGACGGCAAGAAGCCGGTGGTGGTACCTCCACAGGAAGGTCAGCAGCCTTCTGAGCCTCAGCCGGCACCCGAGTCGCCGAAGCCGCAGCTTCCGGCTCAACCACAGTTGCAGCCTCAGCCAGCCTCGCAGGTCCAGGCACAGCCCCAGCTGCCTCAGGCGCAACCGCAAGCTGCGTCCCAGCCCGCCGCCGCGCCGAAGCTTACGTCGACCGGGTCCGCGGTAACCGGTATCGCCGCATTCGCTCTGGCGCTGTTGCTGCTGGCACTCGGCATCATGTCGGTCGCCACCTCACGGAAGGCACGCCATGTGCGTCATCAGTGATCGGTGATTGAGCGGAACATTTCCGCCACTTTACCGGCCGGCCCTTGATCTACTTCATGGTCCGGCCGGCTTTTTTGATTACAGCTTTAACCGAATTGCCGATAATGTTTTTTACTGCCGCTTTAAGGGCGTGGCCATGCCGCTGGTGCCGAAATCATTGAGGGGGAATAGCTGAGGTGCAGCGAAGAATGCTGGCAAGTAGCCGAAAAGCATAATAAAATTCGAAAACCGAGCTATATTTTAGTCTTTATTTTTATGTATGTCTAGTTTCGAATTTTTGTCGGCTCGTTGATAAATCCGATATATTTCGTTTGCTGGTATTAAAAGATATCGGCGAATTCCTTCATTTTTGCGAGTTTGTATCGCTTGACAGTGTTGTCTCAGCAGTTCGTATTGCGCATATGAAGTTTCATCATCTGCATAATTAATCGTTGATTGTTATTTTGTGGCATTATAAAGATATCGCATACGTGATTCAAAGGCGAGTTTTGGTACAGCGGTTACTCACTTTACGATATTCGTCTCTTTGAGAGGAGACAACGATGTTAAGACATAAGGGATTGGCGAAATTCACCGGTGTCATTGGCGCTGTGGCTATGGCGCTGACCGGATTTATTGCAGTTACCAACACGGCCAACGCCGTTTCCGCTACGGACGGCAACGGACGTATGAGCCCCAGCATCAACTGGGTGGAATGGGGTAATGCGAACGAAGCAATTACCACTTCAAAGGTGACTTGGACCACACCGGTCAAGGCCGGCGACACGACATGGCTCGCGACGCGGTGCGGTCTCACTCCGGTTAGCGGTGACCCCGACTCGCTGGCAGGTGACCACGCGGTCACCGTGTATCGGCCCGGCAGCTGGTATGGCGATGGCCTTTCCCAAATGTATTACACGAGTGGCAGCGGTTCGGGCAATACCATGAACATCGGCCTGGCCAACAAAGATGACGGCGAGAAGGTCACCTTCGACTTCAGCTGCGCCGCATACAAGATTGAAGGGCCTTCTACCGCGCCTTCGCTTGATGCATCGACCAATGTTGGTGCCTCCAACTTCACCAATATTAAGCTGCAGGGACTGGTTTTCGCGGACGCCGAGTCCAACAACTGGACCTATTACCAGCAGGAATACATCAAGGCCACTCCGCAGAGCAGCCTTCCTGGCAAGAATCCGGCTTGGCGTGTGCTTGACAGCCACCGGACTGCAGGCTGCTCCACCAATTCAGTGGCGGAGATGAAGGGCAATACCGTGCGCTTCCGTTCCGACGGCGGCCAGTGCGGTAATTCGGGAGGAACAGGCCCGTCTTCGGTCATGTTCCTAGAGAATTCCGAAAGTGCCCGCGTCACACTTAAGGGCGGCGGCAAGACCGCTGTTGCTTTGGGCAGCATTGCGGCGACCGATTTCGGCGATGCCCCTGCTGGCATTGACAATCCCGCTGTGAATTATGGAATCGCGGGTTCGCTGCTTCAGCCGAATTGGAAGGGCGGCAAACTGGGAACGGACGTGACCGGCACCACCTATTCCAAGGACCCGCTCGATCCGGACACCAGCATGGTCGGCGGCACGCTGTTCAATCTTTCCAAGGCCAAGGATGATTTCTCCTCGACAAAGCCGACTCTTGCCTCGTTTGATCAACCGACGCCACGTTTGGGCGCCACCGAGGATTCGGAGGTGCGTTCGCACCCCACCGGCGGTGATCTGACCGATTTCGAAGATAACGCCGACTGGGACGACAAGAACGGCGACTCGAACACCACCGTTGGCGCACCGGATATCAACGATGAGGACAGTATCGATATTCCTGCGGATACGGGTGCGGTAAAGGTGCTGCCGACTGGTGGCCAGTTCACCCAGAACGTTCGTTGCAACGGTCCCGGTACTGTACGCGGCTGGATTGATTGGAATCACAACGGCAAATTCGATCCGGATCAGTTTGATGCACTTAGTAGCAAGACCACCAATGCCGAAGCCAGTGATCAGGTTGCTTGCACTGCAGGTTCGGCCACGTTGACATGGAAGGTTCCCTATGATTCCAAGCGGCAGATTTCCGCTGATGGCAAGCCTTCCTATATGCGTATTCGCATCACCAATGATGCTGACGCCATCAGTGCTGTCGGTGGTTTGAAGCCAACCGGTTTGACTGTGGGTTCCGGCGAGGTCGAGGACTACAAGGCCGACGTGCACACGCCGTCACTGACGATTCTGACGAGCATCGGTGGTATACGCATCTATCCGAATGACCAGTTCCAGCAGTCCATCAAAGATTCAAGCAACGATCCAATCAGCGACATTCCTGATGTACTGACGACGGGCACTGTTTCCGGTTTGCAGCCGGTGACGAATGGTCCTGTCAGCGTCGGACCGGGTCAAACGTTCAATATCAGCGCTGATGTAACGGGTACTAGCAGTCCGGGCGACTACACTTCAAAGCCTACATGTTTAAACATTTCCAAGACTCCGGCTCAATCTGTTACTGTCACCGCAGGTGTAATGACCATGCCGTCTGATTACGACGCGAATGTGCAGTGCACGTTTACCAAGAACGTGGCGACCGCCCAGTCCATCACGGTAAACACCATTGTCAACAACAATCATGGTGGCCAAAAGACTGGAGACGACTTCTCCACTACCGTTACGAATAACAGCAATTACAACCAGGTTTACCAAAGTAATGATAAGTCTGGAAGTATCTCCAAGACACTCACAGATACGGGAACTTATCAAGTTCTTCCGGCAGCTACGGGAACTGGTTACCATCAGGTCGGCAATCTTGTCTATAAGGATTCCGATTCGGGGGCAGCGCTTACCCCGTCTGCTGCTGGTGTTTACATTGGCACACACAAGCACGTGGTGGTGACACGAGTCATTGAGGATGAGCCGGCGAAGCTGACGCTCAAGACCGTGGTGGACAATACCTACGGCGGTACGGCGACGTCGGCTGACTTCGACTTCACGGTGGTTCCTGACGGCAAGAGCACCGCTGACGGTGTGAAATATACGCAAGGTGCGCAGCAGGAAACTGCTGCCGGCAAGTATACGATTACCGGTTCCGATAGGCCTGGATATTCGCAGGTGGGCAACATCGTCTATACCGATGATGCCGATCCCACGCATACCCCACTTTCTGGCACGGCGCTGCAGCTGGCGCTCGCGAACGGCAAGTCCATCATCGGCGTGCGTACGGTGCGCTCCAACCCAGCGGATCTGACGGTGATAACCCACGTTACGGGCGGCGGCAATGCCAAGCCTGCCGATTTCAAGGTGACCGCAACGCATTCAGGTGGTGCCTCGACTGTGATGCCGGACAGTGCGCAAAAGCCCGTCGCTTCGGGCACCTACGCCGTAACAACGGACATGAGTGCTCAACCCGGATACCAAGTGACCAATCCATTGACTTGTGTGGTCCACAACTCGGCTCCGGTCGATGTCGTTAAAGGGCATATCGCGCTGCTTAGCGGCCAGAACGTGGTTTGCGAGCAGACCGTGGCTCCGAAGAGCAACCCGACCCTGACCTTCGAAACCGAGGTGCTCGGCGGCGGCAAGGCCAAGCCCGGCGACTTCAACTTCGCGGTGACGCCTTCCGGCGGTTCCGCGACCACCTACACGCAAGGCAAAGCCCAGGTTCCGGGATCGACCGATTTCACGGTGACCGGCTCCAACAAGGCGGGCTATGCCCAGGTGGGCGACATCGTCTACTACGCCAACGACGACATCGCCCGTGCCCATCCGATGACCCTGGCCCAAGCCCAGCAGGCGTTGCGCAACGGTCGCAGCGTGACCGGCGTGCGTCAGGTCAAGCCGACGAGCATCAAGGTCCATGTCGACCGCGACTACCGTTATGGCGGCACTGCGGCTGGTGATGGTTCCAAGATCACTGTCAACCCGCCGAGTGGCACCTCGTTCGATTTGGCTCTTGACGCGCAGGAGGACATCGCGCCCGGAACTTTCTCGGTACGTCAATTCCTCAACGCGGGCTACAAGTTGAGCGATATCAAGGTCACCGCAAACGGTGCTCCCGTCACGCTCAATGCTGATGGCTCCTTTGCCGTCAATCTAGGTGACGAGGTTGTGGTCACGCTGAAGAACGTGGACGAGCCCGGCACGTTGCAGTGGTCCCGCTTTGATAAGGACGGCAAGACGCTGCTTCCCGGTTCGAAATGGCGGCTTAATGGTCCCAACGGCGAGAAACTTGACATTGAGGATTGCACCGCCGAAGTCTGCGCCGGCCTCGACAAGGACCCGACGCCCGGCAAGTTCAGCGTCACCGGCCTCAGGTGGGGCAAGTGGACGGTCACCGAGACGGTCGCCCCGGCTGGTCATGAGCTTTCCACGCCTGCCGTGTTGACGCTGAATCCCGCCGAGGGCCAGAATGGGTTGCTCCAGCAGACCCAGTTCCAGAACGGCAAGGAGACTGTGGAGCCCAATCCCAAGCCTGAGCCGACTCCGGGGGCCAAGCCGGGTCCCGATCTTAAGCCCGCACCGGGATCGACGATTGGTTCCAACTCCGTATCTCAGTCCGGTTCGCAGCTCCAGCCTAATGCCGAGTCTGCGTCCAAGCCCAAACAGCTTTCCGCCAGCGGTTCCGACATCGCCATCGTGGTGATGATCGCTCTCGCTACATTGGCGCTTGGTCTTGCGCTCGCAGCGGTTTCGTCTGAGGCGTTGAGACGCCGCGAGCAGTGAGAGAAAAAGTGACGTCATAACAACGACGATGAATAGTTGACGATATTCGGCCGGTTCCCGCAAATTGGGAACCGGCCGAATGTTTATCCGTGGTAGTTGTCGAGAACGAGGTATTTCCGTAGTACGTATTTTTATATGTGGTTGTACATATATCCTATTGTGCATTGAGGAAGCAGCAGATGGTGTAATTCCATGATTGCTGCTGAGCCTTTATCCATTACGCTGTTTAGGAAAAGTAAAAATTCTCTTTCTTTTGGGCGCCCGCTTGCCTATACTGAAGATAGCTTGGTCGATGCTGAGCTGAGGATGTAGGGACCCCTGCTGAGCTCTCGGGCTTCTCCTATTGAGAGGAGGAACCTAAGTGAGCGACTGTAGGGGTTCTAACCTTTTTCAAGTAAGGGATACCAAATTTAAGAAAATCAAGTATTCCTATGTCTTTTCTAATTTGGGAATCAAGTTGTCCGTCTTTCTCTAGCATATCCTTTGTAAGAGGCTTGAGAAAGTCCTCTAATTCTTGACTATTGATTTCGTTTTGTTTTAACAGCGTTAGATGCTTATATGCATCTTCGCGGAAGACGCGCTGGAGAGAAGTAAGATCAGGATGCGTACCGAGTTTTGGCCGGAGCTTTTTGCGATACTCTTTTTCCGTTTTACTGGGGTACGTTTCAAAATCGCTTTGCTTATCAAGCGCCTTACGGACTTCAGGCTTGAGAATCTCATCATATTTGGACAGATATGCGAATATCGGCAATACGTGGCTGCCTTTTACTAATTTAGGCAGATAATCGTTGACCACCAGTCTGATTGAGAGTTGTGGATCTTCGCCATGGAACAGTACATCTTTATAAAGGTCGTCCCCGTTTATCTGTTTGCCATATGAATCAGCGCTGATTCCTACGACTATTCTTGCATCTTGAGGGAATTCATTGAGATGGTCAAGGTCTTTCGTAAGAATTGTTTCTGTTGCTTGCTTTGAATATGCTATCGAATACACTTGGCGACGTAACTGGTTCAACAGTTTTGGCGTGTAGGTTTGTTTGGCCGATGCAATTGCCCGATATAGAGGTGAAAAATCATCGGTATAGATGGTGGTCATATGCAAGGGTTTGTTTTGATTCGTTAATATCACATGATTGAAATCAATATGCTGTTTGCTTTTATCACGTTGATGGGAAACAAAAATAAAACGTTTTGCGAATTCTGCGGCTCGTTTTGCGCCTGCGCAATCGGCTATTGCGCGGAGTATGCCAAGAATTTCTGGATCGTTTAATGAATAGCCGAGAAAGATGACTGGATATTCTCCAAAAATGGTCATGATTTTAGCTACAAGATAGGCTTGTTGCTCATTGAAGATGTTATAGTCACGATCGGTGAGAACGAGTGAGTTGGGATCGTCTATTGATCCATGGATCTTGTATATTTCTCCGACGCCGGTGATTGGTTGAAAAAGCAAATCATCTTGTCGAATGTATTGTTGGTAGTGAGGAAATATTTCATTGACAAACCCATCATAATTTGTGGTGATGATGCCTGAAACGTGATTGGATGCACGTTCGAGAATGCTAAGTTCACGCAGATTATCACAAATTTTGAATGTTCGCAGATGTTCCGATATATATATTTTTAACGGAGAAACAGAATGAGACAGCTCCGAATCATGTTCCTGTCGCCATTGCTTCCATTCAGGTTTTGATCCATAAACGGCCTCCAGAAAATCCGATTCCATAAGGCGTGCAGCGATTGGCAAAATGGGTGCCGAGGGATCTATGCTTTGGCTTTCAGCTTGTTGAGGGTAATAAGGCCATTCTTTTATGGGGTTTCCCACGCTGTCGCATACCCACTGAAGTAATGCTTCCCAACTTTCGGAGTGGGTATATCTTCGTGAAATTCCGGATCCGATAAAGAGAAATGGAACTCTGGAGGTTTCGCGGAGCAGCGAGGAGACCGTTGTAAATACGTCGCCGTTTATTGAGGCGGTAGCATTTTTTGCATTTGTCATGATGTTCCGATCCGTCATTGAAATCTTTGGATTATTTTATCGTGAGCAGGCCACTAAACCTCCGAATTGTTTTCCTCAAATAAGTTAAGCTGACGTATTTTTGTTTTTGAATAGAGTTTCATAATATATTTGCAGATATTAGATATTGATGCAATTATTTCAAAATGTATATTTACTGGATAATTCATCGATATTGCTGAATTGTTGCAAGTGCTATGCACTTTTTATGTATGCGACATGTTAATTATGCAATCATCACTTTTCCGGCTTCGCCTCTCGCGTAAACCTAGAATCTTTGTCTGACACATGCGAAAGTAGAAAAGGATAAGAAGGCTTGAAATCGGATAAGACTTGTTTTTGCATGCGTATTTCAAGACGGGGAAGATAGGGGACAACGAAGTGTCGAAACATCGAATGGCACACGGAATTTTCGGCGAGATCGCCGCAATCGCAAGTGCTGCGGCCATGGCGCTCGCGGGATTGGCGGTCGCCATGCCGGCGAACGCGACTTCCGCAACCGGCGGCAACGGGCGTATGCTTCCCGACATCAATTGGGTCGAATGGGGCAATGCCGGCGACCAGATCACCGGCCCGAAGATCACGTGGACCTCGCCGGTCGAAATGGGTACAGGCCACTGGCTTTCGACCCGTTGCGCCTTGGCCCCTGCGGGCGACCCCAGTACCGCAATGTCGGCTTCTTTGCCGATTCAGGCGTACAGGACTGGCGTGTATAGCGGCGACGCATTGGCACAGATGTATTACGAAGGTGGATCCGGCTATGCCAACAAGATGACCGCCGGACTGGCCAATGTCAACAACGAGGAAACCGTGAGTTTCAGCTTCAGTTGCGCGGCATATCTGATCGATTCGGGTGCTTCCCCGACGCTTGATGGCAGCACGGTCACCAGTTCCTTCCAGCCTGTTCCCCTGCAAGGGCTTGTTTTCGCCGACGCCGAATCCAACAACTGGACGCGGCACCAGCAGGAATACATCAAAGCGACGCCAAGCGGCGGCAGCCCGACCTGGCGTCTGCTCGACAGCTACCGCACCCCCGGATGCAATACGAATTCCATTGCCGAGCTCAATGGCAACACTTTGCGCTTCCGTTCCGATGGTCCGCAGTGTGCGAACTGGGGTGGTACCGGTCCCTCGTCGGTCATGTTCCTGCAAGGTTCCACGGGCGCCCAGGTGACGCTTCGCGGCGGCGGCGTGACGGCCGTGGCGTTGGGCAGCATCATCGCCTCCGATTTTGGAGACGCTCCCGTAAGTTACGGTGCCGCAGGCTCGCTTTTCCAGCCCTCTTGGCAGGGCGGTGCGCTCGGTACCGATATTTCCGGAAGCCCTTATATCTTCCCTGATCCCAATGATCCTGACATTTCCATGCTCGGTGGTACCGCGTTCAATCTTTCGGCGGCGCGCGATAACGCATCCACCAATCCCAATAATGTTGCCAATTTCTCGCAACCCACTCCGAGGCTGGGTGACCACGAGGACTCCGAGGCCGAACCGCATTTCAGTTCCGGGGCAAACTGGGACGATGCCCACGGCGACATCGGGCCTGACGGCCATGTGATCAACGACGAGGACGGCATCGCTATTCCGAGCGATACCAAGGCCATCAACGTCACCCCCGATTCCACTATTTACCAACTGACCGTGAATTGTCATGGCACGGGCGACGTGCGCGGATGGATCGACTGGAACCACGACGGGACATTCAGTCCCACGCAGGCGACTTTCGGCGGCGTGAACACGAACGCCGAGGCCAGCAACCAGGTGGCCTGCTCCCCCTCCTCCAACACGGCGACGCTGAACTGGCAGGTGCCCGACGATGCGCAAAACCAGATTTCTGCCAATGGCAACCCCTCATATCTGCGTTTGCGTATTACAAGTGATAGGGGCTCGAACATGATGCCGACCGGCTTGGCAGGTGGCGACGGCGAAGTCGAGGATTACAAGGCCGACGTGCATGTGCCCACCCTGAGTGTGCTCACCAACATCGTCGGCGGCCGCAAGGACGGCACTGACCAATTCGACATGATTGCTCAGTCCCTTTCCTCCAGCGCAAGTGAACTCACCATGACCACGAGCGGCAACGAAAACGGCATCCAAACCGCACAGATCGAGCCGCAAAGCACGTTTCCAGGCAACCAATTTGAGATTTCTTCCAGTCTGGCGAGTGGCTCGGCCAGCAATCCTGCCGATTATGGGCAGACGGTCAAATGCGTCGATGCCAATAACAATGATGCGCCTGTGAACGTGGATTCCAGCGGGGTGCTGACCATCCCCAATAATTATGACGCCAACGTGCAATGCACCTTCCGCGAGAAGGCGTTCCCCGACCCCGCGCTGACAATGATTACCGTGGTGCACAACCGGCATGGCGGTACGCAGGCAGCGCAAGATTTCGGCTTCACCGCAGCCAACACCGACAATAATCCTTCGCACGTCTACACCTTCCGGAACTCGGCCGGAGGTGATTCGCACGTTGTGGTCGACGGCAGCTACACCGTCACTCCGTCGGCGTTGCCGCACGGATACAAGCAGGATGGCGACATTACCTACGTCAATGACGATACCGGAGTGCCGGTACCCATGGTCGATGGCAAGCCGCAATTCAGCTCCAATGAGCACATCATCGGCACGCGCGTGGTGGAAGACCTCCCGAGCCAGCTCACGTTGAAAACGGTGGTCGACAATTCCGAGGGCGGTTCGGCGCGCCCCAGTGATTTCAACTTCTCCGTGACGCTTGACGGCAGGGACCCCGTCGACCGGACGGTGTTCAACGAAGGCGCGCAGCAGACCATCGACGCCGGCAAATACACCATCAAGGGCGCGGATTTGCCCGCCGGATATGCGCAGGATGGCGAAATATCATATACTGATAACACCACTGGCAATATGATTACGCCTGTCAACGAGCAGATCATCATTCCCAACGGCGACAGCGTCACCGGCGTGCGCACGGTGCGTTCGAAGCCGGCGAAAATCGAGATGATTACGCACATCGTCGGCAACGGCAACGCGACCGTCGCCGACTTCCCGATAACGATTACGCCGACCAGCGGTCCCGCGCGTTCCCTGCCGGATAGCACAAAGGTGGATGTGCCGGCGAGCACGTACCGGATCACCACCGACCATTCGCGTGAGCCTGGCTACAAGGTCTCCCGCGACTTAAGCTGCGTGGTCAATGATTCCGACGATGTCACCATCACCGATTTCAAGGCCACTCTCCCCAACGATCAGAGCCTGGTTTGCGAGCAGACTGTGGCGCCGCAGACCGACGAGACGCTTACCTTCGAGACGAATGTCAGCGGCAACGGCGATGCCAAGCCGTCCGATTTCGACGTCACCATCACGCCAAGCGCTGGCGGCGGACCTTCGCAGACATATCAGCAAGGTACGGCGCAAGTGCCGAGTACCACCGATTTCACGGTTTCAGGCACTTCCAAGCCTGATTACGAGCAGGTGGGCGACATCGTCTACTACCTCAACACCGACACTGCCCGCGCGCATCCGCTTACGCTCGCCCAGGCACAGCAGTCGCTGCGCAACGGTTTGAGCGTCACCGGCGTCCGCACGGTGAAGGGGCATCGACCCAAGGTCACCGCGAAGATCGACCGCGACTATCGCTACGGCGGCACGGCTGCGGGCGACGGCTCGAAGGTAACGCTGGTTCCGGCAAGCGGTTCCGGGATTGATTTGACGGCAGACCAGGCCAAGTTCGTCACCTCTGGCACGTATTCCGTGCGTCAGCTGCTCAACGCGGGCTACAAGCAGAGCGATTTGACGGTGAAACTTGCGGATGGCACGCCGGTTGCGGTCAATGCCGCCAACGGCACCTTCGCCGTGTCGCAGGATGCCGATGTGGTGGTCATGCTTAAGAACGTGGACGAACCCGCCGAACTTTCCTTCTCGCGCACCGACCCAAACGGCAATACATTATTGTCCGGTTCCGAATGGCGTTTGGACGGGCCTGATGCGCAAAGCCTTGACGTCCCCGATTGCACCGCCGAAACCTGCACCGGACCCGATCGCGACCCGGCGGCCGGCAAGTTCGAGGTCACCGGCCTCAAATGGGGCAAATGGACTATCACTGAGACCAAGGCGCCTGTTGGCTACCAGCTCTCGCCGCCTTTCGCTTTGACGCTTGGATCTGGCCAGGATGCCGACGGGCTTTCCCCGTTCGTCGCCTTCCATGAAGGCAAGCCGCCGGTCGGGCCGTCGCATTCGGGGAATTCCGGGAGTAACGGCAATTCTGGCAATAACAGTAATTCCGGTGGTTCCGGGAATTCCGGCGCAAACGGCGGTAACACCGGCAACGGCTCCAATGGCGCGAACGGTAATACCGGCAACAGCTCCAATGGTGCGAATAATGCCAACGGCACAAATACCAATGGCACCGGCGTCTCCAACGGTGGCAGCGGCGCGAACGCTGCCAATGGCACGAATGCCAATGCCAATGGTGCCAATGCGGCCAATGGTACGAATGCCACCGACAACGCAAATCCGTCCAACGCAGCCAAAGGCAACGGCGTTCTCTCCGCTTCCGGCTCCACGGTGACGTTGGTCGCCGTCACTGTCGTAGCCACGCTTTTGCTGGGCTTGGCTCTCTCCGCAGCCGTCAGGCGTTATAGCCACCGTCAAGATAATGCCTAATAGACGGATACCGGTCTTGGCTTTCTCGGAAATTATCGGTAAAGACTAAGTCAGGTACCGGCAGATATGTGCCGATAAAAGCGGGGCGACAAGAATCTATCTCTTGTTGCCCTGACTTTTTCTGTTTCTTAGAAATTTACTTTTCGAGCTTCGCCTTGAGCCGGCCGAAGACGGACTGGCGCTGGCGGATGGCCTTGGGGAGGATCGGGCAGCCGGCGCAGACCAGGGATTCCGGGTCGGGGTCGCAGCCCTCGCCGGTGGTGGAGTTGCACGAGCGCAGATCGTAGACGTTGAGGCGGCCAGCGGTGCGTTCCTGCTCGATAACGAGGTCGACGAAATCCAGCGGCAGACTGAGCTCAGTGGCAATCATGCGCGGAGTCCGGCCGTTGGTGAGGCCGGCAATGATTTCTTCGGCTATGGAAGATGAGGGATTCTGCCGATTGGAGGGTTTCGTTATCGCTGCCGTTTTTGCCGGCAGAGTTTTGTTTGGATCGTTGTCAGCGTTCGAATCGTTGGTGTTGTTGGTATCTTTGACATTACGGAATATGTCATTGCGTTCGCCAAATGTTTCCGCTGAAACGGCATTGGCCTTTACGTTTTTGTTGCGACCTGTGGGGCGAAAATCGTCAGGATTAGTCTGATTCGATACTTTACGGAAACCATCGTTTTCGTTGCCGATATGTGCGGTCGTCATAGCAATCGCCCGACTTGGAAGACGATAATGGCCAATATATAGGCGACTATCAGCCCTGTCGCCACCGATTGCAGCGCGGTTTTCATGCCGTATTGCCGCTTCATTTCCGCGACGGTCGCCAGGCATGGTGTGTAGGCGAGGATGAAGATCATGAACGCCGCGGCCGCAGCGTTGGGATGGCCGTGGCTTGATTTTTCGAAGCTTTTGTGTACCGCCTGGCCGAGGCTCCCCTGACCTTCCGCCTGTTCGGATTGGTTGCCGGAATCGTTGATGGCGTAGCTCTGCGAAAGCGAACCGACGACGACCTCTTTGGCCACGAAACCGGTGACGAGCGCGGCCGAGGCATGCCAGTCGTTGAAACCGGCCGGCTCAAAGACTGGTGCGATGGCCGAGGAAGCCGCACCGAACACGGAATTCTCGACTTTGTCGACATGGCCGAAGGAATTGGTGCCGGCCGCGCCCGCCGAAATCGGGATGGCGGAAAGCACCCACACGATGATGAGCATGGTGACGATGACGGAGCTTGCGCCGGTGATGAACGACCAGAGACGCTGCAGCACGGACTTCAGCAGTTGCAGCAGCCGTGGCATCTGGTAAGGTGGCAATTCCATGGCGAACGGCTGGGTCTTAAGGTCTTTGAACTGCGTCTTGCGCAGCGCGAAGCCGACGGCCAGGATGATGGCGATGGAGCTGACATACATCAGGAAAATGGCCGCGCCAGCGTATTTGCCGAAGAACGCATAGGCCAGCACCACGTAGACGCTCAGGCGGGCGGAGCAGGAAGTGAACGGAATCAGTAGGCCGGTGAGCAGGCGTTGCCGCGAATCCGGCAGCGTGCGGGTGGAGGCCAGTGCCGGCAGGTTGCAGCCGAAGCCGACCACCAGCGGCAGGAAGGCGCGTCCGTCGAGGCCGACCATGCGCATCGCGCGGTCCATCACGAACGCTGCGCGGGCCAGATAGCCCGAATCCTCAAGCAGCGAGAGGATGATGAACATGATGCCCATCGGCGGGATGAAGGTGCACACCGTGATCGCGCCGTTCAGGAACCCGTCGACCAAAAGCGAATAGAACCACCCGTCAAGCGAGCCCTTGCCGGCGACAGCGGTGAAGATCCAGGCGATGCCGTCGGTGCACCAGCCGCGCAACGTGACGTCGAACCAGTCCTGCAGGGGTCCAGCCAGCGTGGTGGTCGCCTCGAAAACGAGGAACATCGTGATGAGGAAGACCACGAGGCCGATTGCCGGGTGCAGCAGCACATGGTCGAGCTTGTCGGAAAAGGTTTCGCGGTGCGCCGTGGTCACCGCGCCTTGCGGCAGTCCCTTGTTGATTTCCTTGAGTTTCTTGGCAATCCATTCGAAGCGCTGGTCCGAGGTCGCCCGCACCCATTGCGAGACTTCCTCCTGCGAGGCGCTCGCAGGAGGTGCCGGAATGCTGGTGACCGGCATTGGCTTGAGTTGCACATGAATTTCGCGGGAAACATACGCTCCACCCTTGTCTAAGGCCGGTGTTGTATTTTCCGCTTTTTCCATCGTGGTTTCCACGACTTCTGAAGCCTTGTGCGCGGCCTCGGTCACCGCCTCTTTGGCGACATCTGGCAGCGTTTGCTGGGTAGCTTTGCCGTCGGCAAGATACGTATCTATATTGTCGTCTGGTTTTTTTGCGGTTTGTTGGTGCGGTTTCGTGCCCGACGACTGTTTGGCGGTATTCGGCAGGGTTTGTTGAGCAGGCTCGGCAGAGGCTCGGTAAGCGTCATCATCATTGCCTAATTTCTCTGCGGCGGGCCGTTGCTTGGTTTCGTTTCGGTTTATGTTTGCTGATATGCCGTTATCGGCATCTGCTTGAGCAGATTCTGGTCGAAAATCCTTTATTGTCAACGAAACTTGTGATTGTTCGCCACTGTCGACTACATCCGATCGGGCTGTTTTGTTTGCTGGCAAATCGGCATGCTTGGATTCACTTTCAGCTTTCTGCGCTCTGATCTCGGTGAGTGTCGCCGCGATGGTGTCTAATAATTCCACCTTGCCTTGACCGGTGCGGCCGTCGACACGGACCATCGGAATGCCCGGAAGCGTATGTTTGAGCCGTTTCAGTGTGACGGGCGAATCCTGCCTTTCGGCCAGATCGAGCATGGTGACCGCAATGATGATCGGAAGGCCCAGATCCATCAGCTGACTCAATAGGTAATACGATTTCGAAGGCGAAGTGGCGTTGAACGTGAAGACGATGACGTCGGGACGCGCGTAGCTGCGACGACCCATCGCCGCCTCTCCCGCGACCTGCTCGTCCGGGCTGTAAGCGTCGAGCGAGGCCGTGCCGGGGGTGTCGATGAAGTCCCAGCGTTCGCCGTCGCGCTCCAAGCTCCCCGATTCCACCAAAACCGTGGTGCCGGGAGCGTTCATCACGGTCGCGCTTGCTCCGAGCACCGCGTTGAAGAGTGTTGATTTGCCGACGTTGGGATTGCCGACGAAGACGATACGAGGGTTGGCGTGCACCGGTTCGCCGGTGTTGTCGGCCATACCTTGCATACCGGCCATGTGGTCGGATTCGCTGTGATGATGGTGGCCGTGGCGTTGCGGCAGCAGCACCGCAAGTCCGCGCCGATGGTGGTGCCCGCCGTGGCCGCCGTGGCCGGAATGGCCCTCTTCGTCCGAACCCTCCATGCCATGCCCGCCTTCGGGTCCGCTGACAGCTCCCCCGCCGCAGCAATCCGCAGGTTCCGGCATCAGGTCAGGGTCGTTGGGATCAGTGCCATCGAGCGTTTCGGCGGGTGATGCGGCCGTAGTTGTTTTGTCCATAATTTGCCCGCCAGATCTTGTTGATATGGGTATTCGGTACTATAAACGTTGCGTCTGTGGGGCTACGAAAATATGCCGTGCAGTGGCGCCGTCGATGGCGATGCGCTCGCCGCCATGTGCCACCACGCATCCGCCGAACATCGCTTTTTGAATGACGCGAATCGGTTCGTGCATGCGGAATCCGAGCTCGTTGAGCCTGAAGCGGTTACGGGCCTCAAAGTCCATCCTGCATATTTCCATATCCACGCCAAGCGGGCAGGTTCGCAACGATTCGGTCATACTTCGGAGAATAGTTCATTGCGCGTGCCGAGTAAAGACTTTTTCTTGAAAATCTTAACTTTTTACTAAGGAAATGTGATTAAAGAAAAATTCGTTAGCGTTCTGTCTAATAAATTTATTCCATATTATGCTAAATATTTTTGAAATATGGCATAATATAGAATAAATGATAATAAAAAGACAAAAATGGTGTGGCTTATGGTGGAACACATTGAAAGTCCTGTAGAAATCTCACTGCTGAAAGCCTTGAATCCATTTTCTCCTGGCGCGGGACGTCAACCAGCTACATTGGTTGGCAGAGAACATGAGCTTGAGCTTATGGATTTATTGTTGGCACGGACTAAAGCCAAACGAACGTCTCAAGGTATTATCTATCGCGGTTTGCGCGGTGTTGGTAAAACTGTTTTATTGATTAGACTCCAAAATATGGCCCAAAAAATGCATATGCCGACTGTGCGTATCGAAGCTACCGGTAATGATACTGATGATTATGTTGAATTGTTCAAAGGTCTTGCGAAAGTTAGTAGAAATGTAGTCAATACGAAGTTTCGTCAAAGAATTCTTAATATTTTTGAGAACGTCCAATCCATGTCGGTTAATGTTTTAGGCAACGGGATGAGTGTTATGAAATCCACTGGCGACATGTATGGTAACATGCCTCATTCCAATGCGTATCAGCTTGAATTGTTGATTGAAGAGATTTCGCAAGCTGCTCAAGACTCTGACCTTGGACTATTTGTTTTTATTGATGAATTTCAGGAAATGTCCTCTGAGCTCATGGGCACGTTGATTACATTACAGCATCGTATGGGGCAAGAGAATCTGCCGTTCTATATTGTCGGCGTTGGCTTGCCGGATTTGCCAGAAGCGCTTACAAAATCACGATCATACGCTGAGCGGCTTTTTGATTATCGAAAGGTGGGCAGGCTATCGTATGAGGACACCGCACTAGGGTTCCAAAACACTGTCGCGAAGGGAGGTAGAAAATTCAATGATGAGGCACTTGAAAGGTTGGTGGAAGACTCGCAGGGTTATCCCTATTTTGTACAGGCTTATGGAGCAGCTGCTTGGAACCAGTCGACCATTTCCCCCATTCCGCTTGAAGCTGTAGAACGAGGGGAGGCAGAAGCTCGCAGATCACTTGATGAGGGATTATATGCTTCTAGATGGCAACGGGCAACCCCTGCAGGCCGTACATATCTTATGGCCATGGCTTCGATGAATGATCGTGAAGATGAGGAAAATGGTTACGCAACAGGTAAAATTGCGGAATGTATGAATCGAGATCCGCGTGAACTATCAAAAATGAGAGGAAAATTAATCGAACTTGGACTAATCTATTCTCCGGAACGTGGAAAAGTTGCGTTTACCGTGCCTGGGATGGCAGATTTTATTCGGCGTGTAAAGCCGTCTGCAGAACAGATTTACGACAAACAGAGTTGAGAGAATATTAAATTCTTTTTAATATTGTTGTTTTTCCTGTTATTAATAAGATAATAGGTATCCTGCTTCAATGCTTTGGGAGTGGAGCTAGCCGGGTTCGAACCGGCGACCCTCTGCTTGCAAAGCAGATGCGCTACCAGCTGCGCCATAGCCCCAGAAACACAACGATTCTTAAGTGAAACCTTCGGGATTTGAACTTTGAGAACCTTGCGTGGGCCCGGGAGGACTTGAACCTCCGACCTCATCCTTATCAGGGATGCGCTCTAACCAGCTGAGCTACGGGCCCAATCAGCACGCTTTAAGACGTACAAAGGATTAGTTTACCATCTAGACGTTGATAGTCAACCCAACGTCCTTGCGTGTCGTGAACGTTTGTTGAAGATATGCCGTTTACAATGAGCGATTGCAGAATGGCCGATGTCTATCACGGCTTTGGCGAGAACAAGCGTCAGCGATGTCAAATGTAGCTCGGATTTTGTGCCGTTAAAGTTTCGAGGCCATTTGCTATGTAAATTTAGGGGATGGGTGCTACCGCCTCTATCACGAAGAATATGCTCCGTTGTCTTAGGGTTAGGGGCAGTAAACGGTGGGTTCTGCCTCCAATCCAGGTGCGACGTAAGGTTTTGCTGACGGTTTGGAGGTATAAGCATCGTTTCAGCCCCCAATGCGCTGGAATTTTGGCCTGTATTTTGTTGGACGCCGGGGGAGTCGGCGAATCGTTTGCCCTTGGTACAGGTCAATCGCGTGCGAGACAATGCAGGCATGCCTTATCGTCGCCGGTCGAAAGCCAGAACCGTTTCCAGCGCCATACTGCGCGTAGATGATTTGGATGTCAGCGTGACTCGCAAGACCATGCGGAATATGTATCTGCGCGTCAAGCCGCCGGCCGGGAAAATCGAAGTAAGCGCGCCGGCGAGGATGAGCGACGAGCGGATTGCCGATTTCGTGCGGCAACGCCGGAACTGGATCGATGAGCAACGCCGGAGACTCCAGGAGGCTCAGCGTCGTATCCCATATGATTTCGATGGCTTACAGGATCTTGGAACGCGAGGGACCCAACCTGATTTCGATGGTAATGCAATCGGGGGTGTCGGTACCAGTGGGCGCCTTGCCGCCGGCGGCAACGGGCAAAGCCATAGTGCTGGGTTCCAATGGACGGATGAGCGCAAGCGTTTGGCACAGGCCAATATCAACGCGCAACTTCCCACGTTGTTGGAGCGGTGGGGGTCAGTCATTGGGCGGAAGCCGACGCATATCACGCTGCGGTTGATGACCTCGCGCTGGGGGTCCTGCACGCCCGCGACCGGGCGTATCCGCCTCAACCTGCAGCTCGGACTGATGGATTCACGATTTCTCGAATATGTGCTCGTCCACGAGATGACGCATCTTTGGGCGAGTGGCCATGGAACCGAATTCCAGCGGCGGATGAGCCGATATCTGCCGAACTGGCGGGTGTTGCGGCGCGATCTCAACCGCGAAATGGTGTGGTAACAAAATTCTCGCTCACACTAACCCATGGTTGCCAAAAGAAAGATGGAAATACATACAGCATCTTTTGGTAACCCTGGGCTAGTGTGAGCATCGACCAATGATGACCCCCATTTTTCCGAATTTGCGAGCTCGACCCAGCTCTTAAAAGGGAAGTTATGGATATCTATGCATTTTTATGTGTCTTGCCGAGGGTTAAACGACGGATTTTGCGGTAGCGTTACTATTGAAGTATTGCCGCCTCGGTGACGCGGTGGCATCTACATAGCGTGCTCGAAAGGGCAGCGAGGAGGTTTCTTGAATGGCGGGAACATTGGCCGGCGATACGTCGGAAAATGAAGGAAAATCGGAAATCAGGCTCGGCAATACCGTGACGTCCAAGCGTGTGGTGGTCACTGGCGCATCCAGCGGCATCGGGCGCGCGACGGCGTTGCAGCTGGCGTCGGTCGGCTGGAAGGTTGTGGCGCTTGCACGGCGGAAAGACAAGCTTATCAAGCTTTCTGACCAGCTTGGCGACGCCTGCGAATACGTGGTGTGCGACGTGACCAATGAGATGTCGACGCAGGCTGCAGTCGCGAGGATTTTGCGCGGTGGACCGGTGAAGGCGCTGGTCAATTGTGCCGGCGGGGCCATCGGACAAGATCCGATTGAAGAGTGCAACGTCGATGACTGGCGCAAAATGTATGACGTCAATGTGCTCGGTACGTTGCGCATCACCCAGAAACTGCTGCCGGCCCTGAAGAAGGCGCCAGGCGGCGGCACCGTCGTGGTCGTTTCCTCGACGGCTGGTATCGAACCTTACGAAGGCGGCGGCGGATATTGCGGTGTGAAGTCCGCCGAGCGTGTACTGGCCCAGACGCTCCGTTTCGAGCAGGTCGGTGAGCCACTGCGAGTCATCGACGTCTCGCCCGGCATGGTGCGGACCAAGGAATTCTCGCTCAACCGCTTCCATGGCGACAAAGCCAAGGCCGATGCCGTCTACCGGGGCGTGCCGAGTCCGTTGACAGGCGACGACATTGCCGAGTGCATCGAATGGGCGCTCGACTTGCCCGATAGCGTTGATATCGATTCGATCGTGGTCCGCCCGCGCGCGCAGGCTTCGGCCCAGCGGGTCTATCGCGAGGACTGAATAGAACTGATATAGCTTGATATAAAAGTGCGCCGCCACCCATATTTGAATGGGTGACGGCGCACTTATGGTTATTAGAGTTCATAAGGTTTCACGCGAATGTGATTACTCGACATTACTCGGCGGAACCGGACAGCCCTAAAGCTCAGGCGTGGGCCTGCTCTTCGATCAGGTGGCTGTTCATGAACCAGTTGAAGTGCTCGAGTTCCTGCACGTGATCCTGCATGATGTTGGAGCTGATGACGTCGATCGGATCGAGCTCTTCGTAGGCCTTGCGCTCGGCGACGATGAAGTCGGCGTAGTAGTCGACCAGTGCCTTCAGATAATCCTGGGTGTTCTGGCGGCCCATGAGCTTGAATTCACTCCAGGTGCGGTTGCTGATGATGGACTCCGGAGTGCCTTCGGCGCTGCCGCCAAGGGTGGCGATGCGCTCTGCGGTCTCGTCGGCCATGTTGCGCACGGCGTCGACCTCAGGATCGATCATTTCGTGCACGCCGATGAAGCTTGGACCGGAAACGTTCCAGTGCGCGTGCTTCAGGATCAACGAGGCCTCTTCCTCCTGCGCCAAACGATTCTGCAGAATCGAGACGATCTTATCGGATGCTGCCTGATCAATACCAGGGCTCAAAAATTCATTTGCCATAGTTGTTTTCCTTCCTTTGGTGAATATTGCTAATTACTATTCTAATGATTAGTAGTGTGCATCTCAGCGGTTCATCATTAGCCCAATCGCGCCGAAAACCTTGAAATGTCGCGGTTTTTGAGGTAACGAGGCTGGGTTGTTGCTAGTTATCGAGCCCAAAGTTTGCGTGTATTGAAGGGTTCGCCACGTCATCTGCAAGATTGTCTGACAAAACGCCGCCCAACGTCCAGATTCGCGTTGCGCTCTATGGTTTTCCTTTGCGTTGTGCGGTGTTCTGAGGCCTTGCTGCACTGTTGTTTATCTCGATTATGTAAAATGTGTTATGGATTTTTGCTTTGTGTTATGGCTGTTGTGGGTTCAGTTGAAAATTATTTCGACGTAACTTCATTCTGTTTTCGTCAATGACCGTATTGACGGTTGCATATTCCTCATCAATCAAGCGAAATGCTGCTGGAATGTAGGTTGACATCCACCATCGGTGTTCCCGGTCGGCTGGCGGAGTGCCTGTTGGCGATAATCGGCTGGCCGTCGACTGTCAGGGTGCTGCTGTGGAGTTCCGCCAGATAACCGAAATTCCGCGGTAAGCCAGATATGCGAGCACTGCTGTTGTGACAATTGATATCAAGATTATTGCGCACGTTTCCGTTCCATTTCACGCTTCCGCCATGGGTCGTCAAAGAGGCGGCGTCAACCGAGATGTCGTTGATTTTAGCGGAACTGCTATGCAGATTGAGGTCAAAGTCATGACTTTCCAGTCCGGCGATGACGAGACTTGAGCTGTTGAGGGCGGCGGTCGTTTGTGCCATCGGCTGTGAGACTGGAATGATCACTTCGACATAGGCGTTCCATTGGGCGGGATTGAAGACGTTCATCAGAGACATATGGTCCCAGGGTGTTCCGGTATTGGCGATGTGTAACGTACCAGCCGTGTTCGCGATCTGAAAGTCGGAGGCCTTGCAATGGTGGAATTTGATTTCGAACGCGCCGGAATCGCTCGGTTGGGTGGTGATTCGGCCAGCCATCGAATGCAAGTGGAAATCAAGTTTTGTAATCGGCAGTGAGCCGGTGAACCGTTGGTTTTTCACAATGACGGTTGGGCTGTTTTGTTTCTGCATTTCGGTTTCGTTTCTTATTGAATCATTCAAGGTTTGGGTTTGTTGCGGATTGGCGATGATGAAATCTGTTGATTTGCTTTGGGAATTTGTATTTTCTGTAGTGCTATCGTTCTCATCAGCAGGATTGCTGGTTTCGACAGATGTCGAATCATGATAGAAATTTTCTTGAAAATGATGTGCCCAGTGTGCGATGAGGGCATAGGTATCGGCGCAAAGCAGCACGGTCTCGCTCGCCTCGCTGAACGGCAGATCAGCGACGGAGTTTCGCATCCATTCGGCCACGCTGCGATGGTTCGTTTCGAGTGTCGTAAGCAAACGACGACCGGTGGCTTCGTCGGTCTGATAAAGATTCGCAACCATTGCCACAAAGTCGAAAGTGATGTGTGGCGGTGCCGAGGCGATTTCGTCCATAAGATCATCGAAATGCTGCGTACCTTTTGACGTTATGGAGTAGACGCGCTTTTGCGAGGAAGCTTCAGAATCGTCGGTGTCGATCGCGGTATAGCCGTCATCGCAAAGTTTGATGGCGATTCGGTAGACGGATTGCTCACTGACCTGAACCCAGTTGTTTACGCCGCGCGAGGCAAGGAATTTGTTGATGTCATAAGCGCTCATCGGGTGGTCTTTCAACGCCCCGAGCGTCATGAGTTCGATGGAAGGCAGTGCCATGGTACACCCCTACTCTAACTATTAGTACTCTTACTGAGAGTAAATAGTATCGCATTATCGGTATATGTCAAAATCGGACAGAATCGATATCTCAAATATGAAGTCCGCTCGTTCTTTTTTGAGGACAATTCTTCATTCCGTACATGTTTTATCAATTAGCAATTTGCAAACTTAAAGGTTGAGCATTTGCTTTTTTGAAGGTTGTGCGTTTGCAAACTTAAAGGTTAGCTGCTTGCTTTTTTAAAGTTGATGCCAATCTTTCCAGTTATTCCGGCGTTCTGGGCAGTATTTTGATTTCACTTCTGTTCTATTTTCGAATGGCGGGATTATTCGCAAACTTGAGAGTTGATCATTTGCTTTTTTGAACATCAAGCATTTGCAAACTTGGTAGTCGACCATTTGTTTTTTGAACATTGATGTCGGCTTCGTTGCTATTTCGGTATTTTGGCAGTGTCACAATCAGCCTTATTTTTAGAAGTTCGCGATATTCCAGAAATGCCTTTCTGGTGTCAGCGGAATGCTCTTAAGCGCGTTCAGTGTCGTAGTGAATTCAGTACGTTTTAGCGGTGCAAACTCACATATCTGGTGGATCGACCTGTGCCGAGCTTTTGGATTTGGTTGTCGTTGAGCAGGGTTTTAAGCGTGCGTTCGATGGTCGAAGTACTGATATCGGGAAGTGTTTGCTGGATATCGGCTTTGGAGAGCGGACTAAGACTTTGATTGAGAACGTCGGTGATGCGTTGCTTTTTTGTTATCGAATGGCGCGCGGGAGTTGGAGTGCTTACGATTGCGGCGCGTTCGTCAAACTCACGGTAGGCCGTCAGAATGATGCCGAGCAGATAGTTGACGAATGGCGTGTGATTATTGGTATTTTCGTTCCAGCCGACGGTGCTTGCGGCCAAAGCCTCATAGTAGGTGGCTCTGCTTTGCTCGATAAGGTGCTCGATGCTGATATATTTTCCGATTTCATAACCGGAACGGTAGAGCAGAAGCAGCGTCAGTAGCCGGCTCATGCGGCCATTGCCGTCATTGAACGGGTGGATGCAGGTGAAATCGAAGACGAACATGCAGGTCAGCAGTAAGGGATCAATGTCGCCGGCTTCGTTCGTTTTGTTGTAATCGTCGCAAGTCTTCGCCACGAGTTCCGGCGTCTGAAGCGCCGATGGCGGCCTGAACCTAACCTTCGCGTGGCCGGTTCCATCTGTTTCGACGATCATATTGTCGCTATCTTTCCAGTGGCCGGCGAAAGCAAGTGGTGTGTGCTTGAAGAGATCGCGGTGCAGCTGCAAAATGACGTTCGGTTTCAGCGGTATATACGCATAATTTTCGTGGATGGTCTTGAGGACGTCGCGATAACCGGCGATTTCCTCCTCGTCGCGGTTTCGCGGCGCCACTTTTTCACTGACGATACCGGCTAAGCGTTTGTTGGTAGTCGAGATTCCCTCGATGCGATTTGACGCGTCAGTGCTTTGGATGCGTGCGACGTTGGCAAGTGGCTCTGCGAGCTCAGGACTAACTTGCAGCTGCACATTCTGTCGCCCTTTAGCTTCGTGAACCGCATTGAGCAGATTCACGGTCTGCGTCGTCAGCAACTCGTGTCCAGATTTCTCATAGTCGAAAGTATGCATGTTATCTGCACCATTTTCTGGATCAATAATTATTTTTCTGCATCATATTATAGCAAAGTGATGCAGAAAAATGTTGGATGATGCAGAAAGCGATGCTGGGTTGCAGCTTTTTGTTCTCGGTATCGCCAGTTTTAAGTCGCTGAGCACACGTCAGTGGCCCTTTTATGGCAGTAAATTAAATTTCCGCCATAAAAAGCCTGCTGAGTATGCGTCAGTGGCTTATTTATGGCGCAAAAATAGATTCACGACATAAATGTGCCGTTGACTAACTCTCGGTGGCTTATTTATGGCGCAAATTTGGAGCTTCGCCATTTTTAGGCCGCTGAGTGCCGTTGCTGTGGGCAATTGGTGGCTTGGTATTGTGCTACTTACTTGTTTCGGCCGCGTCCGCATCATCCAGCCCACTCTTGCGGACTTCAATGGTTTCGATGCGTCGACCGTCGACCTTGGTGACCACCATGTCGTAGCCGTCGTCGGAGTGGAGGGTTTCGCCTACCTCGCCCATGCGGCCGGTGTGCGCGAGGAAGTAGCCGGCGACCGTTTCGTAAGGTCCGTCTTCCAGCTCGATGCCGGTGAGGTCGGCGAAGTCCTCGATGGTCATGCCGCCGTCGACCGTGACTACGCCGTCGACGAATGCGGTTTCGCCGTTGCGGCCGTCGCCTACGCCGTTTGCCGCAGCGCCGTTATTATCTTCTGGCAAATCGTATTCGTCGCGGATATCGCCGACCAGTTCCTCGGTCATATCCTCCAGCGTGACGATGCCGTCGGTGCCGCCGTATTCGTCGATGACTACGGCCAAGTGAATCCCCCGCTTGCGCAACAAAGCCAAACTTGGCAGAATCTTCGAAGTGCCGGGCAGCGAAATCCCTTCACGGGTTACGTCGGCGACGGTTTTCGCGTTCGGGTCGCGCACGTCGAGCAAATCGCGGACGTGCACAAAACCGAGCACGTCGTCAAAGTCCTTGCCGGTGACAGGGTAGCGGGAATATGGCATCTCGCGCACATATTTCGCGGCCTCCTCGATCGGCTGCGAACCTTCCAAGAAAACGACATCAGCGCGGGGCCGCATCACCTCAGCCACAATGGTTTCCGAGGCGTCGAACACGTCGTCCAAAATGGTGCGTTCGTCCTTGCTGAGGTTGGTGTTGGAATTGACCAGCACGCGCAGTTCCTTGTCGCTGACCTCGGTTTCGGTCTGGCTCGGGTCGAAGCCCAGAAGCCGCACAATGCCGTTAGTGCTTTTGCCGATGAGCCAGATGATCGGCCGGCAGATACGAGCGAAGATATCGATGGCCGGCACCGCGGCGCGCGCGATCTGCTCGGTGCGTTGCATGGCGATGCGCTTCGGCACCATTTCCGCGATGACGATGTCGCAGAAGGAAATGATGAGCGTCAAGACGATGGTGGTGCCTGGCGAAGCGATATGGTGCGGAATCCCCCAGCTTTCCACGACCGGCTCGACCCAGGGCGCGATGGCTGATTCGCCGAACGATGCCGAGAAGAAGCCAGAAAGTGTCACGCCAATTTGCACGGTGGAAAGGAAAGTGTTCGGGTCGCGCGCGATGTGAGCGACTTTCTGCCCGCGCGCGTCTTCCTGCTCCATCTCGTCGAGCTGCGAGCCGCGCAGGCTCACCAGCGCGAGCTCGGTGCACGAAAACACGCCACCGATGATCAGAAAGACGAAAACAAGGACGATATCCAGGGCCAAAGACATGCTTTCAGTCTAGAAGAGCGGCGGGTCATTGCTGTGTCTTTAAGCGGCCATGTGCAGTATCGTGCTCAAAGTATATCGCCAGAGGTCTCGATGTAATGCGTTTGTTGCTCCATATTTTGTATATTTATGGTACATTTTTTATTTAAAAATTATGAAATTGTTGAATATTGCGTCGGCATATAATACAATATTTGCCATTGGGGGATTGTTTTCTAAGAACAATTGTATGACTGCATGATTTCAGTGAATGCTGGTATCGCGAGTAGTAGTGTGCGTTTGAACACGCAAATTGGGGCGCGATATGCCATGCCGCTGGAAGGGGGTTATCGTGCGGATGCGGACGCATAAGTGGCTGTGGATTGCCATGGTTTTGACGCTGCTGGCTCTATGCCTCGGCGTGGTCGTCGTCGTTTTTCAGCAGAAGTCTGTTTTGGGTAGGTACGCGAACAGTGCGGCTGTGAAGAACACGTCATCGGTTTCGTTTTCACGGAGGAATGATGCGTCATCGGCCTTTCGGGAAGCCGGGGACATATCCAATGCCGATTCCGCGGCAAAAAACGTACAACATGTTGGTTTCGGAAACTTGCGGCGTCAGGACTTACAACATAGCGTTTCCCGGGATTTGCAGCGACAGGTTTCACAGACAGGGAACCACGCTCCGTCCGTAGGTGTCGATTTGCAGGAGCATGCCGCCGATAATGCCGGTTTCAACGTAACCTATCCGCTGACCTACGATGCGAACGGCGGCATCGGAACATCGCCGACCGGAACGTTACAGGCCAAAGCAGAATCCGAGCACGGGGCCCAAGCTTGCTCGTCACCACACGTTTCCGGCGAGACGGTTACCTTGCCGGCCGGTTCCGCAGGAGATTGTCAAGCCAGCGAGCCAACCCGGAACGGCATGAAGTTCGTGGGCTGGTCGACGACGAAACTGGCCCCGTTCGACACGCTTTCGGATGCCGAAGCCCACGTGGTGGGTACGATGACGATGCCGGAAAGCCCTCAGACGGTGTATGCGGTATGGGTGAGGACGAACTATACGGTGACGTTCAAGACGCAGATGGATTCCAGCGGCATTGCCGGTTGGGCGATCACGTTGAAGGCCGATTCCGTGCCTGATGGCGGGCAGCCTTCGCCCCCGCCGGATCCGGAGCCCTATAATCAGGGCATCAAGTTCATGGGTTGGGGCGTGAGCAAAGACCCCGGGGACGCCACCGGCGAAGGTGCGATGACTTCATTCGACACCACGGCGCAAGTCCACGGCGATGAGACGGTATGGGCCCTGTGGGGTTATGAGGACGCTTCGGCCGGACACAGGTGCGCTATGGGTATTGATACGGTCGCTGCGTGTTTCCCCGACGAGACGTTGCAACAAACGTTGATTCATGAGGCACAAGCGAACGTCGGTTTGCAGGTTTCGGATACTTGGACGCTGCGGGACGCATTGAACTTCGGAAGTCTGAATTACAACGCGACTCAGGGGCATGAAACGGACGATAATCCGCTGAGCATCTCCGAGCTGGACGGCTTGCAGACACTCACAGGCTTGGGGCAATTGCATATCAGCAACGTTTCCGGACACGTGCTTAATGAGCACAGCCGTGATCTGCACCAGCTGAAACATCTGAATAAGCTGAAGAACCTCTTCGCGAACGGCGACGGGGTAACCGACCTGAGCAATCTTTCCGGATTGACGAATCTGACAACCTTGTATCTTGCCGACAATAGCATTTCTGATTTGCGCAGTCTTTCCGGATTGGTGGATTTGCAGACTCTGAATCTGAACAACAATGCTATTGTCGATGTCTCGCCTTTGGCACACCTGTCTGCATTGAATACGGTACGACTCCAGAACAATAAGATCCAATCCATCGCTTCATGGACGTCGTTCACAGGAATGTATGCGCTGTATCTGGACAACAACAAGATTGACGATATCAGCGTCATCGATCATGCGAATTTTGCGTATTTGAACACGCTTGGGCTATCCTCCAATAAGATTAGTAACATCAGTTCCCTGCGCGACGTAGACACTCTCGCTAAATTGTGGTTGCATCACAACGACATCTCGGATGTATCGCCTTTGGCGGGGCTGGCTGGACTGGACACGCTCTATATCGGCAGCAACCATATTCGAGATATCTCGTCACTGAGCGGCTTGACGGGGTTGAACTGGGGCAAACCAGACAGTTGCGATGTCGGAACTTCCAGTTTCTGCGCTGACAACCAGAGCGTGACCTTGCAGGATACCCTGACGGCCGATCCAGGGCTGTCGATGCCGACGGCGGTGACGATGAAGAAGTCGGGCGGCTCGGTGATTGCGGCCGCCGTCGATTCGACGTCCAACCCAGACACCTCGCCCAGCGGGGCTCAATTCGACGCCGACCACCAGCGGCTGATGTGGGCTGGCCCGATGCCGTTCAACGCCGATGATTCTCCGAGTTCCTTGAAGCAGAGGTTCTCCGCACAAGCGCAATTGCCCAATACCACTGGAAAGTTTTCGGGCACCATCACCGAACCGTACAAAGTCGCGAAGCACACGGTCGCGTTCGACCCCGGTGAGGGCGCGTTGCCGGCTGGGCAGCCGTCGTCGGTGCAGGTGTATAGCGGCTACAAGATCGCGGCTCCGACTTCTGAGCCTTCTCGGGACAGCTATCGTTTCATGGGTTGGACCTGTGCCGCCACTGTTGCAGGGATGTGCCAGCAGGGGGACACCTTCGATTTCGCCAATACCGCGGTGACCAAAGACGTGACGTTGGCCGCCAAGTGGGAGGAGTTGGCGGTTGCGATACCGTTTACTGGGGCTTCCTACAAGGACGATTTGTGGCTCGTCGGACTTGCCGTTATCGTGTTGGGTTTGGCTTTGTCCACTGGGTTGTTGCGGAAACGTGCCGTTAGTAATTAGGAAGATAGGGAAGGGCCCCGATATCTAGGGCCGAAGACATGCTCCCAGTTTAGAAGAGCTGGGAGTCAGAGCCTCTATTGATTATGTTGTTTTATATTCCCGGTGTAGTCAGAGGCATGTCGGCGGTACGCAGTTCTTCGGGCCCGTTGTCCCAATCGACTACTGCAGCGATGTCCGGACCGCAATTAAATGCTGCCAATTTCCATTCCACTGTAGAGGAGGCTGTATAGACAGGAGTGAGCTTCGACCAGAAAGCGTTGGATATTCCGCCGAGAGGAGTCTTCTCAGTTTCCATGCCGAGCAGGGTTTCAAGCGTCGCGGTGATGAAACCGCCGTGCCCAACGAGCATCAACGTTGTGGGTGTCGGGTCTTCGACCGCGTCAAGAACGAAAGATGTTAACGTTTCGGCGCCCCGCTGTCCCAGCGTGGTACGGGATTCAATGCCGTATTGCCTGGCGAGTCGTTCAGGATCCGCCCGATGCGTTTGCCATGCGTCGAAAGCCTCGGAGTCGATCTGCCTTATTTCCGCTTCGGTTTTGCCGTCCCAGGTACCGAAATTCTGCTCTCGTAAACGTGAATCCAATTTGACTGGAAGCCCTAGAATATCGGCAAAAGCATGGGCTGTTTGAACCGCTCGGTACAGATCGCTTGAAATTACTTTCATGGCGCGTTTGCCTGCGGGGGCGTTTTGATATTCTGAAATATCGCTGCGCCTGTCAGCCCCAGGGCTTGGCTGCGGGAGTTGCTCTGGGTGGCGCCTGATGTTGCTTACTTTGGCCCAATAATATTGTTGGGCCAAGGCTAAAGCCGATTGGTCGACTTGCCATTGGCCGATGATATCCAAAGGGACATCGACCTGTCCCTGTAGGTGATGAGTGAGATTATATGGTGTCCTGCCATGACGCAGCAAGATTATTTCATCAATCATTGATGGTACTTTCTCTGTTCTGAGGTCTTATCGTTCTGATTTCGATAAAGTTACTCGTGTAGTTATTATAATTGCTGTATTGAACGTTTTGCGACTGATCCATATTGAGTATTTCCCGATGGCCATTTATCGGGTTTCACCGGTTGCACCCGCAGGACTGTCGAATCACCAGCTTTGCCTTGAGAAGATGAAGCGTGGGCTCGCCATCGTCGTTGGTTGCCGCTTCGAATGCCAGCCGCGCGATTTCCTGAGGGTTTTGCTCCAACGTGGTTAATTCCGGGTAGGTGTATTGAGAATCGACGGTGCCGTCGAATGAAATGATCGCCATGTCGTCAGGAACGTTGATTCCGCGTTCGTGCAGGGCCCGCAAGGCCCCCATTGCGATGAGGTCGGAGCCGGCGAATATGGCGGTTGGACGGTTGGGGGAGTCAAGAATTCTCAGCATCGCCTCGTAGCCGCCGACGCGTGTGAATTCGCTGTATTCTATATGTCCTGCCGGGATGCCGCGTTGCGCGTAGGCCAGGTTCCATCCGTCGATTCGACTGTCGGTGATGCCGTTTTTCGATTTTCCGATGATCATTGCGATATTGGTATGGCCATGGTTGAAAAGGTGGTTCATTCCGATCTGAACGGCTTGTTTGTAGTCCGCGGAAATAGTCGTTATGTTGTTTATCTTCCTGTCGATATCGAACACGATGAATTTGCACGTTTCCGGATTCAGGGGAATGAGTTCGATGTTTTCGCATGGGGAGATGAACAGCGCCTCCACGTTGCGATTGACGAGTTGCTCAATCACCGCTTGTTCCCTTTTGGGACTAGCATGCGAGGTGGCGAACAATGTTGAATATCCGTGCTCTGCCGCGAGCATCTCAAGTTCCTCGTATACCCCGGCGTTAAAAGGGTTGGTCAGATCGTTGATGATGGCGCCGAAGGTGTTGGAATTGCCGGTTCGCAGCGCGCGGGCGATCGAGTTGGGTTTGTAATGCAGCTTTTTGGCGGCCACGAGGACTTTTTGCGTTGTACCTTCCGAAACATGGCGAGGACCGTTGTTGAAGACATAGCTCACTACTGCTGTGGAAACACCTGCGAGGCGGGCTACGTCGTTACGGGTCGCTTTGGCCATGACATCCTCCATCGGTGATATGTCAGTTCCGTACTAAGGGTAATCGGCACTCATTATAAGACCGATTCAAAATTTACACGAGATAAAGAAAGAATAGACCTGCAGAAAGACTGAATGTTTATTGGAATACAGGCGTTTTCTGAGTGCATCTGGACAAATCGCAACAATTTGCAAAATAGAATCTACACGAGTAGTATTCGAATTGTTGTTGAACCGGAATGGACGTAGCTGTCTGATATCCGGTTAATAGCCCACTACAAAGAGGAGCAACAATGAAGAAAGTTAAAATAGCGGCTGCAGCGGTTGCAGCGGCTTTGGCAATGACGTCGCTTTCGGCTTGCGGAAACAACAATCAGCAATCGACTGGCAGCAAATCATCGGCACCGGCCACGATTGAATTCATGACGATGCAGTCGCAAGGAACCAGCCAGCTGGCCGCGATACAGGCGGTGGCCAAGGATTTCGAGGCCAAGAATCCCAACATCAAGATCAAGATTCTTCCCGGATCCAATTCGAATGAGAATGACATCAAGGTGCGCTTGGCCGGCCACAATCCACCGGATATGTGGGCAACGCATGGATGGTCGAGGGATCGTTACAGCAACTTCCTTGAGCCCATGCAAAATCGCCCTTGGGCCAAGAACCTCAGGTCGGTCGGAGATTCCATCTTCAAGGATTCCAAGGGGCATTTCTACACGCTGCCTGTTGATATTCAGGTTTCCGGAATCATGTACAACAAGACGGTACTTCAGAAAGCCGGCGTCGATCCAAAGGGCATCGCCACTTGGGACGATTTCGAAAAGGCTTGCGACAAGATCAAGGCCGCAGGCATGACCCCAATCGTCAACAACGCGAAGGATGCCGGAGCCCCCGGTGACCTGGCGGATTACATTCTTCCGGGTATGTATACCCAGAGCCAGCTCAAGGATCTGAAGGCCGGCAAGTTCGACACCGATACTTACGTGAAGTTCGCCTCTTTGGTCAAGAAGTGGGTCGACGCCAAGTACTTCAACGTCGATTACAGCTCTGCGACCAACGACGATACCGCCCGCGCCCTGGCTTCCGACAAGGCCGCCTTCTACTTCCGTTCGAACAGCAAGGGCCAGCTTGTCGAATCGTACAATCCCAACGTCAAGCTCGGCATGATGCCGGTGCCCGCAGAAGTCGGCAAGCCGTACTTCTCGCTCGGTGAGGATTTGGCGTTCGGCGTCTCAAAGACCAGCAAGCACAAGGAACAAGCATTGAAGTTTGTCGATTTCATGGCTGAGCCGGCGAATATGAAGAAACTGGTGAAGACCAGCATGAACAATTCGGCGCTGAGCAATGTTGATTCCGCGCTTGGTCAGTTCCAAGACACCTATGATTATTGGGTTACGCAGAAGAAGACCAAGACGATTCCGCTGTTCGATCGTTCGTATATGACTGGCATTTTCCAGATGCTCAGTAAGTCCACTGATGGTCTGCTCACTGGACAATTGACCCCGCAGGCGGCTGCCGATCAGGTAAAGTCCGCATACGAAGCCAAGCGCAGCCAGCAGTCCTGAAAAGAGTAAATTTTGGCTGGCAGTAAAGCGCAGCCGTCTCGCTCCCGGAAGCTTCACCGCTTCCGTGGGGCGGCGGTGAATCTCTTCTATGTTCCGGTAATCATCATCATGGTGGTATTCATCATCTACCCGTTGATTTCCGGTATCGGCTTATCCCTGATGAATTGGGATGGATTCAGTCCTTCCAAAGTGTTCGTCGGTTTGGCGAACTATAAGCAGATTTTCAGGGATCGCAACTTTGGCACGATTCTCATCAATACGTTTATGTACGGAATTGTCGGGACCGCGATCCAGCAGGTCCTTGGCTTGGCTCTGGCTTTGCTGCTCAACGCGAAAATACATGGCAGGACGCTTATCCGTGCCATCATCTATTTGCCTGCGTTGGTGGCGCCTGTAGTCATGGGCATTATGTATTACTTCATCTTCCAGTACCAGCAAGGCGCGCTCAACCAGATTCTTGTTTGGATGGGATTGCCCAAGGTCGCGTGGTTCAATAATGCTCATTTCTCTGTTGCGATTGTCGTTATCGTCAATTCGCTGCAGTTCATGGGTGTTTCGATGATCATCTATCTGTCCGGTTTGCAGACGATGGATCAGGAAGTCATCGAGGCCGCTGAGGTTGATGGTGCCTATGGTTGGAAGAAATTCCTGTATGTGCAGCTGCCGCTGCTGGCTCCGTCGTTCACCACCAGTGTCGTCTACAACCTCATCGGTGGTTTGAAGATCTACGACATCGTCAGAGTGCTGACCGGAGGCGGGCCAGGGTATTCGACCAACTCGCTTTCGACATATATCGGCATCCTCTACTTTGACAATCAGACCGCAGGGTATGCGTCTGCCGTTGGAGTGGTCTTGTTTGTGATCATTGCGGTGGTTACCTATTTCGTGAATAAGGGCCTCGCAAAATTGGAATGGGAGTGATTATGAGTAGAAATAATTCACATGCCATTGCAACGAAATCGGTTTCTCGCGCCCACGAGACACGTGAAATGAGGGACGCCCGTAAAGAGCGCAAGCAATACCAACGCGGCAGGTGGGCGATCTACCTGTTTCTCGGCATCGTTGTCATCTGCCAGTTGCTGCCGTTCTACTTGGCGATCACCACTTCCCTGAAACCGGCAAGTGATATGACTTCCGCGCTGATTCCCCGAACCCACGATTTGGATTGGAACAATTGGACGCTCGCCATTCAGCAAGGAGGAATTCTCAAAGCGGTTCTCAATACCGTTATCGTGACCGGTTTCGCAACATTGCTGGTTTGCGTTCTGGGCGCTATGGCGGCTTATCCGTTGGCGCGTCGACCCACGAAGATGAACAATTTCGTTTCAGCCTTCATTCTTTCCATGATGATGGTTCCGCCGCTTTCGATTCTGGTGCCGCTGTACACGTTCCTGGTCAATATCGGTGGGGCGAATACTTACTGGGGCATTACGCTGGTGCTTACGGCTACCCATTTGCCGCTTTCCGTGTTCCTCTATACTGCATTCATCAGGGCCATACCTCCGGCCATCGATGAAGCCGGAACGATAGATGGGGCGAATAGGTTCCAAGTGTTTTCGAAGCTCATCATGCCGATGCTCAAGCCGGTGACTTCAACGGTGATTATCATGACTGGTTCCCAGGTCTGGAACGAATATGCGCTTTCCAACTATATTCTGACGGATCCGTCCAAGCAGACAATCGCCACACGAGTGGCGTCATTCTTCTCCGAAAACACCAACAACCTTGGAATCGCTGCAGCTGCTGCCCTTATCGCCGCAGTTCCGATGGTCATTGCCTATGTGTTCCTGCAGAAGTATTTCATTGCTGGAATGGTCGCAGGGTCGGTGAAATAAGTAATGACGCATTACAAGGTTGATTATCGGTGTCTTAGTGTTTTCAACAAATCATAACGATGATTACATTGGCGGCGGATACTGGATTTATGGTTCCGTCGCCAATTGTTGAGGCTTTATTAGAATTTCATTTATAGGGGAAAGAATATGTTGTTTCCATCCATTGCCTTAGGCCAGCTACCAGTGACGTGTCTGGCGATGACAGATGCGAGCGTCGGTGAAGATTTGCCCGATGTCATTGGTTTCTTCAGTACGAGTGATCCCTCTTCGTTCAATAATCTGATTGACCAAGATCCGCGACCGCGTGCGTTGCTGGTTGAGCATGCATTGGATGTGTTCACTCGTCCCGGTCTGCGGGGTCAGCGGGTGAGCGATGACAGTAAGGCTGCTGGGGCGGATGGGCTAACAGTCGGGCGCGCTTGGTCTCCACGCTTCAAGGTGAGCGAACCGGCTGTGGTTTCCGGTGACGGGTTGCGTTACGAAGCCCGTGACGATGATGCGGGGCTGGAACTTGCCACCGAAGTGGAGGCGCTGAAGGGCGGTTCGCTTCGTATACGTCATACACTTACCAACACCGCGTCTGGCTCCTATATGTTGGAAGGCCTTGATGTTCATGTCCCGTTTGGCGATGACATGACCGAGTTTCTGGACTTTTGCGGACGTCACGAGCGAGAGCGTCAGCCGCAGCGGCATCAAATAGCCGACGGAATGTGGCTGCGTGAATTCCGAAAGGGCAAGCCGGGGTATGCCGGCCCGTTGATTGTCGCCGGAACCAGGGGATTTGATTTCCATCATGGTTCCGTTTTGATGGTTCAGGTCTCGTGGAGCGGCAATTCCACCATCGCCGTCGACCGTGATGACGATCAGAGTGCCGGCATCAACGCGGGGGAGCTGTTGCTTCCCGGCGAAATCGTGCTGGCAAAAGGTGAAAGCTATACGACGCCGTGGGTGATGGTAACGGCTTCGAACGAGGGGCTGGACGGTGCCGCGCAAAGCGTCCACACATGGGAACGTTCGCTCGATGCGCATCCGAAGACCCAACCTGTGACACTGAATGTTTGGGAAGCGGTAACGTTCCACCAAGACTTTTCCAAGTTGAAGCAATTGGCACAAATTGCTTCACGCATCGGCGTCGAACGCTATGTTTTGGATGACGGATGGTTCCATTCGCGGCGTGATGATTACGCTGGCCTCGGCGATTGGTGGGTCGATCCGGATGTCTGGCCCAATGGGCTCAAGCCGCTTTCCGATTATGTGCATGGGCTTGGTATGGAATTTGGCTTATGGGTTGAGCTGGAGATGATTAACCGTGATTCCGACCTTTATCGCAAACATCCGGATTGGATTATGCAGGCCAGCAGCCGTACGCCGATTGAGCAGCGTCATCAACTGGTACTTGATCTGACAAACCCTGAGGCTTTCGATTATGTATTCAGCTCGATTTCCAAGGTTCTTTCGCAGACCGGGGTCGACTATATCAAGTGGGATCATAATCGTTTTCTCCTTGAGGCCGGCTCAAATCTTCGCGGCGGCGCCCCTGCCGTGCATGGGCAGGTACGGGCTTACTACCGTTTGTTTGATAAGTTGCGCGCCGAATTTCCTGGTATCGAATGGGAGTCCTGTGCTGCGGGCGGCGGGCGCATCGACACGGGAATCGTCGAGAAGGTGTCGCGTTTCTGGTGTTCGGACATGACCGACGCCATGAGCCGGCAGAAAATCCAGCGTTGGACGGTGCAGACCGTTGCTCCTGAATACATCGGGGCGCACATCTCGCAACCGACTTCCCAGCAGACCGGGCGCACACTGAGCCTTGCTTTCCGTGCTGCCACCGCAGTGTTCTTCTCCTTCGGCGTTGAATGGGATTTGACGCAGACGGAGGAAGCCGATCTGAACGATCTTTCCACGTGGATTGCCTGGTATAAAGACAATCGTGATTTCCTGCATTCCGGAAAATTCGTGCGTTTGGATCTCGCGGATTCCGCGGTTTTGGGATACGGTGTGGTTGCCGATGACGGTTCCCGCGCCATCATCGAGCACGTGCAATACGACGAGTCCCGTTCGAATCGCGGTGTCTATTTGCGTATTCCGGGGCTTGATGCGAACGCCCGATATAAGGTTCGTTGGACGGCCCCTGTGCAGCTTGAGGCGTCTCTTGAGTCCTTCGACGCCTACGGGCCGCTGGGCGACGTCCCCGTTTCCGGCCAATACCTGATGACGATCGGCGTGCGTATGCCGCGCTGCCGTCCCGAGACCGAGCGCATCTTCGAAGTCGTAAAGCAATAGCCGTCCACATGGCAAAAGTCCATTGGAATCTGAACGTAACTCATTGGTGTTTCCAATAGTTACTTCGGCAAACCAATGGACTTTATTGTTCTGGCCTTAGTCGCTGAATTGGCCATAGGATTATTGGTTGGTCATGATGAGGATGATAAATGCGTCATTTCCAGCATCCCTCAAGGTTTTGTGTTGGGAATGACGCATTTAGTTAGCTTTTATTTACGTCTTTTCCGGAATAAATGTGTGCGGAGTGCCGGGAAGTGCATGCTCAGCAGGTGTGTTGCAAGGCCAGCAGTGTTTGGACTTCGGCGGGCTGAACCCAACTTTGCCGAGCTAGAACGAGAGCACCTCGACTTTGCCCGTGGCTAGCTGGTAGCGTGCGCCGACGATGGAAAGATGTTCGGCTGCCAACGCCTCTTGGATAACCGGTGAACGGTCGACCAGATCCTCGATGGTGCGGGCGATATGCACGCGCTCGAAATCGTCGGTATCGCTTAAGGCGGCCTCCTGCGCGGCCAAAACGGAGGCGCCGACCGAACGCACGAGCACGGACTGTGAGGCGGCGACCAGCTCCTCCATCTTGTCGAAGACATCGTCGGCATCCATACCGGTGCGTGGGGCTGCAGAGGCCTCGCCGAATCGAGGGGCGTCTGCGCTTTCCGAATCGGAATCGGTTGAATCGGAATCGGTTGAATCGGAACCGTCTTCTGTGCCGCTTGTTTCAACAGTGCCAGCATCGTCGACATCATCATTTTCCGAAAGGTCTCCGCTGTCATCGTCTGCAGCTGGGTCAACCATTTCGGAATCCGTGACTTCCGCGGCGAAAGCGGCACCCAAATCGATACCTTCGCCGGAAGCGATGGCGTCGAGTTCGGCAACGGCGCTTGCGACCGCGCCGCAATGCTGGTGCCCGAGCACAACGAGAACGCTCACACCCAGATGCGTCACGGCGTATTCCAGCGAGGCGATAACCGCGTCATCCAGCGTCTGACCGGCTGTGCGTACGGTGAACATATCGCCTAGGCCCTGGTCGAAAATGATTTCCGGAGGAACGCGCGAATCCGAGCACGACAGCACTGCCGCGTCCGGATGCTGCCCGTCGATCAGCGATTCCCGCGTCTCCTTATCCTGCCAAGGATGCTCGGCCTGACCTGAAGCGAAACGTGCGTTGCCTTGAAGCATGCGGCTCCAGGTTGCGTTTGCCGTGGACTCGGCGGAATTCGGGTCGTCGTTGGGTTTTGAATCGTCTGTCATTTGAGGTTTCCCTCCGCGTGTGAAAGTGGCCAATGGTAAAGGCCGTTTCGCCTAACGTTACCCTCCTGCCGCGTCACTTTCATGATTTACGGAATTTTCGAACTGTCGGACAGGAATTACATTTATATTATTATAAATAGATATATTTACGCTTATTGTAAATAAATAGAACAAATTAAATGTTCATAATTCATTTTATTATCATATCGATTAATAATAGTCCGCCTATTTATTGCGTATTTATTAGTCAAGAAAGTGTTTAGATATGGCTTTTTATTGCGGTTCACGAAAATATGTGGCTTCACGCGCATGCCGGCTGCCGGAATTGCCTCTTACCGCGTTAGCATGATTGAGCCACGCCGATAACTGGTTCCATAGGTGCTTTTGGGTGCTGGGATTTATGATTTGCAGGCGTTCGTAAGGACGTTAGAGGGAACGTATATAGAGGCCTGAATCGTGCGTGCATACAGCATTTGGTTTTTCGAGGTAAAGAGGTACACATTATGACCATGCTTCATCATGAGCTGACCGATTTTACGGCCAATATTTATCAGGACAATAAATTCAGCACGCTTACCAAGGCGGATGTGCTCGGCCACTGGTCACTTTTCTTCTTCTATCCGAACGATTTCAGCTTTGTGTGCCCCACCGAACTTGAGGACCTCGCCGACCATTATGAGGACTTCAAGAAGGCCGGTTGCGAGGTTTACGGCGTCTCCCACGACACTGAATTTGTTCACAAGGCTTGGCATGAGGCCAACGAGAAGATTGCGAAGATTCAGTTTCCGATGGTCGCTGACCCAACCAACCAGCTTTCCCGCGATCTCGACACCTATGATGAGGTCCACGGTCAGGCTGAGCGTGGTGACTTCATCCTGAGCCCTGAAGGCAAAGTCGTGGCCTATGAGGTCATTTCCTCCAACGTCGGCCGCAATGCGGAAGAGATTCTGCGCCGTGTCGAAGCCTCGCAGTTCGTTTACGAGCACGGCGATCAGGTCTGCCCTGCGAAGTGGGAGCCGGGCGACGAGACCATCGCCCCGAGTCTCGACCTCGTCGGCCAGCTCTGATCTTTCCTGTACTGACGTACTTAAGGATGCTATGAAGCGACAAGACGATTTGTATGACGTTGTGGTGATTGGTGGAGGGCCTGCAGGGCTTACTGCCGGCCTCTATTTGGCGCGTGCGCGCTACCGCGTGCTCATTCTCGAAAAAGAAGAGTACGGCGGCCAGATCACCATCACCAACGAGGTTGTGAACTACCCGGGCATCGCCAGGATTGACGGTCGTACGCTGACCGAAACCATGCGTCAGCAGGCCGAGGACTTCGGAGCGGAGTTCATGGCAGCCGATGCCACCGGACTTGACGTTGAGGGCGATATCAAAACCGTGCATACCAACCGCGGCGACCTGAAGACCTTCGGTATTTTGGTGGCTACGGGCGCGAACCCGCGCAAGATCGGGTTCCAGGGTGAGGCCGAATACGCCGGCCGCGGCATTTCCTATTGCGCGACCTGCGATGGCGAGTTCTTCAACGGCAAGGAGGTCGTCGTTGTCGGCGGCGGTTTTTCCGCGGCCGAAGAATCGGTGTTCCTCACCAAATACGCGAGTAAAGTCACCATTTTGGTACGTGGCAACGATTTCACTTGCGACGCTTCCGTCTCCAACGAGGCCAAAAACGATCCGAATATCGAGATTCGATACAACACCGAGATGAAGTCGGTTTCCGCCGGCGAAGGTGGCTTGGTAAGTGCCGTTTTCCATAACCGTAAAACCGGCGAGGACATCGAGTGGACACCCACCAAGAGCAAGAATTTCGGCGTTTTCGTCTTTGCGGGCTATGTGCCGCAGACCGGCATTCTTAAAGGCGTCATCGATCTTGACGACCATGGATACGTTATCACGCATGACTATCTTGAGACTTCCGCTGCCGGTGTGTACGCTGCTGGAGATTTGCGTGAGAAAAACCTTCGCCAGGTGGTCACCGCGGTTTCCGATGGTGCCGTCGCGGGCGTGGAGCTTGAGCGTTACGCCAAGGATCTGAGCGAGAAGACTGGCCTCGTGCCGCCTCGCCCTACCAGCTCGAATTACGAGCAGCGTGAGGCTGAAGCTGCCGAGAAAGCCGCCAATTCCGGCACTTCTCCGGCTCCTGCCGCAGCGAGTGGTGACGCAACCGCAGGGCAAAACGGCCCTGTCAAGACCTCTGGGTTCTTCGATGACGCGATTCGCAAGCAGCTCGACGTGGTCTTCGGCCGCATGAGCCAGCCTCTGGTACTTGAGCTTTCGCTTGACAAGACCAAGCTTTCGCAGGAGCTCAAGGGCTTCATCGATGAGCTGGTCGGATTGAGCAACGGCAAGCTTTCTTCGGTTCTCGCGCCTGAACCGGGTGAGGGTGAGGAAGACGCGGAAGGCCGCGCGAAGTTCGATGCCAATGGTCTGATGCCGATGGCTCGCCCGTGTGTGCGGATGTGCAAGGTTGGCGCTGACGGCAAACTGCAGCCCACGGGCCTTGCATTCCATGGTGTGCCGAGTGGCCACGAGTTCAACTCGTTCGTGCTCGGACTCTACAACGCGGCCGGTCCTGGCCAGTCCGTCGATAATGACACCCAGCAGCGTATCGAAAAGCTCGACGCTGACGGCGGTACCACCGATGTGATGGTGCTCGTCTCGTTGACCTGCACGATGTGCCCGACCACGGTGCTCTCGTCGCAGCGCATCGCCGCCGACAACCCTGCGGTGAAGGCCGAAGCGTATGACATTTCGCACTTCCCTGAGCTGCAGAGCCAGTACGGCGCCATGAGCGTTCCCTGCATCGTCGTCAACAAAACTTCCGCCGATGGCACGACCACCCAAAAGGTCGAGTTCGGCAAGAAGACGGTCCCACAAATGCTGGATCTCATCGACGAAGCGTGATCGATTATCTTACTTTGACTTGCGAAGTCCGTTCACCGGATTTCGTCTGACCATTCTCAAGACCTCCCCGGCTGATTCCGGCGGAGGTCTTTTTGTATTAATTGTGGAGTAGGGTCTATGTTAATTGGGTAGTAGTACCTATGCTAATTGTGGAATAGACTTTGTGTTAATTGTGGAGTAGGGTCTATGTTAATTGGGTAGTAGTACCTATGCTAATTATGGAATAGGTGCTAGTAATCGTTGAGAATAGGCCGATTATGAGTAAAGTCAGTACGGAGATGGTTCCTCGGAAAATTACGACGAAAATGCGGGAACTTGCCGAACAATTTCCCGTCATTTCTCTTACGGGTGCGCGGCAAACAGGTAAAACTACTTTGCTGCGCGAGGTCTTCAGCGACTACACATACGTTTCGCTTGAAAACCCGAAACTACGGGCACTCGCGCAGACCGATCCCGACACGTTCTTCAGCCAGTATGGCAATCACGTCATTTTCGACGAAGCTCAACGTGTGCCGCAACTTTTCTCGTACCTTCAGGGCATCGTCGACGAACGTCAGCAGGAACCTGGGCAATTCATTCTTTCCGGCTCGCAAAATTTCCTGTTGATGAACTCCATTTCGCAATCGCTTGCCGGTCGTGTCGCGCTGCTTTACCTTATGCCGTTCTCCCGAGCGGAACTCAAGGACGCGGGCAGAGACCCTGGTCCGATGGACGAATGGATGTGGCGAGGCGGATATCCACGGCTCTACGATTCCAAAATCAAGCCGGCCGATTATTTTCCGAACTATATCAACACCTACCTTGAGCGCGACGTCCGGGCCGAGCTCGGCGTGCGCAAGTTGGCGGCATTCGAGAACTTCTTGGTGCAATGCGCGGTGCGCGACGGCGAGCTGCTTAATTACTCGGCGTTGGCCAAGGCTTGCGAGATTGACAGAAAAACGGTCGAGGACTGGCTTTCCGTGCTCGAATCCAGTTTCATTGTCTATCGAATTTATCCGTATTACAAGAATTATGGCAAACGTTTGGTCAAGACCCCGAAATTGTACTTCTACGACACCGGGCTGGCCGCCTACCTGTTGGGCATCGATTCGCCGGAAAGCCTCGCGCTGAGCAAGTACCGTGGGCCGCTCTTCGAGAACACGGTGATCAACGCAGTCGCCAAGGAATATTATGTGCGTGGCCGCAAGCCGACCCTCTATTTCTGGCGTGACGCCAACCAAAAAGAAATCGACCTGATTATCGAAAAAGGCGGCGAAGTCCAGTATCTGGTCGAGGTCAAGGCTTCTGCCACCTACGATTTGCATGCCTTCGCAAGGGGCGACGAGCTAGGTGAAACCATCGGCCTCCCGACCGACCGCCGCATCGTCGTTTACGGCGGCGACCAACCTCTCAACACCCGTTTTGGCCGCTTGCTTACGCTGGATGACGCTGCTCAGCTTGTCGTGTAAAACAGGCTGATTCAGTAACGCAGATACTTTTACCGTTCGTAGAGCTAGGGTTGAGGAATTTCCCTGATATTAAGCCTTCCTTCTATAGTTAATTTGGTCATAAGGTTTACTTGTTGTTTTGGTTCTGGAAGACTTAACGCGTATTTGTTGATGAGATGTGCAACGTTGGCATTGAGTTCAGCCGCATTGGCACCTTTAGTGTATAAGAACATAAGTGCAGTGTTGCCGTCATATAAATCTACATCGTCAAATAGTGTACGGAAATACGAGTAATCAGCGTCACCTAGAGAATGTCCAAAGAATTTAATGAAATCAAGGGGCTGATTGCCTCCATCTGGGTGAAGAATCTTTTCGTATCGTTGACTTGTGTGCAGCTCTAATACGCGAAAGTTTTTAGTGAACATGTTTCTTTCATCAGTTATGGTCTTATCTGTATCTGTGCTTGAATCTATTGAATCAATACCAAAAATAGGTTCTTTTGTTGACCCATGAATATTGCGAATCGTATCGGATTCGTCAAATGGCGTTGTGTAATTAAACGATAGAATTGAATTATTAAGCAAGTATAATGTTTTGGTGTCTTCCTCTATAAGTTCGGCCAACAATTTTTTAGCTGTATTAATGTATTTTTGATGATTCGTAGTAAAAATATGTTGAAGTATGGCACTTGAATTTTCGCTATATTGGCCCGGATGATTTGTGAAGGCGTACGTCGTAAGATACTTGCCAAAGTCGGATTCCAATTGATTAAGCTCGTGCTTCAGCTCTTTAAGAAAATCTGTAAACGAGCAATCAGAAATAGAGCTGTGTTCTAGGATAAAGTCTTTAAGACATGAAGCTAGTTGAGATTCAAATATAAAAAAATTAGATTTATTTTGAAATGGGTTAAACTGGTTGGCTTGAATCAAATTAATCAGGTTGGCTTGAATTGCATTAATCCAGTTAGCAACGGTCCAATTTATTCCAGATTTGTTATTTGCACTAGTCAAAAAATCTTCGTGACTTGAAATCCAAAAATTCAGAAAACGATCAATGGAACTTTCGATGTCATCCCAGTTGATATCTGTAAGTTTTTTATTGTTTTTGTAATTTGATTTGTAATCAAGAAGGAAAAGAATATCCCATATCGTGGGTTGCCCGTCGATATCCCAGAAACTTTCGTTTAATCCTTCATTATCAAGGGAAATCATTCCATCAACTAAATTCATTTCGGCTTCGGTCTCATCATCGTCTTTTTGTAGGTTCCATTTATGGAGGCTATATCGATCATGAAAGAAATTGGCATATGCAGAATTTAAACCGCAAGCTATGTCGAAACCATTCCCTAAAACTATGAGCTGATTCGTTTGCTTCATTGCCATTCGGTTCTCTCCTTGATCATCCGTATTGGGATACGATTTTTACGGCGATGTGATTGCATAATTTATAGAGTTGTTTGTTTAATGGTACTCACTGCGTAAAGCGGCAGGTCGTAGATAGCACCGTCGTGACGCGGGGCGAGAGACGAGAAACAGATGGCGGACGGCAAACCGAATTTTTTCATTGCGTATTTGAGGCTGGCGGCGGTGAGGTTCGTGCCGGCTTTTACTTCGATGGGTACGACTTTGTCGGCAAGTTGGATGATGAAGTCGAGCTTGTGAGTGGCGTTGGTGTCGGTCCAGTAATATGGCGTGAACCCGGCCGTGACGAGTTCCTGGCAGACAAGTTGCTCGGCCAGTGCGCCTTTGGCAGTGCGGAACACCTCATCGCCGTTGAGGATGACTTGCGGTGCGATGCCGCTCATTTCTCGTAATAGACCTACGTCAAGCACGAACAGTTTGAAGGCGGATTGGTCCTCGAACATGGCGAGAGGGTATTCGACGTTTTGCACTCGCGGGATTTTCGTGACAAGTGACGAATCCTGTAGACGCTGAATCGCAAGATCATATTCACGTCCTCGCGCACCCTTCTTGATGGCGCTATACGCGAATTTCTTGTTTTCGTGCGAAAGTTGGCGAGGCAGAGAATCCCACAATTGCGTCAGCCGCAGCGGAAAACCTTGTGGCATATCGTCAGGATATTTCGAGAAATCGCTTCGGTAACCGTGTTCAATCGCGGCTTGGATTCGTGTAATGGCAGCGAAATCAACCCCCGGATAAGTATTGACGAAAGTCTGTACGGCTTCAGGCATGCCGCCAACGACCACATAATATTTCAGAAACTCCATGAACTTCTCGTGGAATACCGTCATCATATCGGTGTCGGCATTGTCGAGAATCTGCAACAGCTCGACTTGGCCACAGGCATCGAGAAACTCTCGGAACGTGAGTGGATAGAGACGCAGCATATCGACTTTGCCCACGGGGAACGAGACGTTGCGATGGATGGTGATACCAAGCGTCGAACCGGTCGCGATGATTGGATATTCTGGTGCTTGCTCGGCGAAGTATTTCAACGATTCCACCGCGCGCGGCACTTCCTGAACCTCATCAAGCACGATTAAGGTATCGCTCGGGTCGATTTTCGTGCCGGCGGCCAGTGCGATGCCGGGAATGAGACGTTCCGGAAGCAATGAGCCTTCGAATAGTGTTTCCATTGCTTCGTTATCTTGGAGTGAAACGTAGGCAAGATGCTTGAAATGAGTGTGTCCGAATTCCTGGGCAAGCCATGTTTTGCCGGTCTGGCGGGCGCCGTCAAGTACCAGCGGCTTGCGCTGTGGGCTGTCTTTCCACTCAGCCAATTTTGTCATCAATTGTCGTTTCATGCTGTTTCCGCATCGTTCCAACGTTTCTGCGTGACCATTGCACGTTTTTATGCCAAAATCTATCTATATTCTACACGTTTCCAGACAGTAATAACTTAAATTATGCACACTTTCATAAGGTAATATAGCTATTTGTGCACGCTTTCACTGCTATTTTGGGCAGTTTCTTACACATTTTCACTGATTTGGGAGAGAAACAGAACATAAGAAAACGTCGCGGACGAATATCGAACCAATAATGATTCACAAACGTCTGCGGCGCTCTCTTAACTAAAGTAGCTACAAAACTCAGCCGGTGTTCTGCAGGCCGGCGGCGACGCCGGAGACCGTGCAGAGGATGAGATAGGTGAAGCCGCCGCGCTGTTGATCGCGGGCCAGCTCATCGTTGTCCGTCTTCTTCGGGGCAACGGCACCTGCGTTCGCGGGAGCCTCGCCGTTCGCCCTCGCCTTGGCGGCCTCCGCATCATGCTTCTTCTGCAGTTCGCGCTGGCTGCGCAGGGCGAGCACCTGAATGACGGAAAGGATGTCGACGTACGGCGAACGCACGCGGACAGCCTGACCGAGCACGTGGCGGTGCTGCAGTGGCCATTGGTCGCCGACGATGGCGAGCACCCACTTGCGGGTGAGCTCCATCTCGTTCAACACCTTGTCGCGCAGGTCGTCGCGGTCGCCGAGTGCCAAGTACATCTTGGCGATGCGCTCGTCGGTCTTGGCCAGCGACATCTCGATGTTGTCGATGAACGTGGAGAATACCGGCCATTCCTTGTAGGCATTGCGCAGTGTCTTGAGATCGCCAAAATCTTCGCATGCGGTTCCCAGACCGTACCAGGCGGCGAGGTTGATGCGCGCCTGAGCCCAGGAGAATACCCACGGAATCGTGCGCAGGTCATCAAGCGACTTGGCGCCGAGACCACGCTTGGCAGGGCGGGAACCGATTGGCAGCAGGCCGATTTCGGTGAGCGGCGTGACAGTGGAGAACCACGGCGTGAAGTCGGGGGTGTTGAGCAGATCGAGGAAGCGGTTATGCGCCGATTCGTCGAGCTTCTCTGCCATGCCCCAGTACTTCTTGGTCATTTCGGTGTTCGTCTTCTCCATGCTCGGAGCCGACTGCAGCAGTGTCGCCGCGGCCACGGATTCGACGTGGCGAATGGCCAGTGCCTGATTGCCGTAGCGGGCGAAAATGCTTTCGCCTTGTTCGGTGAGCTTGAAACGGCAGTTGACGGAGCCGGCAGGCTGCGCGAGTACCGCACGGTTTGCGGGGCCGCCACCACGACCGACAGCGCCACCGCGTCCGTGGAAGAGTGTCAGATCGATGTTGTTCTTCTTGGCCCATTCCGCGATGCGTCCTTGCGCCGAATGCAGCGCGAGCGTCGCGGTGGTGGGGCCGGCGTCCTTGGAGGAATCGGAGTAGCCGAGCATGACCTCGAGCTTGCCACCGGTGGCCTTCAAACGAGCCTGAACTTCGGGAATCTTGATCATTTCGTCAAGCACGTCGACGCAGTTCTGTAGATCCTGCAGCTGCTCAAACAGCGGGATGACGTCGATGGTCGGCACGTCCTCAGGATTCGAGAACGCCATGCGGTTGAGTTCGTAGACGTCGCGGATGTTCTGCGCGGACTTGGTGAAGGAGATGATATAGCGGCGGGCGGCCTTCTGGCCGTTGCGCTTCTGGATGGCGCCGAGTGCGCGGAAGGTGTCGAGCACTTCGTGCGTCATCGGCTGCAGTTCGCCGCGTTCGCCGTGCAGGCCGTGCTCGCGGATGTCCTCCAAAGCGCGGGAATGGACGAGCGAGTGCTGGCGGAATTCGGTCTCCACGAGGTGGAATCCGAAGGTCTGTGCCTTCCAGATGACGTCCTGAATGGGGCCGTAGGCCGCACGTTTGTCGCCGGCGGCCGCCAGCGAACGCTGGACGATCTTGAGGTCGGCGATGAAGTCATCGCAGCTCTTGTACATCAGGTCGGCGTCGCGCACCACGGTGTAATGCAGACGGTCGGCCATGACCAGCATGACCGCGCGGTGCAGCTCGTTCGAGGAAGTGGCGGCGGCCTTGTCGGTCAGGCGCTCGCTCATTTCCTTTTGGTGGCTCCAGAGGTTGACGAGTTCGTCGCTCGGAGGCGTGGTGACGGTTTCCATCGTGAGGTTGGTGCCTGCCGTGCGTGTCGCCTTTTCAAGCGCTTCGATGGCGTGGTCGCTGAACTTGCGGGCCACGGCGCGGCTGACTTTGGCGGTGACGTTCGGGTTGCCGTCGCGGTCGGTGCCGATCCAGGAGCCTGGATGGAAGAACGCGGGGCACTGCGGTTCCGCGATTCCGGCCTGGTCGCCCAGGATCCAATCGTCGAAGCGGCGATAGACCTGCGGGATGGTGTCGAACAGCGTGTTGTCGAAGATGTCGATGATGGTATCGGCTTCCTCCACCGGTGTCGGCTTTTTGGCGCCGATCGGCGAGGTGCGGAAGAGCGCGTCGATCTCGTTGTACAGACGACGGTAGTTTTCCTTCTTGTCGGACCCGCCCAAGAGCTTGCCGGCGCTCAGAAGCGTTGCGATGCGGCGGATCTTGCCCTCGACGGCCTTGCGACGGGCCTCGGTGGGGTGCGCGGTGAAGACGGGGTGGAACTCGAGCTTGTTCAAAAGCTTCTTGGCCTTGGCCGGGCCCATTTCGTTGATGAGCTGGTGGTAGGCGCCCGTCAGTTCATTGACGGGATCGGTCGCGGCGTCTTCGCTTACGTTCGCCTCGCGCTTGTGCAGCACGGAGACACGGTAGTTCTCCTCGCACAGATTCGCCAGATGGAAGTAGGTGGTGAGCGCGCGCGCAAGCAGTTGCGCCTGATGCACGTTCAGCGCGTCGATGACCTTTTCGGCCTTCTCGAGGTTGTCTTCCTTGGGGTGTTCCTTGCCGATGGTCTCCGCATAGTGTTCGGCGCTCGCCTTGACGGCGTAGCCGCGGACGGTATCGAACGTGGAGAGCAGATCCTTGTCGTATTCCCCGAGCACGGTGCGCAGAATCTCAAGGCAGAGTGCGAGATCGTCTTTCAACGTTTGGGGAAGATCACGTTCCTCGGGGCCTTTGGTTCCTACTCCGGAAGTGAACAGTGCGGCATCGGGCTGCGTGATCGGTTGATTGTTGTCTGGCTGATTATTTTTGGTACTTTTAGCCATTCAGACCTCCTTCAAACCAAGCGTCCGGTTGTTCGATCTGTCGGCATTCCGCGGCTCCTCCGCGGTTGTGGTGCCATCTGTTGCGAACCCAAAGCCATTGCTTGGCGAGTACGACTTGATTGTAGGGCGACCTGACCGACATTTCTGTAGTGAAAGTCGACAATAGCCATATTTCGGACGGATTATCTTCGTTATTGGAACGTCTGTCAGAGTTCCAGCCATCTTGCGGTTTGCGGCAGGAGTCCTGACATCGCGCTTCTGGCGTTGATTTTATTTTGTCGTTGGTCGTCTGGCGTGGTTCAGGTTTTAAAATCATTGGTATGAAGCCGGTTTGGGGATTATCAATCATCGTCACAAAATAAAGAATTTAGTCCGTTTGACAATGATTATCGTGCATTGATGCCGTGAATAAATTTAGGGCGAGCGTGCTAAAAATGATGTATCGAGATATGCCAAATTTTATGTGGTTTGTCAACATCTGTTAAATTCCAATGAAGCATGAGCGTAGAGAACTCGGCTTATTGGGCGTGAAAGACGCCTGGGAAGACATGAGAAGAACGATGGGGGAAGCGGTATGGCAATGAAGGATGCAGACTCGATTGACGACAACGCCGGTGCAAATGGTAAACCCGGAACCGTGGTCAGCGTAAATGCCGTCAGTAACGCGAAAGGTGAAGTGGTTAAGGAAAATAATGTGGCAGACGCGGATGATCGCGGTGGTTTCTTTGAATCTGATGGCCGGCAGGACGGCATGCAAGTGGTGGCCGAGGATATCGAGAAAACGGTGAACAGCGGCGACGATGAGGACGAAGGTGATTCCAGGCTTGAAGACATCTTTGGCGATCTGGATGAATCCGATTCCGAGGAATACCGGCGTGTGGCCGAGGCGGTGGCTTCCATTGACGAAAGCGGCGGCAGAGGCGGTGCTGCTGGTTCCGGCGCTCGCGCCGACCATCGGGCCAAGGTGCACGACCGGCTGACGCATTACATGCCGTTGGATACCGCCGACATCGAGCGGGATTGGGATACTCCGGTGGTCGACGCGGGCATCGCGGCGAAGGCGAGCATCATCGTGCGGGTCGGGCTGCTCGATCTCGGCGCAGGCACCGGAAGTTTTCGCGTCCACGAGATGATGCACCGCATCGGTTTCCCGCTTGGTGTGCATGTTCGGGCCAATGTCAACCTGACCGACATGGAAGCCTCGTGCAGCGACGGCGTCAGCAGGATCACGCAGGTTGTCGATTTGCCGACGACCGGAGTCAATACGGAGCGTATCTGGCTCCTTGAGCATTTCGCGGATTGGTTCAGCGTCAATATCGGCGAGCCGGGAACGATGTATCATGCCCAGCCCACGGTTTCCGCCGAAGTGGTGCAGCAGCTCGACAACCCGGAGGCCCGGCGTTCGGTGCTGCTGGCCACGCAAAAGGCCCATCGCGAACTTGAAAAGCGCAGGCGCGTTCACGACAAGGCCGTCAAGCGCGTCAAAAAGCGCGGTTTCCGCCCGCCGAAAGGCCAGTACGCAGAGCATTTCGAGCATATCGGCAAGACGCGCGAGGACGTCGCCGCCGAGCAGGTTGCTGCTGCCAGCCCTTCTGCCACAACGGAATCGGCAAGTTCCAAGCCTCAAGTTGCGGCAAAATCCAAAGCAGCAGCAAAGGCAAAGGCCAGCCACGGCATCACCGTACGGCAGGCGCACGAGAGGCTGAGCCTTATCCAGCACCGTAAACCGCTGTACGCGCCGTGGTTCTCGGGACTCGCGGCGGCTGTGGCGTGCGCGTCCTTCGTTTTCCTGCTCGGCGGCGGCCCGTTCGATATGATCGGCGCGTTCGTGGGCGCGGGCATCGGCCAGTGGGTTCGCAGGCGGCTTTTCGCCTATCATCTCAATCAGTTCTTCGTCACGTTCGTCGCCGTCGCTGCGGCCGCGTTCGCCTGCATCGGCACGTTACGACTGATCGGTTTCATCGACCCGGTTGCGCTTCGGCACGACACCGCCTACATCGGCGCCATGCTCTTCGTCATCCCCGGTTTCCCGCTGATCACCGGCGGTCTTGACATCGCCAAAATGGACCTCCCAAGCGGCATCCAGCGCTTGGTCTACACGATGGCGCTCATCCTGATGGCCACGCTCGCCGGCTGGATGGTCGCGGCTATCGTCCACTTGAATCCGCAAGGTTTCGAGCCGCTCGGCCTCAATCCGTGGGTCAACGCCGGCCTGCGCGCGCTCACCGCGTTCGGCGGGGTTTGGGGCTTCTCGGTGCTCTTCAATTCCCCGCAACGCATGTGCTTCACCGCGGCCGTCATCGGCGCGATCACCGACACCCTGCGCCTGACGGTGGTCGATATGGGCATGCCGCCGGAGGCCGCCGCGTTCCTGGGCGCGATGCTCGCCGGCCTGCTCGCCTCACTTTGGCGCTCGTCGGTTCGCCACGGCTTCCTGCCACCCTACCTCGGCTACCCGCGTATCTGCCTGACCGTGCCGGCCATCGTCATCATGGTGCCCGGCCTCTATATGTACCGCGCGATGTTCTACCTCGGCCAGTTCGACACTGCAAACGCTCTCGACTGGACTTTCCGCGCCTTTATGGTCATCCTCTGCCTGCCCATCGGCCTGGCGATGGCCCGCGTGATCACCGACAAATCCTGGCGCTACGACGTGTGACGGGTTTGTTGGGAAACCACAAGTCGGCAGATAGGTTTTTGAGAGCGGCCATTTTCCGCCATTCCTGATTTCCTATTTACCGACTTGTGCGTCTGCAACTTTGTCAAAAGGTCGGTCGATACGATTTGGCGAATGGCCGTTTCCGCCATTGACGGATTTCGTATCGACCGACCTTTTGACAGTTGACGAGTTATCAGTCAGTAAACCGCTCAGTATTTCATGCCCATGGCCTCGCGGACCTGGTCGAGGGTTTCCTCGGCGATGGCGTTGGCGCGCCTGTTGCCGTCGTGGATGATATCGCGGATTGAATCCATGTCTTTGGCCAGTTCGGCGCGGCGCTCGCGGTGCGGAGCAAGGAACTCGTTGACGGACTTGATGACATACTGCTTCAAGGCCCCAGCTCCGGCGTCGCCGATTTCCTCGGCGATATCCTTCGGATCGCGGTCGGTGACGAGGCCTGCGGTGGTCAGCAGCGCGGAAACCTGCGGACGGTTGACCGGATCAAATGTAATACGGCGCTCGGAATCGGTCGGGCTCTTCTTGATGAGCTTGGCGGTTTCCTCCGCGGTGGCGCCGAGCATGATGGAATTGCCGTAGGACTTGCTCATCTTGCGGCCGTCGAGCCCTGGAATTTCGGGCGCATCGGAAAGAATGGCCGTCGGTTCAGGGAATACCGGGTTCTTCTTGGCGTAACGCTCGTTGAAGCGGCGCGCGATGGTGCGTGTGATCTCGACGTGCGGTAGATTGTCTTTGCCGATCGGCACGACGTTGGCCTTGCAGAAGAGGATGTCGCAGGCCTGATGGACAGGGTAGGTCAGCAAAAGTCCGGTCAGCGCGTGGCCGCTCGCCTCGGCCTCGGCCTTGACGGTCGGGTTGCGCAGCAGTTCGGCCTCGGTGACCAATGAAAGGAACGGCAGCATCAGCTGGTTTTCGCACGGAATTGCGGAATGTGCGAAAATCATGGTCTTGTTCGGATCGATGCCGGCGGCGAGATAATCCAACACCATGTTCAGTGTGTTGTCTTGGATATGCTCAGTGGTGTCGCGGTCGGTGATGACCTGGTAATCGGCGATGAGCACGTTGGTGTGCACGCCCTTGTTCTGCATCGCGACGCGCTCGCGGATCGAGCCGAAATAGTGGCCAAGGTGCAGGCGTCCGGTCGGGCGGTCGCCGGTGAGCATGGTGAACTTGCCCGGATCCTTCTCAAGCTTGGCCAGAACCGCGTCGGAACGCTTCTTCGCCTCGAGAAAGCTTGCGCTTATCTCATTGCCCGCTGCCGTCACTTGTTCGGTTTCCGCGCTGTTCGCTGTGTCCGCCATGGCCCGCCCTCAATCGTTTACCGTGTTTTGAAAATGGCTTGAAATCTTGTTTTTATGGTAAAAGTCTGAGCCGACAATGAAACGTGACGGATGGGGTGGTATCCTACATATTGATGGATTAATTGCGACTGAAAATAATTCGGGGGGTCAAATGGGCCGCGGACGTCAAAAGGCTAAACAAAAGAAAATGGCCCGTAAGCTGAAGTATTTGACAACCGATACCGATTATGACGAGCTGGCCAAAGAGTTAGGTGCGCAGGAGCCGGGCAGTGGTTCGGCGGACCCGTTCGATGAGGTCGAGAAGGAATATTCGCGCACTCATGACGAGGCCGGCGAAAACGCGCATACAGATGACGTGGATCAGCATGAGGATTTGCCGGTTGCCGATGACGATTTGGACGATTACGCCAAGTGGGCCGCCGAAGCTGCAGCCAAGGCTTCCAGCGATGACAAGTCCGGTTCGGCCGCAAAGAAAGTCGCTATGCCCAAGCCGCACAAGCCGATTCATATGCCTGTCCCGAGCGCTTTGCGTAAGCCGAAGCCCAAGGAAGGCAAGGCCTAAAGGCAGAGCTGAAACAGCAACAGTAGACTTGGTATTTCCGCGTGACCACATTTTCGTTGGCGCGCGGATTTTTGTATTCGAGGGACTTTAGCGATGTCGGGGAAATCTGGGATGTCGAGGATACCAGCGTTATCGGGAGTGCCTGGATATCCTCTTATCGGACTCGTTCAGCCTCTAACCGACCCTGTCGCGTCTCTGTAATTCGCTGATGGCTAAGCGCCGTGACTTGCGTTGCGGACGCGATCGTACGCGGGTTTGACTGTGATTGCAACCATTCGATGAAGCGTCATAACTATTCGCGATATCCTTTGCGATAATTTCTCCTAGATTGATGCGGCCGCGGCGTTTAGACTTGAGCCACGACCGGTGTGCGACATCAGCCATCTTTTCCCCAAATCCAGCGGAACCGAGCCAATCCAAGCGAAGTGAAGCACAGTGGAGCCGAGTTGGAGACGAGCGGGTGGCGGGCGTCGCGCCCCGAAGGGGTATATGTGGCGGTCTGGTGTGGTTGCGCCGGATCCGCGACGATAAGCGATAAGGAAGAATGGGGGAGGGCACATGGTGCTTTCGAAATCCAGGAAAAAGGCAACGATTGGCTTGTTGGCGGCAGTGGCCGCGTTGGGCATCGCGCTTTCGGGCTGCGGTGGCACCAGTTCCGCGCCGGCCAAGAGTTCGGCGCCGGCGCAGACCACGGGCAAGCCGCTCGATACCAAGGCCTATGACAAGCTCGTGAATTCCGGCGAGGTAGCAAGCGGCTCTACCGTCAATGCCAACAAGTGGGCCAAGGCCGTCAAGGATCAGGGTGTGCTGAAGGTCGGCGGTGTGAAGTCCTCGGCGCTGTTCTCGTTGCAAAGTCCCGACGACAACAAGGTGCGCGGCTTCGACGCGGGCCTCTCCCAGCTGCTTGCCCGCTACATCCTGGGTGACGCGAAGACCTCGGTGAGTGTGGTCGACTCCTCCACTCGCGAGGCCGTCTTGCAGAACGGCACCGTCAACACGGTTTTCGCCACGTATTCGATCAATCCGGCTCGCCAGCAGAAGATCGATTTTGCCGGCCCCTACCTCACCAGCCAACAGGCGATCCTCGTCAAGTCCACCAATAAGACCATCAATTCCGTCTCCGACTTGGCGGGCAAGAAGGTCGGCGTGCAGGCCGGTTCCACCGGCCCGGCCATCGTCAAGAAGTTGGTGCCCAAGGCCAGCGCACAGGAGTTCCAGACCGACGCCGAGCTTGTGCAGGCCCTCAAGCAGGGCCGCATCGACGCCTACGTGGTCGACCAGTCGCTTGTGCTCGGCGATATCGCGAAGGAACCGCAGGCTTTGAAGCTCGCCGGCAAGCCCTTCGGCGACAAGGACGAGTACGGCATCGGCCTGCCCAAGGGCTCCGACGGCGCCGCGTTCGTCAACGCCTGGCTGCAGAAGATCGAGGCTGATGGCACATGGGCCAAACTCTGGAAGCTCACCGTGGGCGAGCGCACCGGCGTCACCAAGGTGCCGACGCCTCCCGCCATCGCCAAGGAGTGAGCGCAGGCTCGGGTGCGCGTCGGCGCATAATGGAATAAGTGGCTCGATACGTGAAGACAATATGTGGGAACAGGTTCACGCGCGAACCGAAACATCGCCGACGTCGTGCCGGGCACGGTGAAGAAGGGCGGATATGGCCACACATCAATCGTTATGGGGGTCGCTGGTTTACCTCCTCGTCCACTACGGCTGGCAGTACGTCTCCAGCTACGGGGTCGCGCTGCGCATCGGCGTGCTTTCGTTCGTCGGCGGCCTGGCGCTCGCGTTCGTGCTCACCATGCTGCGCGTCAGCCCCATTCCCCCGCTGCGCGCCGCGGTCTCGTTCTACGTCGAGGTCTTTCGCAACATCCCGGTGCTTTCGCTGCTTATCTTCATCGTCTTCGCGTTGCCCGAGGTCGGCGTGGTGATCGACTATGAGCCCAGCGTCATCGTCACGCTCATTCTCGTGGCCTCTGCGTTCGGCTGCGACGCCCTGCGCAGCGGCATCAACGCCATCGATCCAGGCCAAGTGGAGGCCGCCCGGTCGCTGGGCCTCACGTTTTTCGATATCGTCACCTCCATCATCATGCCACAGGCGCTGCGCACGGTGGTGCAGCCGATGGTCACTCTCTTCATCTCGGTGATTGTCAGCTCTTCGACCGGCGCGATGGTGCCCCTGGCCCACACTGAGCTCACGGGCCTGGTCAACCAGATCAACACCAAAGATGCGCTCGGCATCCCCACCTTCTTCGTCGCCGCGATGTTCTATGTGTGCACGGGCTTGGTGATTGCCGCGTTCGGCCGGTTCCTCGAGAAGAAGGTGGCGCTATGTCGGTGAAATCGAAATCGTTGAGTCCCACCGAGGCCGCGCTGTTCGAGGCTGGTGGGCCGCGTACCAAGCGCCGCATCGCCGTGGGCACCGCCGTGGCTGCCGTCGCGCTGGCGGCACTGCTTGCGTGGGTGGTTTATCGGTTGTATATCAATGGGCAATTCGAGCCCATGTATTGGAGTCTTTTCGGCGACCCGAAGGTCTGGAGATTCCTCGGAATGGGTCTCGTCGGCACGTTGCGTGCGGCGTTTGGCGCAGGCGCGATCGGGTTGGTGTGCGGCCTGGTGCTGACGTTCGGGCGCCTGTCCGGCTTCGCGCCGATCCGCTGGCTTTCCACCGCCGTCATCGAGTTCGTGCGCGGAACCCCGACCCTGCTCTTCATTTACTTCTTCTTCCTCGTGCCGGCGCAGTTCGGCATCCATATGAGCACCTACTGGATGGTCGTCATTCCCGTGGCCAGCTACGCCTCAGCCGTGCTCGCCGAGGTCTTCCGTTCGGGCGTTGAGGCTGTGCCGATTGGCCAGAAGGAGGCCGCGCTTTCGCTGGGCCTCACCCGCTGGCAGATGTACCAATCCATCGTCCTGCCGCAGATGTTCCGCATTGTGGTGCCGACTATGGTCGCCCAGCTCGTCGTCGTGGTCAAGGACACGACCTTCGGCTACGTGGTCACCTATCCCGAGATGATGCAGAACACGAAAGTGCTCATTGCCAACTACAACAGCCTGCTGCCGGTCTATTTGGTGACCTCGATTATCTATGTGCTCATCAATTACGTGATTTCGTGGTTCGCGCGCTGGCTTTCCGACCGGATTGGCCTCGATTTCCAGGTTTGATGCTTGATGTCGTGGACACTTTTGGGGCCTCACCAGAAAAGTGTCCATATATTTATGCAGGCGATTTTTGCTCAGCTGGTAAAAATATCGGAATTTTGCGAATCCCTTTAATGCATATATACGTGAGCAGTGCGTTTATGCGGCCACTTTTTGGGTGGGGGGCAAAAACGGCCACGCGATTCTCAGTCCAGCGGCAACAGCGCGGTTAAATCATCGCGCTCGCCTATCGCGCTGATACGGCCGGCGTCCTTCTCCTCGGTCCATGAGGTCAGGCCGCACGCAAGCCGCAGCCACACGTCTGGGTCAAGTTCGATGACGTCGGGCGGGGTGAGATTGTGCGGGTCTGATTTAGGGCCGTCGAGGATTTTCACTGCCCCCCATGGTGCCACGCGCACTTCGACGCCAGGGCCAGGGGCCTTGTTCTCCAATAAATACAGCGAATATCGCACGGCCATCGCCCAAGTGTTGCGCGGCAGATCATTGGGTGAAAACGCAAGTCGTGCCTCAAGCGGCTCGCCCCGACGTGCTTCCGCCGCTTTGCGCCATTGATCGAGCGCTGCCATACCCTTCGAAATGTCCTGTTCCCGTATTGCTGCCATAGCGTCATTGTATATAGGGCCGGCTCATATTTTTTAGAACGTCGGGAAAATATGATTTTGGCTATTAATTTGCGATAATCATAAATGATTTGCGGATAGCATTAACCGTTGGAATGGTAAGGTTTGTTGGATTCAAATATATTCGTATTATCGTAATAGACTCGTAAAAATACGACCCTGCGAAAAAACGTGAGCCTGTTCGCTGCACCGATAAAAGGCATAGAAAAAAGGGAGCCGACCATAATCGACCCCCTTTTATTCGTTATAAATCAGGCGGTAGTGGCTTCCGGGCCCTCTTCAGGCTTCGGATCGGCTTCCTTATCAAGACCCAAATCGACTGGCGAAGAGCTGTTTTCCCACGGCTCTTCCCACGGATCATAGTCGGGGTTCTGCTGCTTATACATATACAGACCGACGACTGCAGCAAGCAGACCGCCGAAGAGCAGCGCAAAGAACTTCCAACCGTTAGAAGACTTGTTCTCCATGACGGCTCCTTTCATATGTGCCGGCTTGCGCGTCCAAGCCAACGTTGTTTCTATCCTAGCCGATGTTTTGTGACAATTGAGTGGAAAACCCACGAAAAACGAAAACTTCAAGGTTTCTTGATATGGCAATCGAGGTTTTGCGAAGGTGGAATCAAGGTTTCTTGATATCGCCGCCACGATTTTGGAACGTTGGGCCTGCCGGTTTGTGTGGAACGGAATCAAGGTCACTGACGCGAAAGTTGAAGCGGAAACAGAGAAAAAGCCGATACCAATGGCGTATAGCATCGATACCGAGCAATACTTATCCGCAGCGAAAAGTAAATGGTGAGCTTCGATAAAGCTTGAAAACTCAACGAAAACGAACGTCGGCTTGGCTGTCTTTGTATGCTTCAATCGATAAAATGGAAAAATGAGCAATGAACATGGCGGCGCCGGGCACTGGTACCAGAAAGTCAGATACCAATGGCAATCCGGCGGCCCAGTGATCACGTGGGCGATTGTCATTGCTTGTGCCGCGGTATGGCTTGTCGAAGTGCTTTTAAAATACATCTCGCCAAGTCTGTTCGCCGATATGATCTTTAACGGGTCGTTCACATCCGGCTTGGCGCTCATGAAGCCTTGGATGTGGTTCACCTCGATGTTCATGCACGACCCGAACGTCCTGCATGTGTTGGGCAATATGCTCACGCTCATCGCCATAGGGCCGTATCTGGAGGGGCTGCTCGGCCACTGGTGCTTCCTCGCGGTCTATATGATTTGCGGGCTTGGCGCGTCCGAGGGCCTGATCGTCTACAGCCATTTCGCCAATAATTGGGCGATGTCCGCATACGGCGCATCCGGTGCACTGTTTGGGCTTTTCGCGATGATGCTACTTGTTTTTCGTCGCACGCACACCGATATCCGTGCGATGGTGGTGTGGATCGTCGTCGATTTGGCGATGCCGCTGTTCGTGCCGCATGTGGCATGGCAGGCGCATGTCGGCGGATTCATCACCGGTCTGTTGCTCACGTGGCTGCTGTTGGACGGGGTGCCTGCGCTGCGTCGCCGTCCGTTGTGGGTGCGGATGCTGGTCTATGGCGGGATTATCGTCGTGGTGCTCATTGCGTTGGCGGTGCTGTTGACGCCGCAATGGCTGATTCAATTGCTCCGCCAGACGGGGCAGCTGGATTCCGCGGTTTTCGTATAGGCGCATTTATGAAGTGATAAAGCGTATATTTCTAACGTAATACGCAAATATGTGCAACCTGGATGTCTTCAGACATATTCAAGTTGCACATATTGCCGTGGGTTTGTCGGCGGAAAACGACATAAGCCCGCCAGTAGGGACTGACCTATCTATGCCGGTTGTCAGGAGATTGTTTCTGCTTGCTGAGACTTACTCATTTCGGTGGTGGGACACTGATACCTGCCACCGAAAAGTTACGTATTCCTTTTGTCGTTGAGCCGCGTATCCCCTACTTATCCGCGCGATGCTGGCACAGAACAGACTCGACCAGCTGCGAGTAGAGGTCGGCCAGGCTGTAACCGGCGGCGATGGCGGCCTGCGGAAGCTGCGAGGTCGCGGTCATGCCGGGGGCCACGTTCGATTCGAGGAACTGCGGGGTGCCGGATTCGTCGACGATGAAGTCGGTGCGGGAGATGTCGCGCAGGCTCAAGGTGTTGTGCGCGGTGAGCGCCGCTTCCTGTGCCGCTTCGAGAACGTCTTGCGGCAGGCGCGCGGGAACGTAGAAATCCGTGGGGCCGGGGGTCACACGGGCCTCATAATCGTATTCGCCGTCGGGCGTGGCCACTTCCAGCGGCGGCAGGACGAGCGGTTCCCCGTCGATTTCCAGCACGGATACCGAAATCTCAGTGCCGGTGACGGCCTTCTCCACCAGCGCGACGTCGCCATATGCGAAGCTGTTGACCATCGCCTGCGGCAGTTCCGAGGCCTTGTCGACGCGGGTGCAACCCATCGCCGAGCCGCCCTGCGTCGGCTTGACGAACAGCGGCAACTTCAGCGAATCGACCAGCAGATCAACCACTTTCTTTGCACCAAGCTCGCGGAATGTCGATTCGGGGAGCGCCACCGAAACGGGGGTTGAAAGCCCGCCGAGCTTGCGCACCACATTCTTGGCGATGGGCTTGCTCCAGGCGGTGCGCGAGGCTTTCGCGCGCGAGCCGATGTAGGGCAGGCCTTCCATTTCAAGGATGTCGCGGATCGAGCCGTCCTCGCCGTTGGCCCCGTGCAGCAGCGGCCAGACGATGTCGGGGCGGGTTTCGGGATTGCTCAGGTATGGCAGCAACTCGCTGTCCATGTCGTGTATGGCAACATTCCAGCCGGCTTCCTCAAGGTAGCCGCCGACGCGATGGCCGCTGGAAAGCGAGACGTCGCGCTCGTGGCTCATACCGCCGCAGATGACAAGCACCTTGGTTGCGGCGCGGTCGATGGAAGCACGGTCTTGCGTTGCGGCTGTATGTTTCGTGGTCTTGATGTGCTTTGCCATGATTAACGCTCCTTCAGTCTTTCTCGGTGGTGCTGTCGGCGCGGCGTGCATCTGCGTCGGCCTTGGCGGTGCCGAAGAGTTCGGCGGTCTTGAGCTCGTTGTTCATCACGCCCGCGAGACGCTTGATGCCAAGCGTGATCTTGTCCGGCGTCGGATAGCAGAACGAAAGGCGCATGTGGTGCGTGCCGCTGCCGTCGAGATAGAAGCCGGTGCCGGCCACGTAGGCGACTTTCGCGGTGATGGCTCGAGGCAGCATTTCCTTGGAATTGAGGCCCTCGGGGATCTTCAGCCAGATGTAGAAGCCGCCCTTGGGCTTGTTCCACGAGCAGTACGGCAAGTACTCGCGCAGCGCCGCGTCCATGGTGTCGCAACGTTCCTTGTACATGCCGCGGTACTGGCTGATCTGGTTCTTCCAGTCGAAGTTGTCGAGGTAGGTGGTGATGGTCATCTGGCTCATGTTCGGCGGGCAGAGGATCGACGCCTCGTTGGCCAGGATGAGCTTCTTGCGGATTCCCGGAGGCGCCACGATCCACGCGATGCGCATGCCCGGCGCGATGATCTTGGAGAAGCTGGAAAGATAGACGACGTTTTCGGAATCCATCGAACGCAGCGCGGGGTAGGTCTGGCCGTCGAAACCGAGCAGGCCGTAAGGGTTGTCTTCGACGATAAGCACGTGGTATTTGCGCGCGATCTCGATGATGCGTGGGCGGCGCTCGACGCTCATGGTCACGCCGGCGGGATTATGGAAATTGGGGACGGTATAGAGGAACTTGACCTTTTTGCCGGCCTTGCGTTGGGCCTTGATGGTCTCTTCGAACGATTCGGGGATAAGCCCGTCTTTGTCGGTCTGCGCGTTGACCACGTCGACCTGGAAGGACGAGAAGACGCCGAGCGCGCCCACGTAATTCGGGGCTTCGGCAATCACGACGTCGCCCGGGTCGCACATGATGCGCGTGACCAAATCGATGGCGTTCTGCGAACCGTTGGAGATCACCACGTCGTCGGGCTGCACGTCCTTGATGCCCTCAAGTGCCATAATTTGCAATACGTCCTCGCGCAGATGCGGGTCGCCCTGCGCCGAGCCGTACTGCCAGGCCACGTCGCCCTTGTCCACAAGCATCTTGGCGATAAGCTGCGAAAGTTCTTTGAACGGCAGGTATTCGAGGTAGGGCATGCCGCCGGCCAGCGAGACCACGTCCGGACGCGAGGCCGTGGCGAAAAGCGCACGGATTTCGGAGGCGCGCATGTTGTCGGCGCGGGCCGCGTAGGAACCGTACCACGGATCGTTCTTGAAGACCTTGGATTCGGTGGCTTTTGCGTCTGCCGATTTCGCTCCCGAAGCCGTTGCGCTGGTTGTCTTTGTTCCGTCGGTCGTTGAGCCGCTTGCCGTCTGTGCCGCTTGGCCTGTCGGCTTCATCGCTTTGGCGTTCGCGACTTTCGCGGCGTCGGCTGCAGCGCTCGTGGTCGCCTTGAACCCGTCACCCTTGCCTTCGTTCGGTTTTCCGGAAATGTTCTTGGTTTCGGACATCAACCATCCCTTTCTTCGGTTGCGGCCCCGCCTCAAACGAGCGCCGCCTTCCAAACAGATTTCGCGCGACTAACGAATATAAGAGAAAACTTTAGTCGCCATCCGTCACCGCGCAATCGTCCGCCTAAAAACAGCACCGCTTCAACACGCTTTCGGCGGTTCGCGGCAGTGGGCGTTGTATGAAGTCCTGAGCTGGTTTAGCGGCGTTTTGGAATTGGATATATACATTGCTAGGCATGGGATAAAAAATAGGGTAACCCAGATTACCTTAATCGTGATTACCTTAATCTAAAAATACTGTAATCACGATTACTGTAATCGTAAATACTGTATTTTAGAATAAAAACTATCGTAATTCATTTTCTTGACTTCGAGATTTTCCGGATTCCTCTGCGAAAATGTTGTTGAAAAAGTCACGAGTCTCGTCAGGCGTCTTGCATATCGTGTCGGTGCGCATGTCGCCACCTTCGGCGGAGCGGGTGACAAATTCCTGCACGTATTCGCGGATTTCAGCAAGAAGATCCTCTCTGGCGTGGTTCTTTTGCTCGACAGCGCGGTTGTAGGTGCTGGCGTCGAACGTCATGTTCATCGTTACAGTGTCCATGCTACCTCCTTGGTGCTCTGGAATTTATATAGTTACTTTATTGCAACGAATCGTCATGAATACTCTGGTTTTCTTTCTGGAAGCGGAGCGTTGTTGTGCCTATGTTATGAACTTTAAAATTCGGAAGTCGATTGAGTTGTTGTTTACGGGTTTGAGCTAATTGACTTCATGGTCTTGTCAGTGGCTGTCGGCGCGGCGATCGCGTGCGCGGTGGACGGCCGCCGCGAGCACAAGGGCGAGTACGCCGGCTGCGAGGATGAGCAGTCCGCGTAGGAGCTGCCGGCGCGTGAGGCCGGTGAAAGGCAGCGCGGTGAAGGGTAGCGGAGGGAACGTGTAGTTGAAGGTGCTGATGATGTACGCTCCCGCTGGGTCGGCGGTTGCGGCGCGTGTGGCCAGTGCGTCGGTGTTGCCGCTCCATGCTGGGCTGCTCATCCCGCTTTTGTCGGCCCAAGTGCCGGACTGGCTGACGTTGGCGAAGGCCTTGTTGTTTGTGGTGTTGGAGAGCGTGGTCTTCTTGCCGAGGCGCAGAGCCTTGAGGTTCGGCGGAAGCATGCCGTCCATGCTGGTGACGCTGGTGGTGTCCCAGCTGTTGAGGTCGAGGGTGCTGAGCCTGGTGTCGTTGGCGAACATGTTGCCCATGTCGGTGACCTTCTCGGTGTCCCATTTGTCGGTGTCCCATCTGTCGATGCCCGTGATGGTGGAGAGGTTGGGGTTGTTGCCGAAGATGCCGTTCATGTCGGTGACGTTGCCGGTGTGCCAATCACTGACATCGAGGCTGGCGAGGCTGGTGACGTTGAAAGTGCTGTTCATGTTGGTGACCTTGCTGGTGTCGAAGCCTTTGAGCCCGGTGATGGTGGTGAGCGCCGGGTCTTCCCAGAACATGCCCTGCATGCTAGTGTTGCCGGCGGTGGCGAGGTTGGTGACGTCGATGGTCTTGACCCTGGGGAGCCTGCCGAACAGGAAGGCGCCTCCGGCGTAGGTGGTCTCGCTGGTGTTGGGGGCGAGCTTGACGCCGGTCTTGACGGTGGCCTTGGTGACGCTGTCGTCGCTCCAGGGAACCCCGGTGGTCACGGTGGTGCCCGCGGAGTTTTCAGGCACGGTGCCGGAGTCGAGGCTGAGTACGCATTCGGCGTTCTCGCCCTCGCCGGTGAGCGTCTCACTCCAGGTCAGCGTGTTGCCGGTGTGCGTGTCCCAGGTGTGGCTGCCGGGCTGCGTGCACGCGGTTGGGAACGAGTAGGTGACGCTGGAGATGACGTACTCGCCCATCGGGCTGTCGGTCGCGGCGCGTGCGGCCAACTGGTCAGTGCTGCCGCTCCAGGCCGGGTTGAGGGTCCAGGGATCGTTGTGGCTCCCGCTCTTGTCCACCCATGTGCCGGGCTGGCTCACGGAGGAGAATGCGGAGTTCGATGGGTCCTTCTTGAGTTTGGTCTTCTTGCCGAGGCGGAGGGCCTGCAGGTTCTGCGGGAGCATCATGTTCACAGCTGCGGTGTTTGTGATGCTTGCTGTGTTCCAGTTGTTGAGGTCCAGACTGGTGAGTTTGTAGTCGCCGTAGAACATGTAGCTCATGTTGTTGACCTGTGTGGTGTTCCAGTTGTTGAGGTCCAGGCTGGTGAGTTTGTAGTCGCTGGAGAACATAGCGCCCATGTTGCGGACAGAAGAAGTGTCCAAGTCGCCTATGCCGGTTATTTGTGTGAGTTCGCTGCAGTTAGTGAACATAACGTTCATGCTGGTGACGTTGTGAGTGTTCCAATTCGAGACATTGATCTTGGCGAGATTAGTGTTGTTGAAGGTGCTTTTCATGTTTTTGACGCTGGAAGTGTCCCAGTTTTCCGTTCCCGTGAGGGTTTCAAGATTTGGGGTTTTGTAGAACATGCCTTCCATGCTGGTGTTGCCTGTGGTTGTCAGATTACCGACGTCGGCGCTTTTGAGTTTTGGCATATTGGCAAAAAGGTAGCTGCCGCTGGTGTTGGTGGTCTGGCCGGTGTTGGGCGCGAGCTTGACGCCGGTCTTGACGGTGGCCTTGGTGACGTTGTCGCCGGTCCATGGGACGTAGGTGTTCAGGATGCCTCCGTTGTGGTTGGGCACGGTGCCGGAGTCGAGGCTGAGCACGCATTCCACGTTCTCGCCCTCGCCCTCGAACGTCTCGCTCCAGGTGAGCGTGCCCCAGGTGTGGCTGCCGGGCTGGGTGCAGGCGGTCGGGAACGTGTAGCTAAAGCCGTTAACGATGTATTCTCCGGCGGGGCTGGTGCCCGCGGCGCGAGTGGCCAGTTGAGCGGTGTTGCCGCTCCATGTCGGGCTGCTTATCCCGCTCTTGTCGGCCCAAGTGTATGTACCAACGTTGGCGAAGGCATTGTTGCCGGCGGCGTTCTTGAGCGTGGTCTTCTTGCCGAGGCGGAGGGCATTCAGGTTCGCCGGGAGCATCTGGTCCATGTATGTGATCTGAGTAGTGTCCCAGTAGATGAGATCAAGCGTGGTGAGTTTGGTGTCCCTGTCAAACATGTAACCCATGTCGGTGACTTGGGAGGTGTTCCAGCCGTTGATGCCAGTGATGGCGGTGACGTTGGGGACGCTGGAGAAAAGATAGCGCATGTTGGTGACGTTGCTGGTGTTCCATTGGTCGAGTCCGTTGATGGTGGTGAGGGCGGGGTCCTGCCAGAACAGCGCAAACATGTCTTTGGTCTGGCTGGTGTCGAGGTTGGCGACGTTGGCGGTCTTGAGCTTGCTCATCCTGGCGAACAGATAGCGTCCGCCTCGTTCGGAGACGCTGACGCCATTGTTCACGTTGACGGTGGTGACGCTGTTGTCATGGTCCCACGGGACCGCGGTCGAAGTCGACGTGTCTGCATGATAGGGTGCGGTCCCGCCGGTGAAGGTCATGGTGCATTGTGTGCTGTCGCTCTCGTCTGGTGCCTCCTGCCAGTCGAGGGTGTAGGTGTTGTCGGTCCAGTGATGCCGGCCGGCCTGGTGGCAGGTGAGACCCGAACCGGCGTACATGTTGGCCTGGGTCGCGGAGGCAGGGATGTCGAGTCCTGGGTTGCCGATGGTCTTGAGAACAGTCGTGCCGCTGAACATGCTGTCCATGTTGATGACGTTGCTGGTGTTCCATTGGTCGAGTCCGTTGATGGTGGTGAGGGCGGGGTCCTGCCAGAACAGCGCAAACATGTCTTTGGTCTGGCTGGTGTCGAGGTTGGCGACGTTGGCGGTCTTGAGCTTGCTCATCCTGGCGAACAGATAGCGTCCGCCTCGTTCGGAGACGCTGACGCCATTGTTCACGTTGACGGTGGTGACGCTGTTGTCATGGTCCCACGGGACCGCGGTCGAAGTCGACGTGTCTGCATGATAGGGCACAGTGCCACTCGTAAAAGTAAGCACACAGTCGTTGCCTACGACCGTTTCGTTCCAATGAAGTGGGTCAGTGCCGCCACTTTCTGGCCATTTATGGTCACCTGGCGTTGCGCTGCAGGTTCCGTCCTGCGGGCCTATACTGTCGCGGGTCTCAACGTGGTGCTTCTTGGAAGGTTGCGGCTCATTGGCCGGAGCGGGCTTTGCCGGTTTTGTGCCGGGCGCCGTGGTGTTCGGAGTCTTTGAGTGCTCCGCAGTCTGCGGCGGTTCCTGCGGCTGGGAGGGCGCCGGGGTTGCAGGGGTTGTGGATTGAGCTGAGTCGATCTGGGTGTCGGGGATGCTGGATTCAGGCGCGGGGGCATTGGCGGAGAGAAGCGCGAGCGCGGTGAGCACGACCGCGATCTTGCTTGTAATACCGTTGCGCCACGACGACATCCTGATACCCCTTTTGTAAAGCCACACCCAACACTGCGTCTAATAAACCATACAGAATCAAGAATACCGTTTCAGCAATACAACTATGTCTTACGCCAAGGAATTATCACCATATGCTTAACTGCGTTAAAAATGCCTCAGAATGAAGGGATTTGGTGCCTGGTCTGAAGCCTCGTGAGTCTTTGTGCCAATGCCCTTCTCGATGAGAAGAATAGCGCAACTGTATTGCCTATTGGTTCAGGTTCGTCGCCGTGGACGATTTATACCGATGAATACGGCGTCCGGGGCTAGGCGGCACTTTTGCCCGGTTCGAATGAGTGAGATTTCGGAATCGCCAACGATAGTGTTCGTGTCTGTGGCGCCGATGATTGTTTTGCGCCCGGTAACAAGTGATGACAACGGCGAAATGGCTTAGAGACTGGTGCTCAATGTGTAGCGTGTGGTTGCTCCTTTACCGGTGCGGAGCAGAACGCCGTCTGTGACGAGCTTGCGTAGGATTCCCTTGGCTTTTGTCGGCCCTGAACCGATTAATTGCTGTGTCTGGGCACGGGTGATGTCGTTGTGCGCACTGAGATAGGCAAGAATGGTGTCCTGTTCATTGCCCTTTTGTATCTGAGCGCTGGCTGCTGCGGAGATAGGAGTCGGGGAATCGCCATCAAGGTGGGATGGTTGGGTATGGATATCAGCGTCGGCCGTGGATTTTTCGATATTAAGATTTTCAGCTTTACTCTTGCCTAGAGCGTGGCTATTATTTCCGACCGTTTTCAGCGTGAACGCAAGTTCGGTGCGGTCCGGGTCGAACGATTCCGTCAATCGTGGGTGGGGAAGGCCAGCCCAATCGCAGCCTGCGCGCATGGCGTCGAAGCCGCTGCCTGCGCGTTCGGCGATGGAAATGAGTGAGAACATCTTCAGCAGCGTGGGGTTGCGGGAATCCGAAATACCGCCGGCCATGGCCACATCGGCCGGGATTCGCAGGCCGCCGGGATTGGCGAATGTGATCTTGTCTTTTTGCAAAACGATGACGGTGTTGCCGCGCATGTAATAATCGGCGTGGATGAGGGTGTTGGCAAACGCCTCGCGCAAGGCAAGGTGCAGAGGGGTGTCGTCGACCCGGCGCAACTCGGTATCGACCATGAAGGGCCTTGGCACGGATTGGGTCAGCCTTTGCCAGACGCGCAGCCAGAAATCATAGAGATTACCGCTCCATTCCCCGTCGCCACTGACTATTCTGTGGTCCCAACGGCTGGTTCCGCCCAACTGCTCCCTGTAGTCGAGGAAAAAGTACGGGAATTCACGTGTGATCATCCATTCCTTGCCGAACATCAGAAGGCCTGCGCGGGTTGGGTGCGGTTTATTGTCCTCGCCTTTGGCGCTCGTTCCCAGCCGTAGCAGGAACTCGTCGGTATCGAGCGAAAGCCAAGGGTGGTTGGGACGTGCGGCGCTCATGGTGTTGCGATACGCGTTGATGGTGCCTTTGTCGAGGTCGTCCAACGAGAATTTTTCCAGCGGCATCTGATCCAGCGCGGTGGTCCCGTTGCCTTTGTCTGAGTGGCTCAACGATTTAGAATCGAACATGACTGCCATCCTTGCGTCGGCCGCTTATCGGTCGCGGCCGAAGTAAAGGCTTCGGGCGCGACCGATTTATCATATAAATATTAAGTGTATCGGATGTTCGCGACCGACAGGTAGAAATTTGCGTCTGACATCGGACGTTTTTGACCAAGCTGCGTCCGCTAGAGTCCGATATGCGACCGGTAATTGGACGTATCCGGCCGATGTGCGACCAACAGTATCCAACAAACGGTTGTTTGTGACAGTTGCTGCGAATTTTGCAACAACTGGAATTCTCTTAAGTTCTTCGCATTTTATTTTGGTCAGATAGTTGTTATATGTGGCCATGCCTTACTTGAAGATATCCGAGATTCGAAAGGTAAATGTTTCACGAGCAAACTTCTAGAACAGCTGGACGTGGTTGATGTAGAGGGAGTGGTTGGGCAGGGAGTCCATCGGGACCCAAAGCAGGAAGTCCTGCGAATTGACGGGCTTGGAGAACTTGACTTCGGTGGTGCCGCTTTGGTCGAAGGTGAACTGCGCGACCTGCTGGCCGGCGCTCGGGTCCTGGGTGGTGTTGGCGATCAGGTAGCCGGTGCCGCCGGACGTGCGGATCTGGACGACGAAGCGGGTGACGGTGGACGGCTGGCTTACGTGCATGTAATACGCAAGGCCGTTCTGGCCTGCGGGTTGACGGTAGAACTCCTGCTTGTCGATGATCAGCGGGGTATTGTTCACCGGAATCGAAGGTGCGGGCACGGCGTTGGCGATCTTGTCGGCGTTGGTCACCTTCGGCGTCGCCCCGGATTGCGATGAAGTGCTTCCGGAAGACTGCTGCGACGAAGTGCCCCCGTTTTGCTTGCTTGAGCCATTGTTCTGCTCTTCGGCAGTGCTTCCGTTGCCTTGGGCCCCGAACGGCACTTTGTTCAGATTCATGTTGGGCCACGGGTCGGAGCTGGACTGCTGGTAGGATCCACCGCTGCTGCTGTGGCCGATAAGTTCGTATGCGGCGATGCCTGCGGCCGCGATAATCAGCACGATGACGGCGATAATGGCCACGGCTTTGGTGGTCAGCTTGCCCAAAAGCGGGGTGTCGGCGATGTCGTCGCTGGATGTGTTGGTTGTCTGCTCGGCCTTTTGCTGCGGTGTGAAGCTGGGAGGGGTAATCACCGGATTGGCGGCGTTGATGGCTTCCTGCTCCGCCTGAAGCGCCTGTGCGGATTCATGTCCGGGCTCGATGAAATTTCCATTGGTGTCGAGCAGCGGGATACGGCCTGTGGCCTCGGTATGGTTGCCGGGGGTGCCGTCGCGCAGGCTGGTGGCGTTATTGCCCTTCATGGCAAAGTCGAATTGCATCGTCGGGTTGGTGGTCTGGACGGCATTCGGATCGAAATCCGGGAAAATAGAATCGTCGGCCGTCGAATCGAACGACTTAAAGGCATCTGCCATTTCCGCGGCCGTCAGGTCGTGCAAATCCATGCGGGGGGCTGCGGCGTTGCTGATATCGTCGGGCGAATTGCCTGAGCCGTCGTTGCGGGTCTTGTTGCGCTGACGCCACCACTTCGCGGCCTTGTCGTCCACGGATTCTTCCGGATTTGCGGTCTGGGAGGCGGGATTGGCATTGGTGTTCGCTGATGCATTCGGTTGGATTACGACCGTGGCGCCTGAAGGATTGCTACTGGCTGACGATGCCGGAGATACCGGAGATACCGGAGATACTAACGACGATTGTGATGCCGGCGAAGCCGCTGAACCCTTTTGCGGAGGCATCACTGTCGTTTCGTCAGATGTATTACCAGAAGGCTGGTTGTCGTCTGTGCCGTCGCTCTTTGGCTGGTCGGAAGAATCCGCTTTACCCGCATTGGGTGATGCCGGAACGGAAAGTGAAGACGTTGCTTTCGAACCGTTGGCGGAAGCCGCCGCAGCAGCAGTGGGCTTTTGCGCCGCGGCGGCAGCCAAGGCGCTGGCACCAGCTCCGGCCGCTCCGGCCGCTCCTGCCACCGCTACTGCCGATTCGGCTGCACTGGCCGCCTGACGTGCACGGAATTGCAATTGGTTGGTCGAAAGATTTTGCGGAAAATCAAGGATATTGCCGTTCCGCGGCCTGCGTAGCGCAAGTCGCAAAATCGAAGCCTCGCCATCGGAAGTGGGCCGTTTCAGCTCGCTTCCGGGAAGTTCGGTCAGTGGTTTGACCGACCCTAGCAGGGCCACAAGTTCGGCCAGCGAAACCATGGAAAGGCTCGGTCTGCTGTCGGCGTCCTTGATGGTCAGCCCGCGCTCGCAGATGATGTGGAACTCTTCCGGAGTGTCTTCGGGAAGCCGCGAAAGATCGAAGTTCTTGACCTCGGCGGTCCATTCCCCCGTGAGCATCGAGTAAAGCAGCGCCGCCAGCTCATGCACCGCCAGCATTTCAGGGCTTAGGTTCCGTGTGTCCGGATTGCTGACGAACATGGCCTCGACGGGGGCATCGGCGATTTGCACGCCCTTTGAGGTGATGCGCACGATGTCGGTGCTCAAGGCGCTCATTTTCAGGTCGTCGTGAAGCAGGGTTTCGAGTCCATCGGCGGTTTCCGCAAGGATGGAACGCATGGCTTCATAGCCGAGTTTGCGGGTGCCGTGGCCGATGAAATTATTGAGCGAAAGCCCCTGATCAAGGCGCGTGATCAGCACGGGAATGTCGCCGACATGCTGCATCTGGATGACCTGCGTGAAGTGCGGGTTGCGTGAAAGAGTGAGCGTCGAGGCGATGGCTTCGAAACTGGGGATCGCGGCCTTGTCGGTGACGATGAGCAGCTGGCAATCCCGCGCGAGGATGCGGTCGTTGGCCTTCCACGCTTCAAGGCCGGGTACGCTACGCAGCGGCGACACCAACGTATATCTGCTGATGACGATATCTCCCAGCTGTGGCTTCATAATATCCCCGACCCTACGCAACGAACACAAATAATTATCAGACGGTACAAACCGCCTGTTTCATTCTATCCATGGCCGTAGCCGGGGCAAAAGTTTTTTGGCAAGATTTCGTGTCGATTTGGCACATTCCGGCCGCTTGACTGAATATCGCAAGGTTTCTTAGTTCTTGGTTTCGCGATCTTCAGGAAGAGTCGGGAACGTCAGATCGTCGGGTATTTCGGAATCCGGGAATAGGTTGTGATTGTTAGGCTTCTGGTTTTCAACGCTTGCCGGCATTCCAGTGCTATCCGATTTGGACCTGTCGGTTTCAGAATCGTCCGTTTCGGAGCCATCCGTTGTGGAATCACCGGTTTCGGGCGTATCTGGCGGATCGGGTATGCCGAAGTTTTCGGGGATTCCGGCGTCTTCGATCGCTTCGGTGCTGTCGGTGGCGTTGGTGTCGTCGGCTGTGTGTTCCGTATTTCCGGCGTTTGCGCCGCCGGGGAGCTTGATGCCGAGCTTGCCGGCCAATGAGCGGGCGATCGGCATCAGTTCGCGCGTGCGAAGCACCCACAGTGTACCGATATAGAGCACGACGATCACGATGGCGAGCACGCAGCAGACGCCCACGGCCTGGAACCAGTTCATGTGGCCGCCGCGCACGCCCGAACCGGGGTCGATATCGGCGTGGAACAGCGCGTAGACCGGGTAGCGCAGGAGCAGGCCGCCGGCAATGGCGACCAGCGCGGCGACGATGCCTTTGGTATAGGTTGCCGTAATACGTTTGCCGTCGATGTCGTCGTTGAAACGTTTGCGAATCATCACCAGCAGCAGAGGGAACGCGCCGACGTAGCTGAACGAGATCGAGAACGCCATCAGCGAGGCCCAGTTGAACGGCGAGATGAACAGCCCGCCGATCAGCAGGATCGCGACCTGGATGCCGTTCTGTAATACAATGAAGAGGAACGGGTGATAGCCGTCCTCGAAGGCGTAGAACGTGCGCTGGATGAGCAGGTAGGCCGAGGAAATCGGCAGGCTCAGCGACAAAAGGCTCATCGGTCCGGCCATCAGTATGGCTTCTTTGACGCTTACGCTCGGCAGCAGCGCCAGGGCGATCGGCGTGGGTATGACCACGAAGACGGCCGTGAAGAACGCCATCATCAGCCACACGTTGCGCAGTGATTCGCTCAGGTCGTTGCGTGCGCCGGGAATGTCGTGATCGGCGATGGCCTTGGCGATTTTCGGGAAGACGGCCGTGGCCACCGAGACGGCGATCAGCGAATACGGCAGGATGTAAATGGTGTAGGCGTTCTGGTACGAGGCGTTGCCGGCGATATCGAACTGGCTGATATGCTGCGCCGCGGCGGCCTTTTCGGGGGCGCTGGTCAGCTGACGGGTATTGATGATGTTGGCGATCTGGCCGACGAGGACGATGCCGAGGCTCCATGCCGCCACCGGACCCATCGAGCGCAGGCCGATGCCGCGGACGCCCCAGCTCGGGCGGTAATGGATGCCGATGCGGAAAAGCGGAACGAACAGGATCAGCGCTTGGAAGGCCACGCCGAGCGTCCATGTGCCGGCGGTCAGGGCCATCTTGTCCGGCGTCCAATAGCCCAGCGGCTGGTGGCTTGCGCGGCCGAACATCAGAATGAACACGGTGAAGCCGATGCAGCTGATGACGTTGGCGCCCACCGAGCTCCAGGCGTAGGTGCCGAAGTGGTCTTTCGCCGCCAGAATCTGGCCGATGACCGTGTAAAGCCCGTAGAAGAAGATCTGCGGGACGCACCAGAAGGTGAACGAGGTGGAAAGTGCCATCATATCCGGCCCCGCGTGCACGTAAAGCTTCACGAGCAGGGGGGTGAGCGCCGCGACCAGGGCGGTGATGCCGGCCAGCAGCACGATGGCGAAGGTGATGAGCTTGTTGAGCCGGTCTTCGGCGTCCTTGGCCTTGAGCGTCCGCACGATCTGCGGAACGAGCACGGCGTTGAAGATGCCGCCGGAAACCAGCGTGAAGACGACCTGCGGAATGGTGGAACCCGCCTGGTAGGCGTTCGCCGCAAGACCTGTGGTGCCGAGGGCGGCCGCCAGCAGAATCGTGCGGATCTGGCCGGTGACGCGGCTTGCCGCGGTGCCCACGGCCATGACCATGGAATTGTGACCTACAGAAGAACTCATTCGTCAGGATCTTTCTTACGGTTGAATTGGCGCCAAAGGCCGATAACCCCCAGGACCAGCGCGATGGCTATGAAAATGATGCCGCTCATGTCGCTCAAGCGCAAGGTGCTGGTGATGCGTGTCGACTGCGGGGTGGAGAACGCGTCTCCCTTGCGGTCGGTGAGCGTCAGGTGCGCTATGGCTGTGCCGGACGTCGAAACGCGCACGTTGAACGTGGTTTGCGCTTCGCTTCGGGCGGGGATGGAAAGGGTGACGAATCGCGTCGTGACGATTTCCATTGAGTTAGAAAGCGACGAGATTTTCACCGTGACGGGGTAAGGGTGATTGTTGCTTACCGTCACCGGCATTTTCGCAGACTCGCTTAAAACGGTAATGGATTCCGAAGGCGTGATCGCGACGCCGTTCATCAGCTGGTTGGCCAGGTTTTGGGCGCTCGCGCTCATGTTTTTGGCGAGGGCGTCGCTGGCGGAAAGCGCATGTAGCGCGATGGCGTTGTGCAATGAGGTGATGGCGTCGATCCAATCGCAGCCGTCTTTCGAGCGTTTCGCGGTGGCGTCCGCGTCTTGGCGGGCGAGGGCCTGCGCGTCGCCGGTGTCCGTCTTGCTGCCTTTGGGGTTATTGGAGTTGCCATTGGCCCCGCCGCTGCCGTTATTGGTATTTGAGGATGACGACGGCGACGATTTTCCCGGGTTACTTGTATTGCCGGATTGATTGCTCTTTTGATTTTGCGGTGTCGAAGCGCCATTGGTTCCATTGGCATCGGTTGATGTACCGGGTTTGTCAGTGTTATTGAAATCTCCCGATGCGCCCCCTCCACCAAAATCTCCCGCACCGCCGAACTTGTTGGAATCGCCGGATTTATCCGATTTGTTCGACTTTCCTGACGTCCCCGCTTCTGTGGACGAGTCCTCTGAGGACTGGTCAAGAATGGAGGAATTGAACCGGTCGACGTCGTTTTTGCTGGCAACGAGGCTGGAAAGCGTCTGCTTGATGAGCCGCAACGACGAGGCGTGGATGTCAGACGAATCCGGCACCATGTTCGCGGCACGTTGGCCGGAAAGGTAGGTTTTGGCCTGGTCGAGTTCACTGAGGTTGCGCAGGCTGAGCCAAGGTGCCTGTTCCAGCGTCTGCATCAGGGTGTCGGCTTCCTGGGCATTGTTTTCGGAATTGACGGCGGAAGTGCCGAAGCAGACCAGCAGGTTGCGCGTGGCGTAGGGGCTTTCCATCTGATAGAACGCGCTTTGTGCCATGAACCGCGCCAATCTGCCGGCTGCGCTCGATTCGCCGTCCACGCTTTTATCGGTGGCCTTGCCCTCGGCCAGCCTGCTCAGCTCGTCCTGCGCGGTGAACACAGTGACGTCGCCGGCGGAAGTGCGGATGGTGTATTTGCCCGTGTGGATGGTGGAATTGGTGCTGTCGGCGGTGCTGCTGGGTTCGGGGGCGATGACGGTGGAATACCCCTGCTGCTTGGCCGTTTGCAATGAATCCATGGTCCATTGTCCGCGTCCGGGCCAAGCGTAGGCGGTCGGATTCGCGTTCGGGTCTCCCAGCGCCTTACGGTATTGTTTGATCGAAGCATCAGCAGTCCACGTTTTGGTGGCGGCCCCGGCTTTTTCATACGAGGACTCGTCGTTCAATGCGGAGTATGTGGTGATATCGAAATTGCCGGGTTGCATAATGCCGGCAGATTTCGGCGGTATGGCAAGGTTTTGCGCCAACGTCGGATCGGCGATGACCTGCAGTCCCGGATGCTTGGTCACCAATTGCTCGGCGGTCTGGGAAAGTTTGTGCGTACCTGAATTTTTTTTGTCGTTGCCACCGGTGGCGTTGGTCAGCATGGAATTGACGATGGCATCGTTGCCAGCGCTGTTGTCATTGCCGTTTTGCGCGGTGCCGCTTGTGGTCGTAGGGGTTTTTGCGACGTCGCTATCCCCCGTGGTCAAGAATTTATTGAGTTTATCGTTGTCGACCTGCCAGTTGTCACCGGTCAGCGGCATGACCATCGTGATGTCCATTGGCGGGGTGTTGGCGGTGTTAAGGCCATCGCTGGAACGGGTGAGGAACGTGTGGGTGGTGTTGACGTACGTTGTCTGGGAATTCGATTTCGTTCCGTCATCGCTGGTCGTATTTTCGGGGAACGAATAATCGATGCGCACCGGTTTCGGACCCCAGGAAAGCATGTTTTTCAAGCTTGGCTGGTCAGAGTTCATGTCGATGGAAACGCTGACCTTCTCGTCTTTCTCGATTTGCGGTACCGGGACCTGACCCAGCTGGTTGGGAACTTGGATCCGCGAATTTCCCTGGGCCCATTGCTGTAACTCCGAGCGGGAGGCGAACGTGTAATAATCGTTGGCGCTTACCGTAAACGTGCCTTGGACGATGGTGTCGTTGCTGGTGTTTTTGATGGTGGCCTTGAGGTGGTAGCCCGAAGTGGCCGTGACTACGGGCGTCGAAGCGATAATGGTGACTTCGGCGTCGTCTCGCGCCTTTTTGCTGTTTTTGGCAGCGGTAGCGGAGGTCGTGTCGCTTTGGGAATTGCTGTTGTCATTGTTATTGCTGCTGTTGTTGGACTGCGTTGACTTTCGAGACGACGAAGAAGAAGACGAGGACGACGAATTTGAGGAAGATGACGAAGACGAGGTACTGGGGTTTGAGGATCGCGTTGAAGGGGAAGTCTGCTGAAGCGTGGTTCCGGTTTTGCCCGGCGTATTCTGCTGTGTAGGCGCAGGCTGGGCTGGCGTCGCCGGCTTGGCCGGTTCGGTGTTGGAAGAATCACTTGGCGTGGAAGGGTTGGCCGGAGTAGGTGATGTGCCTGAATTCCCTGGATTGGCTGGCGTCGTATTCGTAGTGGTATCGGTAGGCGGATTGGTTGCCGTGGAATCCACCGCGATCGCTGCGTTCGGCGAGAACATCAGCGCGCACGCGCACACCAAGGCGACGACGGACGAAACAATCGCCGAAATCCGGGTGGAGATGGGCGATTGCTCGTGGTGCGTATTGCCGTCGGGGACGCAGGAGTGCCAGTGGTTCAACCTTCTGCCTGCCTGTTCAGTTTCTTGGCGTAAAGCCACGCGATTTTACGTTCGTTAGGATAGCTCAGCACATTGTCAAGGTCATCGAAATCCACCCAAATGGCGTCTTCGGCCTCATGATCAGGGTCGCCCTCCACTGTCAGGTGGCCGCCAATCTGGCGTAATGCAAAGTGATGGACCAGCTTGTGGACGCGCTCGGACTGGCCGGTGAACCAATAGTCGATGGTGGCGATGGAATCGACGACCTCGCCCAATATACCGGTCTCCTCGTGTACCTCGCGTACTGCGGTTTCCTCCGGTGTCTCGCCCTTTTCGATATGCCCTTTCGGCAGGCACCACTCAAGGTGACCGCTGCGCGAATGGCGGGCGATGAGCGCGACGCGGTTGCGGTCGTCGAAAATCAAGCCGCCGGCTGAATACTCGCGGGCCACCGGCAGTTCCTGGGCGTCGAGCGTGGCGAATTTGGTCGGGCCGTGGACGCTGCGGTGATGCGGCATCATCCTCGGCGTCGGCGCCCCGTCCGGTTCGATGAAACGGACGATATGTTCCTCGGACTGGGAGGTATAAAGCAGTTTGTCTTCTTTGTGCCCGTTTTGGGCATGGTCACCCGAGGCATTGGCTATCATGCGAGCCAGGTCTGCGGGCGTTATCATACACTCCAGCTTACTCAGAAGGATGTGCAGGTAGGGTAACGGGATTACAAAGGGCACAAAACCGGCCTGAATCGGGTTGACGGGATTGGTGTGGCTTTACGTGTATTCGGCGACAGCAACGGTTGCTGTCGTTTGCTGCCATTAAGAGATGACCGTTACTTCATTATTTGTGCTTCGTTGATCCCTCTAACGGGTCAATCCTGCCTCCAGACATACATAATTCCGATTAAAAACATGCGAAGAGTGGCAGGGGTGACCCATTAGAGGCATCAGGAAACGGAGTGTATTGCTTAAAATTAACGGTTCCTGTACCTGTTGCGATTGAGTAAAACGGAAGTAATGCACGAGGCGATGATGCCAAGGACGATAAGCGCCGCCAGGAAGTCTTGCCAGTGCCCGCCCGTGAGCGGGATACTTGCGACTGTCGGCGGTGCTATGTGATCAGTGACGGTGACAGTGACGGGGCTACTGACGTTGCCTGCGGAGTCGGTAGCGGTAATGATCACCGTGGTGCCTGAAGCATGTCCTGTATTGTTAATTGACCACTTGCCATCAGAATCGGTGGTGGTGAGGCTGGATGCGCTGCCATCAGACCATACAGCCTTAATGGTGACGCCTTGCTCCGCTGGTCCGCCTTGCTTTTTATAGACGATGCCGGAAACCGGAGTATTGATGAGGAATAACGTCTTACCTTGCATATCGATGACAGGTACGGTGGCATCTTTCCACTTCACATATAGGGTGGTGTCGCCCGCTTGCGGGTATATTGAAATCCCAGGAGTATAATCTGTGCCGTTTCCGTCCGCCGCTGTATTCCATCCGATGGCCTTGTAACCAGTCCTGGTTATTCCCCTAAGTAGTGGGATTATGATTGCGTTGACTCCTGCTGTCCCGTTAGCTGTAGGCGGTGTCGTTCCGGCGGTGGCATCATTGAGATTGTAGGTAAATGTGAACGTCCCTGTTTGCAACACATAAACACCCTGAGCGCGCCCGTTCGTCGTTTCGGCGGCGAGCTGTTCTTCGGTGCCTCTCCATGTAGGGTTTACCCCTCCCGGCAATCGCGTCCAAGTGCCGCTTCGCAAATTGGTTTTGTTGTTGCTCGGCAGCATCGTATTCGGACCGAGCTCTAAACGAATGAGATTATTTGCGCCATTAAAAACCCCGTCCATCTTATAAAATTTAGTATAAATCTTGCTGGTGTCGAAGTTGGAGAGGTTGAGGCTGGTGAGTCCGCTGCAGCCGCTGAACATGCTGTTCATGTTGGTTGCGCTGCTGGTGTCGAAGTTGGAGAGGTTGAGGCTGGTGAGTCCGCTGCAGCCGCTGAACATGCTGCCCATGTTGGTGACGCTGCTAGTGTCGAAGTTGGAGAGGTTGAGGCTGGTGAGTCCGCTGCAGTCTTGGAACATGTTGCCCATGTTGGTGACGCTGCTGGTGTCGAAGTTGGAGAGGTTGAGGCTGGTGAGTCCGCTGCAGCCGTAGAACATGTAGCCCATGTCGGTGACGCTGCTGGTGTCGAAGTTGGAGAGGTTGAGGCTGGTGAGTCCGCTGCAGCCGCTGAACATGTAGCCCATGTCGGTGACGCTGCTGGTGTCGAAGTTGGAGAGGTTGAGGCTGGTGAGTCCGCTGCAGCCGTAGAATATGCTGTTCATGTCGGTGACGCTGCTGGTGTCGAAGCTGGAGACGTCAAGGCTGGTGAGTCGGCTGCAGTTGCCGAATATGCTGTTCATGTCGGTGACGCTGCTGGTGTCGAAGCTGGAGACGTCAAGGTTGGTGAGTCCGCCCATGTTAATGAACATGCGGTTCATGTTCGTGACTTTTGTGGTGTTGAAGTTGGAGAGGTTGAGGCTGGTGAGTCTGCTGCAGCTGCCGAACATGCGGCTCATGTTGGTGGCGCTGCTGGTGTTGAAGTTGGAGACGTCAAGGTTGGTGAGTCCGGTGACGTTGAAGAACATGTTGCTCATGGTGGTGGCGTTGCTGGTGTTGAAGTTTGATGCATCAATGCTGGTGAGCTTGTCACAGTAGTAAAACATACATGATGCAGCTGTGTCTTCCAATGAGAGGGTCTTGCCGGGGACAATCGAAAACTGGCTTAAGTTACCCATCGCGCTGAACACTCCGTCGCTGTTGGAACGGTCAGGTTCTGCTTCTTTTGTGGCGGTTATGGTCAGATTACCTTCAATGCTAATTTTTGTGATGTTCCTGTGGTTTAGGTTATGTTGGTCCCAAGGGATATTGGCTGTTCCTGTGGCTGGACGGATGTCTGGCGATTTGCCGCCGGAGATGTGGAGGATGCAACTTGAGTCAATGAACCATGTTGCGGTGCCCCATGTCGCTGGAGTTGTGGCTGTGCATGAGGTTTGCGGGCCGACAGTGGGTTGCTCGGTGGAATCTTCTTGGGGGGTGGGTATTGCGGTAGCGGCGTCATTGGACTTGTCTAGTTGATCGTCTTGGGGCTGGCTGGCCGATACAGGGGGACGGTTTGGTGCTGTTTTCTGTGTCTTGCCCAGATGCTTCGGTGTTTGAAGACTTTGAGGTGCCGGAAGCTGGTTTTGAAGCGTCGCTGGTAGGGGCGTTGATGTGGTTGTCTGCGTTTGCGGATGCGGCGGTATCGCCGGTTGGGTTTGTGGCGCTGTCTGTATTGTTTTTTCCGGATTGTCCGTTTCGGAGACGTTCGTGCCGGGTTGTGCCGCCTGCGTCAATACGGGGCTAAAGGCAAGTGCACAAGCAATGCCAATAACTATAGCCCTAAAAGCTGCACGCATCATTCGTCTCCGTATACGGTTGTTGTCTCTCATATCTCTACTTACTGGTGCATAGTGATTCCCGCCATCGGTCAACCGGTGTACTGCTCTATACCTTGCCGGAAACCCACACTTAAACCATATAATACAATGCAACATGGATATGAATTTAGTCTTTTCCTTATTGTTTCTCGATACTTTTAAGTAAATTTGATATTATTGTCGAATAGGTGAAAACGAATAAATGATGCGGCTAATTGCGGGGGCAACGGTGACGGTATGCTGGAAGGCGCGTGAAATTCGAACGTTGGAGGCAAATCGTGGAGTTTGAGGTGTGGCCTGAGGCCATTGAGCTGGGGCGCATGTTCGCCGAGCAGGGGTATGAGCTTTCGCTGGTGGGCGGGCCCGTGCGTGACCTGCTGCTGCACCGCAAAAGCCACGACCTCGATTTCTGCACTTCCGCGCGGCCTGAGCAGTTCGAGCCGATCCTGAAACGTTTCGGCCACGATGGCTTTTGGGATATGGGTCGCAAATTCGGCACGTTGGGCGCGATGCGGCGGCGTAAGGATGGCACCGAGGTCAAGGTGGAAGTCACCACGTACCGCTCCGACAAATACGACCCTGATTCCCGCAAACCAGAAGTGAGTTACGGGGACTCGCTGGAAGGTGACCTTTCGCGGCGCGATTTCACCGTCAACGCCATGGCTCTGCGTGTGCCTGACCTTGAATTCGTCGACCCGTTCGGCGGGGCCAACGATTTGGCCAAAGGCATTTTGCGCACGCCCGTAGACCCGCGCCAATCCTTCGAAGACGACCCATTGCGTATGATGCGCGCGGTGCGGTTCGTCGCCCAGCTTGGCTTCCGCATCGAGCCGGACACCGCCGAGGCCATCACCGATATGGTCGACCGCATTTCCATCGTCTCCGCCGAGCGCGTGCGTGACGAGATCACCAAGCTGTTGCTTTCCGAGCGCCCGCACGAGGGCATCGAGGCGCTGGTCGATTCCGGCTTGGCCGATATTGTATTACCTGAGATTCCTGCGCTGAAGTTGGAAATTGACGAGCATCACCGTCACAAGGATGTGTTCGAGCACACGCTGATGGTGCTCGACCGTGCGATTGCGCTGGAAACTGGGCCCGACGGGCCTGTGCCGGCCCCCGACCTGACGTTGCGTTTGGCCGCGCTGTTGCACGACATCGGCAAGCCCGCCACGCGTCGTTTCGAGCCGCACGGCAAGGTGAGCTTCCACCATCACGACGCGGTGGGTGCCAAAATGGTGCGCAAGCGCCTGAAAGCGCTGCGTTTCGACCACCATATCGTCTCTGACGTCAGCGAGTTGGTGAACCTGCACCTGCGTTTCCACGGCTACGTCGATGAACCTTGGACGGACTCGGCCGTTCGCCGGTATGTCAAGGATTCCGGACACTTGTACGAGCGCCTGAACCGCCTGACCCGCGCCGATGCCACCACGCAGAACAAGCGCAAGGCGCTGATGTTTTCGGATGCGATGGACGAGCTGGAAGCCCGCGTCAAGGAGCTTAAGGAGCAGGAGGACTTCGACGCGATTCGCCCGGACGTCAACGGCAACGAAATCATCGAAATCCTCGGCATCAAGCCTGGTCCACAAGTCGGCCAAGCCTACAAGCACATGCTCGATTACCGCCTGGATCACGGCCCCGCCGACCACGCCACGGCCGTCGCCGAGCTCAAGCGTTGGGCCGCGGAAGAGGGATTAACCGCCTGATTCTATTGCTGGGTGCGCGTGATGTCGGCCGGAAGCTTTGCGGCGTCGACTTTGCTGGGTAGCGTGCAGCCCTGGATGTTTTTGATTTTGGTGTCGGCGGCAGGGACGGATTCTTTTTTGGTCAGATCGTTGAATGTCGAGCCGAGGACCACGCTTACGAGCGCGTCCTGCCTGTTGTCCATCACCAATTTCGCGTCCGGGAAGTTGGCATACAAGGTGTAAGCCCCGCGGATGTTGCTCTTCCCGTAATAAATGGTGGTCCGTTCCGCTTTACCGGCTTTTTTATCGGTCTTATTGGTCTTGTCGGTTGTGGTAAGACTGCTGACTTGTGTCACCTTGAAATTGCGGTTTTGCAGAGCCTCGCCGACCGCCTTCGCGAAACCGACCGAATTGGTGCCATTGAGCACGGCAACTTCTACCTTATTGTTCTGTACGTAGGTTGCCGGGCTTTTGTCCGGGTTGTCGGAAGCGCAGACCAAGGGGGCGCCGAAATTCGTTTGGGCCTGTGGCACGCCGGCGTTGCTTTTGCCGATGGTGTGGAAGAAGACGAAGAACGAGACGATAAGAGCAATGACCAGAATGACTGCAAGCGTTGAGAATACGCGCATCTGACGATGATGCACATACTGCTTGCGTGCCTGTCGTTCATCACTAATTTGCTGCATTGTTCGTTCCTGTCAACCCGTGCCCGTTTCCTGCAAGCGCATGAAACTCAAGCGATGCGCGGAAGATTTGGCGAAATATCGACCTTTTTACTCTACCGTGAGAGTGTGACGCGCAACGGGTGTCGGCGTTCGCCGCTGGCGTCGCGATTTGTGTCGGTTTCTCGCGAGCGGTTCTTTGTAAACCGTTTATTTGTGGTGATATTTAGCGATTAATAATATGGAAGGCAGAACAGTTAGCTCTCGACTGCCTCTGCGAGGGCTGCGAATTCTTCGATGGTCAGCGTTTCGCCGCGTCTGGTCGGATCGATGCCCGCGGCCTCGAATGTTTCCGCCGGAACCAGCTTTTTCAGTGCCGCATGCAACGTCTTGCGTCGCTGGCCGAAAGCCGCATCAATAAGCTGGAAGACCTTCTCGCGGTTGGCTTTTGCGGGTATAGGAGAAATAGGTTTGGATGAAACGGGCTGAGACAAAATGCTCTTGGATTGCGGATTCTCGTTGCCTGGTTCGTCGGACTTACGACTGCCAGAGTTCTCTTCAACGTTGTGTGGCGTCGCAGCGTTGTCGTCGTTATCGGCGTAGCGCGTAAACGAAACCAGCGCGGAATCGACGTTCGGCGCGGGCCAGAAGACATTGCGGCCGACGAGCCCGACGCGCTCGGCTTGGCCGTACCACGCCAGTTTCACGCTTGGGGTGCCGTAGGTCTTGGAGCCTGGCTTGGCGGCGAGCCGGTCGGCCACCTCCTTTTGCACCATGACCAGGAAATGATCGAGGTTCTCGAAGCGTTCGAGCAACGTCAGCAATATTGGCGTCGCCACGTTGTATGGCAAATTGGAAACAAGTGTAAAGGGGTTGTTGTTGTCGGCACTGTGCGCGTGATCTGATGTCGACTCATCGTTGGTGGTTGATGCCGACCCGGCCTGTTCCGTGGTGGTTGACGCTGATTGGTCGTTATGTGTGGCATTTGCATTTGTATTTGTATTTGCCTGTGCATCTGCGGATTCCGATGCATTATTGTTGACGTTTTCTGTACTCGAATTTGTCGCGATTACGGTAGGCAAATCATTGTTGTTGTGGTTTTTCGGCACATAATCCGGCGCGAACTTCGGCAGCGTTCCCGGGCTTAGGCTCATCGCGTCGGCGTTGATCACGGTTAATCTGTCGGACGCCTCCGGCATGAATTCGGCAATGGTTTCCGGCAGACGTTTGGCCAGCGCCGGATCGATTTCCACGGCGGTGACGGCAGCGCCGGTTTCCAGCAATGCCAAGGTGAGCGAACCCAGACCCGGCCCGACTTCGAGCACTCGCGTCTGCGCGGTGACGCCGGCCTCGCGCACGATACGTCGCACGGTGCCCGGATCGATGACGAAATTCTGCCCGAATTTCTTGGTCGGGCTGATGCCGGCCTCGGCGGCGATGCGGCGGATATCTCCCGCTCCCAGCAAGTGACCGTTATGAGACTGGTCATCCGTCTGACTAGCCGACGTCGCATTGTTTCTTGTTACCGCTGTGTGTTTGCTGCCGTTTGCTGGAAACGTTTCAGATGCCGCAGGCATATTCCTCGTTGCTTGCTTGTTCATATTCCTTAAATTACTCGTAGGCATGGCGAGGCTTATTGCTTTTGGTCAACCAGTCGATGATATTGACGATATTGATGCCGTCTTCGGTGGTACTTGTGGAGAAATGATCCAGCGTCAGCACCGTCTTGGGGAACGAGTCGCGCAAAGCCTGCAACGGCGCCAGCTCTCGGGTGCGAACATCAGAGCCGAGCATGGTTTCCGTAACTTGGAAATATTCCATTCTTTCATGTTTTCGTGCCACGAAATCGACTTCGGTTTTCCCGTCGGTGCCGACTTCCACCTTCCAGCCGCGACGCAGCAGCTCGTTGCACACCACGTTTTCGAGTTGGAAACCGAGGTCTTGTTTGGCTGAAAAATCATTGGCCATGTTGCGCAAACCGGTATCGACCGGATAGAACTTGCGCAGTGGGGTTAGCGCTTTTTTGCCGCGAAGGCCGGTTTGTGAAACTCCATTGATAATGAACGCTTGGCTGAGTGCGGCGATATAGTTTTCCACCGTTTCCGCTGAAGTTTTCCTTCCGGCGCTCACCAGTGCTCCTACGATCTTGCGGGTGGAGAAAAGGTTGCCGGAGGTGGAGAACAGATAGGAAACCAGGCGGTTGAGCAGTGCGATGTCGCGGATGCCGAGCCGTTCGGCTACGTCGCGCAGGATGACCGTGTTGTAAATCGAATCCAATTCGCGCGCGATGATTTCGGGGTTCCAGGATTGAAGCGAGAAGAGGCTTGGCATGCCGCCGAAACGTAAGTATTCCAAAAACAGATCATCGGTTGATTTTTCGGCGAGCGCTTTGGCGCTGGTTTCTTTGAAATGGTTGACAAAATCAAGGTATTCGGCGAATGAAAGCGGGTAGATGTTGAAAGTGATGGTTCGTCCTGCAAGCAGCGTCGCGAGATCGCTCGAAAGTAGGGCCGCGTTGGAACCGGTGATATAGACGTCGGTGTTCTCTCGCGTATGCAGGCCACGCACGACCTTTTCCCATTGGTCGACTTCCTGAATCTCATCGAGGAAGACGTACATCGTCTTGCTGGGGTCGCTGTGTTCGAAGGCTTTCGAGAGTTCTTGGGTCAGCTCATCCCCGGTCTTGCGCATAGGCAGGCCGAATTCGTCGAAACGCTTGTAGTAAATGTTGCTTTTTGGCACGTCATTAGCGACCAATTCGTCGCAGATCATGCGGAGGATGGTGGATTTGCCGCAACGGCGGACACCTTGAAGCACCTTGACCTGTTCCGTTCCGATGAAGGGTTTGAGCTCGGCGAGATATCGGGGTCGGAGGACGGCGGTCTTATGGTTCATAGTGATGCTCCAAACTGTAAGTTATAACTGACACTTTAGCATAAAATCATTAAAGTGTAAGTTATAACTGATATTTTCGCGAATAAATACGAAATCGTAAGATATAACTGATATTTTGTGTTTTATATCTATAAGTTTTAGCTACACCTGAAATTTGATGATGAAAATAGCAAAAGTGTCAGGTATAACTTACATTTCGTATGATAAGTAGGGGAAAGTAAGTTATATCTGACACTTTTGGATTCGGGAAGGTGAAGGTTAACTGCAGCTGACGTTTGTAATGAAAACACGAGATTTTCAATTATCGTTGGCTGTGCTGCAGCATATTGCCGGCGGCAGTTTGCCGGTGATTTGAATGCGTAGTACATGACTGGAAGCTAGCTTGAATGTACCTTGGGTTTGCGCCGACCTGAATGCTGATGTCGGTTCGGACCTGAATTTCAATGATTTAATACCAGCCGCCAACGCCTGGTGTATTGGCGGGACATCTTGAATACCATATCTCTAAGGTGTGCGAAGGATTGCCGTAGTTGAGGTGGGTTTTGATATAGTTCAAGCCCCATGCGATTTGTGTAGCTCCGTTATCGCGCCAATCTGAGCCATATTCCTGCATCGAGTTGTAATTTGGTATGCCGTTGTAATTGGTGTACGTCATGGACTGCGGAATGCCATAAGCATATGGTGCGTAAGGACTCCCTGCGTTCCAGCGCCAGCCAGACTCTTTATTCCAAAGAGTTACCAGATCCTTCCACTGCTGCCCGGTCCATCCATATTGCGCTGCTGCCCCCTGGGCATAGATTTGTGCCGCTTCTGGTGTTGGATGCCAAAGACCGGAAGGTGTGGGAGAAGGTGCAGGCGTTGGGGCGGGAGTCGGAGCGGGGGCAGGGACCGAAGGCTGCGATGGTTGGCTGGGCTGTTGCGGCTTCTGTGCTGGCTTGGACGGGGTCGTCGGCTGGCTGGGCTGTTGCGACGGAGTTGAAGGTGCTGGGATGGATGGCGTCAGGTTGTTGGAATTATCCTTGCTGGAATCCTTGTCCTGGTTCTTGTTCGAGTTGTCGGTCTTGTCTTTGCTTGAATCGTTGCTGCTGCTTGATCCGCTGTTTGCCTCAGAGCCGGTACCGTTGTTGCTGCTGGACCCGCCGTTATTATCATCGCCGCTATTACCGCTGTCCGCGCCGGTACCGGTACCTGTCGAAGGTGCGGGCGCAGGCGTTGGGGCCGGTGCCGCAGGCCCTACAGCCACAATCTGATCGACGGGAACTTGCGTAACGGTCTCGGACTTGAGCGTTGAGGTCTCGACCTGACCGTCGACGTAGGTGACGTCGTAAATCTGTTCCTTGTTGCCGTTTTGGCCGGCCTGGCGGACCTCGCTTTGTCCGGGCTGCAGGCTGGCATCGACCACGGTTCGCGTCGAGAACGGCAACACGACGTTCTTCGTTTCTTGGCCGTGGGTGACGCGCTGGACGCGCAGGATGGTCTGCCCGTTGTCTTCGCTGACGCTGACGCGATCGTCCTTGCCGATGGTGATGTTCTTGGAATCGAGGATCGAGGCAGCCGTGAGCTTGCCGTTTGGTGCAATCGAGGTTTTGCCATCGGCGATCACCGTAACCGGACCGGCCTTGTTGATGACGAAGCCGCCGGTTAGCTGGTTGTAGACGTTGCCGACGTTCACCGAGACTTTCGCCGCGTTCTGATCGCCCGCTTTGAAGAAGCCGAGGAGTTGGTCGGCGCTGGTGGCGTAGGTCCAGAAGGGGACATCCTGACCTTCGATGTTGATAGTGGTCTGGTAGGCGCTGTGCACGGTGACCACGTCGTGATTGACGAGACCGGCCTTGTCGTTTGAGGAATCGATGAAATCGTGCGTTTTCGTTTTGACGCCTTGCGACTCAAGGAATCTGGGCACGCTTGCGGAATAGGTCGTGACGGTTTTGGTCTCCCCGTTGACCGTCAAGGCCACCGTTTTACGCGCGGTGATCGCGAAAAAGATGATGCTGACCAGCAACACCGCCGCCACGCAAATCGCAACGCGAATCCTGCGCAAAGTGACAAAACGTCGTGGAGTCCATCGACGTGCCATCCAAACCCCCTGAAGCAATTCCGGCATGCTTACCATGCCTGTGTTCGATCCAAGTCTATAGTCTATCGGGTCAACCTTAAAGGGTGCAATACGTAATTAGGCTATAGAGTCAAGATTTTGCAAAGAAAGTGCATCGATAGTTGTCACACGCAATGAATGCCGTAGGGAAAGCGTTAAAGCAGACCGAAAAAAAAGATGCTTCTCCCTTGGGGCTAAAGGCTTTGAAAAAGGGAAAAGGGGCGGGAGAGAAGGGGATATTCCCGCCCCTAAAGGGCGAAGCAAATTGGGGGAAGTTTCGCCCTTGGACGTTGCCCTCATATAGAAGAGGAGACAACGCTTACTTACTCGAGCAAGAGTAATACCGTCGGCGCCTCCTTCACGCCGGAAACGTTGTGGACGTAAGGTTTACGAACCGCCACAACGCACACAACCCACCTTCGTGGGCCTTACATCAGTTCATTACTGCTTCGATTGAAGCGCACTGCCCGCCTCAACCGCGAACAACTACTGCACAAACAACTTCAACTACAAAACAATTACATCGTCTGTCACCGCAACATCGTACCGGTGAGCCTCCTGTCGGGATCGAACCGACGACCTGCCGCTTACAAGGCGGCCGCTCTGGCCATCTGAGCTAAGGAGGCGTTGGCTTCAATCGTATCCGACAAAACCAGACAGACTCTTATTTTAGCAGCATGTCTCGATTAGGCCAATATGCAAAGCTGTGAGAATTTAGTCATAAGTGTCGATTTCGCTAAAAAGTTGGAAGCATGTAGAATAGGGTCAGTTGTGTGATATGTATCACGGCCAAAAACAAAGGAGAGAAGAATTAAAAAGGTGAAATGTTATACGTAGACATCGTTTGGCTACCTGTAGTGAATATTGATAGCTGCTGATTGTTAATAAAAGACAATTAAACAGGAGAAAATAATTTTACGTCATACGAATTATGCTTTCGTTTTGTGCAAAACGATTCCGCTAAGCGATGCATAATTCGGCTGCATTTTAACAAGTGTTATATCCTTTAAAAGCTGCTTCTCGCACATTGTGGTTGGTGTTGCACTTTTTGGGGGGATGCCATACAACTTGTTGAGAGTGGCAATGTTAATACGTGACAGGTCGGTACACTCATTGCGTCGGCCAGTGGACAGCATTGCTAGCGCAAATAATGACAGATGAGGATGGGGTATGGCTCGGCATACAGGCAATGGCTACGCCCAGGCGGCCACTTCTTGGTATGGTGGTGCCGATGCGGGGGACTTGCTGATCCAATCCCGCAAGGCCCAGCAAGCCAAGGAACGCAGGCAGCGCCGTATTGTCGGGTTTATTGCCTTCATTGTCGTCATGGTTTTCATCGTGGTAATCGGATTGGTTAGTTATCATTCCATTGCCAAGCGCAATGCGGCGCAGAACATCACTGAGGATCAGGCGTATAGCAGCCTGCAAAAAGTCAAGCTGAAGCCCAAGTACACTAACGATAAGGGTGGTATCCTCTTCTCGAAAGTCGGTTACGGCAAGAAGGCGCCGAACGCCCCGACCATTGAACTCTATACCGACCCGATGTGTCCCGGATGCGCAGTACTTCACCAGCAAATGGATTCGACGTTCCGCGCGTTGCTGGACTCCGGTCAGATCAATCTTGAGGTTCATCCGGTGACGTTCCTCGACAGTATGTCAACCGATCACTATTCGTCACGTGCTGATAATGCCATTGCCTATATCTCAAGCTACGATCCCAATCCAGATCATCTTTTGGATTTCCTTACCAATATCCATTCTGATAGTTTTCAGCCCGAAGAGGCAGCCAACTACAAGCCGGTAAGCAACGCACAGCTCCAGCAGCAAGCCGTTACGTCGGGCGTGCCTGCAGGTATTGCGGCCAAAGCGTTCGGCAATGAATACGAACCTTGGCTTGCCGCCGCCGCGCAATATACGTTGCGCCGCCCGGAGCTCAAGGATATAGCCGGTCAGTTCAAAGGCAAACTCACGACCCCCGTCGTCGTCATCAACGGCAAAATGCTTGATATTTCAGGGATCAGCGATATCGGACTCACCTATAAGGTGGCGATTCTGCAGTCGATCGGTTTGAGCAACGAAGCCATCGGCAGGGTTGGCGCACAGCCGGCCATCGGTTCGAACGGCAGTCCTACATTCCCCAAGTCCCAACCCTCCGCCTGACACATCTGGTGTTGATTCCTTTTGGCAGAGCTATCCAACAAGGTTGGTCTAATGAAGCTTTCTGGTAGGAATCCCCGACGAAGAGGGCATTCGGCAATATTCGCATAGCAAAAGGCCGGCGACAGATCACGTTCGAATCTGCCGCCGGCCTTCAGCGAATCAGCCCGCTGTTTTTACTTCAGAGGCTTTGGCGCCCCCGTGCCGATCTTCGGCAAGACACCTTCTTTGCCGACCTGCGATTCGCTGATGCCCAGCGATTTCAGGATCGCCTGCTGCTGGGTGAGCCCCGACTGGGTGACCTCGGACATATTCATGAGCTTGCCGTTGATGGTGACGGTCGGAGTGCTCATCTGCCCGGAATCGTTCTGCAGATCCTTGCGCTTGATGGTGTAATTGTAGGTGGCTTCGAGCCACTTGTTGTATGTGCCGCCGAACGCCTTGTCGATGACGTCTTGGGGAACGCCAGCGGCAATCGCCTGTGCCTTGATCTGGGCGTTGCTGGTCGGTTTGTAATCAGGGCCTTCTCCGGGCTGGAAGTCCTTCTTGTAAAGATTGCTGACGAAATCGAGCAGGTGCTGGGTGCTCGGGTCGTGGCTGGAAACGTAAAGTACGGCCCCTGTGGCGCGGGTGGAATACTGGTCGGTCGAATCCGGATCAAGGAAGTTCATGAAGTGATAGACAAGGTTGATCTGGCCGGAGTCCACCAGCTTGTCAAGGTCAGTGTCGACCTGGCGATGCAGCGAGCCGCAACCGGGGCAAAGGGGATCCATATAGAACTCGACGGTCGGCACTTTGGCGATTTTCTTACCGTAACCGTCTTTGGAAATCAGGATGCCGCCCTTGTCATCGGCGAACTCGGGCTTGACCTTCACGTTTTGCAATGCAGTATACGAGGCGTCGGCGGTAACCTTGTCGGCTTCCGCCTTTTTGTGGATCGACCGCACGGCGACTATGGCAATGACGGCGACAAGTGCCACGATGACGGCGACGACGATGGCACCGATGATGGTCTGCTGCTTGCGTTCCTTGGCCGCGGCTTCTTCACGTGCCTTTTGCAGCGCCTCTTCCTCAGCCCTGCGTCTCGCCCGTGTCTGGCGTTTTTGCGCTTTCTTATTGCCCTGCTGTGCCATGTGCCCCTCTTTGTATTGCAAAATGATGTCAATCGCCGGTTTCCCGACGTTATGGTGACCAAAGTAGCAAGTGTACTCAAGCAAACTTCATATTGAATACATTTTGCCCTTATGGGTGGATGAAATAGTCTTCTGGTGAACAGGTCTTGCGCTTTTGGAACATATGTCAAAATTCGCACACACCCAAACGAGGGTATTTAAACAGGGAATGGCGGAATTGCGGGGTTGCACTTTTTGAATGATCGGGTTTGGATATGTGCCTTCGCGCATAAGTTCATAGCTGTGGCGTGGGGAGGGGAATCCAATTGATTTGATGATTGGAAAGCAACAATACCAGCGCCAGGATCGTGACAATCGCCCATATGGCCCACAGCGTCCAGCGACCGGTGTGATGCCGCTTCTTGGCATTGCCGCCGTCGAAGTCCCCTGCCTCGTCGGTATCGTCGGCTTCGTCCGCTGAACCAAGATATTCGTTTCCCCCTTGGCCGCCTTGACCGAGCAGGGAAGTCTTTCGTTGTGGCGTATGGGATTCAGCAGGGTAATGGGCTCCTCTTAGGCGGCCGGCACCGATGCGCAGCACCTTTGTTTTGGGGCCGAAAACGGTGAGTAGCCAGGCGACGACCATGAATATCGCCAGCGACAGGCTCGAATACGAAAGCGAAAAGTCGGCGGGTAGGGGCAAAGGCATATGCCATGAGCCAATCGCCAACGTGACCATGTGCGTAGGAAATCCTGAGACGAGATTGACCACCACCGGCCCCACGCCGGCGATGACGAAGAGCAGTAATGCGCGCGGGATGGTGAAAAGCAACGCTTCAACCAAGTGCCAAGGCAGGCTTACCGCGCGCAGGGCCACGTCGCCGCCTTTGCGGATACCGTTATGGCGAGCCTCGCGATCGAGTTGTGCTTCTTCGCTGTATCCGAGCGTCAGGAAGAACCAAATCAGGACGATCGCGCAGCATATCGAAACCACGGGTATGGTCGCTGAAAGCAGCGCAAGTGGAATCGTCAGAAGGCACAGCGGCAGTATGGAACGTGACAGAAGTTTGCCACGTCTTGCGTTCGCTGGGCTTTCGAGATTTGCGAAGTTCTCCGCCGGTTCTGACGCTTGGAGTGTGGATTGTGGCAGGGACTCTGCCTGCGCGCTCGACTGACCATATATATAAGGAGCGTTTGCGTCGTAAGGTGTGGGCTGGGCCTGTTGCCGGGATAAACCGGGTTGCTGCATCTGCGTGGTCGGGGCGAGGGCAAGCGGCATGGTGCCATCTTCCGCGGCCTGTGTGGCTGATAAGGCCGAGGCGGGCAGCGGTGAAGTCGGATCGAGGTTTTGTGCTGGGGCGGTGTCGAGCGGCAATGTGGCCGTCGCGCCGCCGTCGTCTCTGCTGTTTTGCGTCACTGCGGAAGTCGCAGTCAGGTCTTGGAGCGAAGGGGCTGGTAGAGTTTCGGTCGCTTCTTCACTCGAAGCAGCGGTACCTCGGATCGCTGGCTTTGTTGATGGTTGGTTATGGCCACATAGGCCGTTTGACGTTCCGGCTTGCGCGCTTGCGGCAGAGGCAACCGGCATCGCTCGCGTCGAACCACGGATTTGGCGGGGTTGTCGCGCCGCCGGTTCTGCGTCGGCCTGACTGTCCGGCGCGGCAAACGTAGGAATGTCATCGGTCCATGAAGCTCGCGGATTGCTGGGAATATCTGTATTGGTCGCGGAAGAAGAACTTTGGAATTGCGACTGCCGGTTACGCGGAAGGATTTGGCCAAAAGGGGGCATCGCCGCCTGAGTGCTGTTGTCGATGCCGTTGTGGTTGTTTCTATTTGCTTTGTTGGCGCTGTTGCCGCCGTAGCTGTTGTTGTCGCTACCGCTATCGCCGTTGCCATAGCTATTGCCCAATCCGCTGTTGAGCCCGGTCGCACCATTATTGATGATTCCGATAGTGCCGCTTCCGTCGTCATCCAGCTCGCCGTTTTCGAATGGATTCAGCGCATCGAGCGTGATGGCTTTCAGCAATTCATCCGGGCTGCAACGTTTCGCCGGGTCGGGGTCCAACGCACGGCTTAGGGCCTCTCGTGTATTTGATGGAAGACCGGAAAGATTGGCGTTGCCGCTTGCCTCGCGCTCGAGCACAGCCATCATCGGCTTGCTGCCGAAGACGGGCCGGCCAGTGGCGGCGAAGGCGATGACGCTGGCGAGCGACCACCAGTCGGTGGCCTCGTTGCTTTCCGCGCCATCGATGATTTCCGGGGCGATGAAGCCGGGTGTGCCCATCACCAGGCCGGTGCGCGTGACGTGGCTTTCGCCGGCGGTCATGGCGATGCCGAAATCTACCAGAACCGGACCGGAGGCCGAAACCATGACGTTCGTCGGCTTGATGTCGCGGTGAATGATGCCTTGGGCGTGCACCGCTCGCACGGCATCGATGAGTTTGGCGGCCAGACGTTGCAAATCGTCGCCGACGTACCGACCGTTCGCCGCCACATCGTCGCGCAGGTTCTTGCCCTCGATCAGTTCCGTGACGATGAAGGCGAGGGAGTCGTCAAGCTCCATGTCGACGATGGCGCAGACGCCTGGATGGTGGATTTTGCGCATGGCCACCGCCTCGCGCCGCATGCGCTCGCGGGCCGTGACGTGCGGATCGTGGCTGTGGTGATGGTGTTGTGCTGCCGGGTTGCTGGATTCTTCGCCGGAATTGTTGGCATAAGGATTATTTGTATTATTGTAATTGCCGTTTTCGTCGCCGGTGTTGTAATTTTCCCCGCCGGTTTCGCTATCGTCTTTGAGCGAATCCCGCAAAATCTTCATGGCGTAGACTTGCCCGCCGTCGTCGCGTACCCGCCAGACCGAGCCCATCGCGCCGCCGCCCAGCCGAGAGATCAGCGTGTATCCGCCGACAATTTCCCCAGGCTCCAGGTCCAACGCGTTCAAGTCGCTCATGTTTCTAATACTACTTGGGTGGAGGGAGTGCGTAACCTAATGGTGTTGCCGTTACAATATTCGCGAAAGCCGTTTTATTGATAGTAATAAATTATCCTATTTAAAGAATACAAAGTCCTGTTCAAAAAAATAAGTGACCTTTTTAAACATTAAGGAGATTGTGCCGTAACTGCTTAATTATTTCTAGAACTTGGAATCTTTTTGGGCATACTGAATCTAAATTGGGACATGCACTTTTAAAAAATAGTCAATACTATAATTCTCGGCAAAATGTGCGTAAAAAATGACAGGCTAAGTGGAACTGTGGAAAGTTCACAGGTTCCTCGGCACAATGAAAGTGAACATGAGCCAGTGATTTGGCAGTTCTTCGCTTCGGAAGAATCGGCAGATTATATGACATTTCGGCAAAGTTGTCGATTGCCTAGATCTCATGTACGAGGAAACAAAGGAGAGGACTGAAACATGCTGAAGATTCAGATGTCTGATGTTATCGCAGTCTTGCACTCGTTAATACCATATCTGGTAGTCATCGGTGTGCTGCTTGTTGCTGCGATCATCATCAGTTTTGCGGTCAATAAAAAGACCGTGCAGAATGTGGGGACGCGGAAACTGGTACACAGCGAGTCGTGGCTTGTTGTGTTGATCGGTATCGTCGTTTCGGTTTCGATGATGCTGGTCGGGCCAATGCAGACATTGCTCAACAATACTTCTGCCAAGAAATATGAGTTGACGTCTGCCACTGTCACAAAAGCCAATAAACTGGCTGAAACCGTAGAGCAGGAAGCTGTTACACTCCTGCAGAACAACGATTCCAACCTGCCGATGTCAAATAAGAACGTCAATGTATTCGGTTGGTCGTCGACCAATCCGATCTATGGAGGTTCGGGCTCAGGTTCAATGTCCAAGCAGTATCCGAAGGTCTCCATGCTTGAGGGTATGCAAAAGGCTGGATTGAAGACCAATTCCGAACTTTCCAAGCTGTATACGAGCTATGGCACGAAGCGGCCTGAAGTCGGTATGTTCCATTCCGATTGGTCTTTGCCTGAGGTGCCTGTTGCCCAATATCCCAGCGGAGTCATTGACAACGCAAAGAAATTCTCCGATCAGGCCGTTGTAGTCATCGCCCGAACCGGTGGTGAGGGTTCTGATCTGCCGACCGACATGTCGGCGAAGACCGCCAGCCATAAGGATAATTCCAAGGATTACAAGGATTTCCAGTCTGGTCAGCATTTCCTGCAACTCAGCAAGACCGAAAAAGATCTGCTGGGAATGGTTACCAAGAACTTCTCAAAGGTCACTTTCGTCTATAACGGTGCCAACGCGCTACAGTTTGATTTTCTGAAGGAATACCCGCAAATCAAGTCGGTTGTGTGGTGCCCTCCTGCCGGTCAGACCGGTTTCACAGCTCTTGGTGATGTTCTCGCCGGTAAGACCAATCCTTCCGGAAAGACCCCGGATACGTTTGTCAAGGATCTGAAGAAGACTCCGTACTTCAACAACTTTGGTGACTTCACCTACAATAACGTACCTGAATTCCAGAGGACCAGCTCGCTGTTCAAGCAGACGCTGACCCCGAGTTTTGTCAACTATGTGGAAGGCATTTACGTCGGTTATCGCTTCTATGAGACCGCTTCCAAAGAAGGCCTTATCAATTACGACGACGTGGTGCAGTATCCGTTCGGCTATGGCCTGAGCTACACCAAGTTCGAGCAGAAGATGGGCAAAGTCTCCCATAGCGATGGCAAGATCTCGTTCGACGTCACGGTGAAGAACACTGGCAACAAGGCCGGTAAGGACGCCGTCGAAGTCTATTACGATCCTCCGTACACCGAAGGTGGCATCGAGAAGGCCTCAACGAATCTGGCTGCATTCGCGAAGACGAAAGATATCAAGCCGGGTGCCTCGCAAACTGTCAAGATTTCCTTCAAGGATTCCGATATGGCTTCCTACGATCAGAAGAAGGCCAAGTCTTATGTGTTGGAGAAGGGCGACTACGGCATTTCTCTGCAGTCCGATTCCCATCACGTCGTTGATTCTCAAACGGTGAACATTCCTTCAACCATTACGTATAATACGAAGTCGAATACGCATAGCGGTGACAAGGTTGCTGCGACCAATCAGTTCGATGACGCGGCCAGCGATGTCAACTATCTTTCGCGTGCCGGCCACTTTGCGAACTATGCCCAGGCGACCGCTCGTCCTGCGTCATTGGCGATGAGCGACAAGAACAAGGCCAAGTTCGTCAACAATGGCAATTACAAGGTCGCGGATCACAACAAGTCCAGCGACAAGATGCCTACCACCGGCGCGAAGAACAACATTCGTCTGGCTGCTCTGCGTGGTAAGTCCTACGACGATCCTCAATGGGACAAGCTGCTTGACCAGCTGACGTTTGGCGATATGGACAACCTCATCGCTATGGCTGGCTACAACACCCCTGCGATTAAGTCGATCGGCAAGGTCCAAATGACCGATGCCGATGGTCCTGCCGCTTTGAACAACAACTTCACCAAGACCGGATCGATCGGTTTCCCGACGGCCACTTCTATGGCGTGCACATGGAATCGCGATCTGGCTCGCCAGTATGGTGATATATTCGGTGAAATGGCTCGTGAGATGCATATCTCCGGTTGGTATGGGCCTTCCATGAATATTCATCGTTCCGCGTTCGGCGGCCGTGACTTCGAGTACTTCTCGGAAGATCCGCTTATTTCGGGTGTCTTGGCTTCTACGGAAATCAAGGCTGCGAAGCAGCATGGTGTCTATTCCTTCATGAAGCATTTTGCCATGAACGAGCAGGAGACCAACCGTCTGAACATGCTTTGCGAATGGGCCAATGAGCAGTCGATCCGTGAGATCTACCTCAAGGTGTTTGAAATGAGCGTAAAGGACGGTGGAGCGAGCGGTGCCATGTCGGCATTCGATTACATCGGCCCGACCTATTGCGGCGCGAATTCGGCATTGCTGAATAAGGTGTTGCGCGATGAATGGGGCTTCCACGGCTTTGTCATCACGGATTATTACGGCAGCTCCGAGATCTTCCAGGAAGGCAACCGCGAGATCCGTAATGGTAATGACGCAATGCTTGCGACCATGAATGTCAATAACCACATCTCCGACAAGTCCGCGACTTCGGTCATCGCGATGCGTCAGGCTACCAAGAACATCCTCTACACCACGGTTAACAGCTGGGTATATGAGAAGGGCGAGCCGAAGGATCCGGTTCCTGCATGGCGTGTGGCCATGTATGTGGTCTGGGCCGTGACGGCTGTCTTGGTTATCGGCCTCGAGGTTCTTACCATCATGCGGTACATGCGTCGTCGTAAAAGCGGGGAGGCCACTGTCTCCGTTGACGCAAGTGACGATCATAAGGAATAGAGGTGAGATATAAGGCCAGAGAGGTTTATTGCTGACCTTAGTGAAATTTGGTGATTGCTGGTGACGGGCTGGGATTTTCACCCGTCGCCAGCAACATCTCAAATGTTTGAGTTGTGAATTCCTAAAACGTGATGGCAAATTCAATATCCTGATTATTGATTTGATTTGTTGTTACAGGTGTCTGCGGCAACCGTGCAAGTTACCGCAGCGTCACTATCGAAAGTGTGCCGACAGATTCGATTCTTCCTTGGTGTTTATGCCGGGTTGCAGGGTCTGTCGGTTTTTTAGAAACAAAAATAGACAGAAAGAAGTTACGATATGCATAATGTAGTGCATCGTAAGCCACGGAAATCTGGCAGGGTGCCGAAAAGCGTGACAGCGGCTGTTGCGGCTGTTGCGATGTTCGTGCCTGCTTTTGGTTTGGGGGGATCGGCTACTGCGGCGCCTTCTGACAATACGTTTGTATTGCCCAACGGCATGATAAGCAAAGCGGATTTCAATAATCCTCCGGCAAATGCCCGTCCGGGCACACGTTGGTGGTTCGGTTCGGAGTTCTCTTTCCTGCATGACAAGCATGGCAATCTGAGCGAGGACCAGACTCGTCAGCAGCTTGACGCCATTGCCAAGGCCGGTTTCGGCCGTGTCGAAATTGCGTATGGCGATCAGTATTGGGCAACTGAAACGCAGCGCAAGAATTTTGAAGCCGCGCTTGAGGAAGGCCAAAAGCTTGGAATCCAAGTGGACACTACGCTCGGTGCCGGATGGCCGTTAAGCACGCCGAATACGTCCAAGGGTACCAATCTTGATTTGCAGGAGCTGCAATATGGGCGTACGGATGTGGCCGCTGGTGCGACGTTTAACGCTGCGGTGCCGAAGCCTTATGACGACCCGACCAACACCCGTGGTGGCAAGCTGGTCGCCGTCACGGCGGCCAAGGTAGTCAAGCCAGGGCCTGCGGTCACGACGGTGAACACCCCTCCAACCACCAGTACTGTTCTTGATCCGGATTCGCTGATCGACCTGACTTCACAGGCATCTGCAGGCTCCATTGACTGGACTGCCCCGACTGACGGCAACTGGATTCTGTTCGGGTTCTGGCAACGGAGTTCGAAGAAGAAGGCCCATGATCACTTCAACCATGAGGCGATTGAAAAGGCCATCGACTATGTCGAGAAGGAACAGTTCTCGCCGAAGGCCAAGGCTGATTTTGCGAAGGTCGGCTACTCGGCCTTTGAAGATTCGCTTGAAATCGACGCCGAAGGCCTGTTCTGGGATGACGCCATGGCTCAACAGTTCAAGACCCGTCGTGGTTATGACATTACCAAGTATCTGCCATTGATGTATCAACAGGGTATGAACCATTACTGGGTTCCCGACACGCGTCCGACTGCTGATTTCGATCTTTCGAACGGCAACGGCGAGCGTCTGCGTAACGATTACTATGAGCTGATTTCCGACCTCTATATCGATGAGCACCTCACCCCTATGTCTAATCTGGCTAAGCAGCTTGGAGTGAAGTATCGTGCGCAGCCTGCGTTCGGTATGGATCTCAATACCATTCGTTCGGCACGTAGTGTGGCCGAGCACGGTGGCCTGGCTGACGATGAGTCCTTCAACGCCGGCGATGTGGTGCCTTATGATCTCGAATCGACGCCTGATACTTGGCGGTTTGCACTTGATCACCATCGTTTCGTCGCCAGTGGTTCGCATCAGGGCGGCAGCAACGAGATCTCCGACGAACTTGGAGCCCAGCCTGGTACGTATGTGCGTACCCTGGCCGACTACAAGGGCATCATGGACAAGGAATGGGCCGCTGGTACCACTCGTCCGATTCTGCACGGCACAAGCTATCAGACTGATTCGGCTAAGTGGCCTGGTGACGCTGCGTTTGGGTCGCTTGTGGGCGAATCTTGGAATTCCAAGACGTTCCCACAGTGGAATTCCTTCAAGCCGCTCAATGATTATTGGGGCCGTGGAACGATGGTTCTGCAAACAGGAAAGCCGCAGGTTGATGTCGCGGTGTATGAGCCTGATGCATTCCTGCCGTCAGCGGCAACGCCTGCTCGTCCGGCGAAGATGAAGTCCTACTATGACGCACAGTCCATGGAAGATCAAGGCTTCACCATTGAATACGTCGATCCGGACGGCATTCGCGATAATGCTGCCGGAAAGGGCACCGCTACACTCTATCCGAATGGCCCTTCCTACAAGACCTTGGTGATTGATCAGCGTTCGATGCCGGCCGATGTGGCTGAGTCCATTCTTGCACATGCTAAGGCTGGTTTAGGCGTCGTTTTCGTAGGCTCCACGCCTGCTGCTGGCATTTCCTATGCCAATGCCTCTTCTGATGACGCAAGGGTCAAGGCTGCGGTTGCTTCCATGCTTGCCCTGCCGAATGTGACGCAGGTACCGAACCAGGCTTCCACGATCAATGGCTTGAGAGCTATTGGCGCACAGCCTGCTGCACAATGGTCCACTCCGAGCCGCGTGTATACGCAACGTCGAAGCACTGATGCAGCCGACTACTACTATCTCTACAATGCGTCTGGTTCCCCGGTTTCATTCGATGCCGGATTCGTCGGCAACGGCTCTCCATATACCTACAATTTGTGGGATGGCAACATTGCTCCTATGGCCAGCTATCATACGCAAAGTGGCCGTACTGAAGTGCCTGTGAAATTGTCTGGCCGTGAGACTGCAGTCATCGCCGTGGCCAAGCACGCGGCGCCAACCCGCCATGTCACGCAGAGCAACGCCGATCGCGTCGAAGCTCAGAGCGACGGTTCACTCCAATTCGAGCGTGATGTCCAGCCTCAGTCTCCGACTGGGCCTGTTACGGCCCTGTCGTATACCTTGAGCGACGGCAGCCAAGGTTCACAACCTGATGCCAAGCTCCCCGCTTCGCGTTCGTTGACCGATTGGAACCTCAAGGTGGAACGTTGGGGGTCAGATGGCAAGAAGCAGGTATTCGACGGTAAGGCTCCGTTGGGTGACTGGCGTAAGATCTCCGGTTTGCAGACGGTTTCCGGTGTGGGCACCTATCATACGACCTTTAACTTGGGCGACGATTGGATAGCTTCTGATCGTGGTGTTCGGCTGAATCTGGGAGAAGTCGACAATGCTGCCATCTCGGTGTCTGTCAATGGTAAGCAAGTGGCTCCTGACTCTGTGGCAGGGCGCATTTGGGATGTCACCAAGCTGTTGACGAAGGGCGATAATTCCATCGATGTCACTGTGGCGACGACGTTGCGTAATCAGGTGACCGCAGAGCAGCATAATGGAGATACGCAGGCATACGGACTGGTCGGGCCTGTAACCCTTATGCCGTATAGCAAGTTCGTCCTTGCTCCTGCAGTCAGCAATAGCAATGGCCAGGAGCCTGGGGGATCGGACAATAGCGGCAATAAAGCCCCGGTATCCGCTCCTTCACAGAATCCTGGAGAATCGGACAATGCGAAGAACAATGGCGATCAGGCTCAGAAGTCCGCTGCAGAGTCGAAAACTCCGTTGGCCCGGACCGGTGCCGGTGTGCTGGGTGTTATCGCAGTTGTGGTGGCTGCAGTTGCCATTGCCGGAATCAGCTTGGCGCTTTCTCGTTCACGGCGCCGGGGCTGATAGCTGGCTGATCGGTTAACAGCCGACCAGATTGATAAGCGACATTGAACAGAAACCTGAACGGGATGGGCGAATATCCTATATGTATGCGGATACTGCCCATTCTGTTCAGGCATCTTAATCGCAACACATTGAGAGAACGCCATTTGTGCGAACGAAACGACAACTTAGGTTACCGACAGGTAGGGTGAGTTGAATTATTGATTTAATAGGAATGCCAGTAGTGGATCGTATGCAGTGCGGCAAAGGCTGTGCGGTGCAGCATATATGTGCTACTGGCGCTGTGCTGAAAAGCGGGCGAGCTCAAAGCCAAAGTGGGATGACGGCATAATAAAAATTTTGTGTAAGGAGAATCATGAAACTTGAAGAGCTTTCGGTTACGGAGAAGGCGGCGTTGCTTTCCGGCGCGTCCGAATGGGACTCGCGCGGCAATGAACGGGCCGGAATTCCGAGTTTCGTGATGAGCGATGGCCCCAACGGCGTGCGTCGTCAGCTCGGTGCGGGCGATCACCTTGGTATCGGGGCGTCTAAACCTGCGACCTGTTTTCCTACCTCCGGTACTGTGGCCAATTCTTGGGACCCGGCGCTCGCCGAGGAAGTGGGGAAGGCGCTGGGGCGCGAGGCGCACGACCTCGATGTCAATGTGCTGCTTGGGCCCGGCCTGAACATCAAGCGCAATCCGCTTTGCGGCCGTAATTTCGAGTATTATTCCGAAGATCCGCAGGTTGCGGGGCACATGGCGGCGGGCCTTGTCAAGGGGATTCAAAGCAACGGCATCGCCTCCTGCCCCAAGCATTTCGCGGCCAACAGTCAGGAGCTGCGTCGGCAGGCCTCCAATTCTGTGGTCGACGAACGTACGTTGCGCGAGCTGTACCTGACTGGCTTCGAAATTATGATCCGTGAGGCACGTCCCTGGGCCATCATGACCTCGTACAATCAGATCAACGGCACATACGCCCATGAAAACAAGCATCTGCTCACTGAAATCCTGCGTCAGGAGTGGGGATTCGATGGTGCGGTCATCTCCGATTGGGGCGGTTCAAACTCCGCCGTCGCCGCGGTGAAGGCCGGGGGAACGCTGGAAATGCCGGCACCTGGATACACTTCCGTGCGCGAGCTGGTCGGCGCGGTCAAGGCCGGAACGTTGTCCGAAGCTGATCTCAATGTCCGTGCTGATGAAGTCGCCAAACTTGCGGAACGCACGCGTTTCAACGGTGTCGGCCGCGATGATTTGTTGAGCGATGACATTGCCGAAGATCATCACAAGGTTGCCCGTCATGTCGCTGAAAATACCGCTGTGCTGCTCAAGAACGATGTGGTATCCGGCTTGTCAAGTGCCAATACTGGTAATGCAAACAAATCGAACGATGGTATTTCGCAAGCCGATGATGTGGCGGGCGGCGCCGGTCAGAAAGCTGACACTCAAAGGCAGGTCAAACCGTCAAGTGCTGCAAGTGACGGGAAGGCCATGGGTTCCGTATCGGATTCGGATAATCGGATTAATTCAGCTGATCCAACTTTGGCGGCTGGTGTGGAGCCTTCCACCCACGTTTTGCCGTTGCAACATGGTACTCGCGTCGCGGTGATCGGCGACATGGCAAAAACAGCGCGTTTCCAAGGCTCTGGCTCATCTAAGGTCAACGCGACGAGGGAAGAAAACCTGCTTGACGAGCTCAAGAAGATCGATGGTGTCGAAGTCGCCGGTTACCAGCAGGGCTACGAGCGTCACGGCGGCAAGAACAGCGTCCTGGTCGAGGATGCCGTCGCATTGGCCGCTGCCGACACCACCGATGTGATTATTGCCGTCGTCGGCCTTGACGAACGCAGCGAATCCGAGGGGCTCGATCGTTCCACCATGGCCATTCCGCAAGGCCAGAACGAGCTGGTGAAGGCGCTGACAGCTACTGGCAAGCCGGTGGTTATCGTGCTGGTCTCTGGTTCCCCCGTCGAATTGCCGTGGTTCGATGACGTTTCCGCGCTCCTTTATATAGGGCTTTCCGGCCAGGCCGGGGCTTCCGCCGCGGCGCGTGTGCTCACCGGAGCGGTCAATCCGTCCGGCCATCTCGCCGAAACCTGGCCGCTCAAATATGAGGACGCCCCCAGCTCCGGCTGGTACCCGGCCATCGGTCGCGACGCCATCTACCGCGAAGGCCCGTTCGTCGGCTATCGCTATTACGAGACCGCCGGCGTGCCCGTACGCTTCCCGTTCGGTTATGGCCTGAGCTATAGCACGTTCACCTATTCGGGCTTGTCTAGCGACGAAAAAGGCGTCACGTTCACCGTCACCAATGATTCTGATGTCCCCGGCGCCACCGTCGCCCAGATGTATGTCCGCGGCCCGAAGGGAGGCGCGATGCGCCCCGACCGTGAGCTCAAAGGCTTTAGGAAGGTCTTCCTTGACGCTCATGAGACCAAGACGGTCACGATCCCATTCGATTGCTATACGTTCCGTCATTACGACGTCGTGCCCGGCACATGGAAAACCGAGACCGGCGAACGTGAGATTCTGGTCGGTGACAGCGTTGAGAACCTGCCGTTTTCCGTCACTCAGATGATTCAAGGCGACATTGATTTGTGCCCGCCGAATCCGGTGCTTGGCCACTATCTCAAGGGGCAGGTCAAGGACGTCACCGACAACGAAATGACCGCTCTCTTCGGCCATGGCGTTGTCGCGCCCGGCAAGACCACCGTTTTCGGCGAGAACGACCCGATCTCATCGTGGGCGGATTCCCGTGGATTCGTAGCCCGCACGGTCGCCAAAACGCTTGCCAGGCGCGAGGCCAAAACCCGACAGAAGACCGGCCAGCCGGATCTCAATATGCTCTTCATCCTCAACATGCCGCCGCGCGCGATGTGCAAGATGACGCAGGGCATGATTGATTCGGCGATGGTTCAGGCCGTCGTCAAGATCGCGAACGGCCACACCTTCCGCGGTATCGGCTCGTTCATCGCTGGTTATTTCCGCAATATCTCGGCCAACAAGCGTATAGCGAAGGAGCTTGAAAACAAATGAGCAAGCAATCTGCACAGACACCAATCAACGCACAGAATCTGGGGGACACTGGCCTTGCCAAGCTTGGCGGAGGGGCTGATAAAGCTGGGGATGTCAATGGTTCTGTGGTTGCTGGAAGCGTGACTGAGTCTTCCGTCCGCACCCTTAGGTCGGTCTCCAAGGACGTATCCCAATCTGATAAAACTGCTGCGACCGCGGCCAACGACGGCACAGGCTTCATCGCCGCCTGCAAGCGCCTGATCAACAAGTATCCGAACCTGTGGGAATTCATCAAGTTCAATGTGCTTTCGAACATCTCGACCATCACGCGTTTCGTGGCTGTATGGGTGCTGACGGCCCTGTTCGTGCACGCCCTGCACATGACCCAGCCGTTCAGCTTCCTCATTTTCAACTACTCGAAGCCCAGTTCCAACGGCCTCGGCGGCTTCCTCACCTTCCTCATCGCCGAAATCCTCGCGCAATCCGTCAACTTCGTGGTGCAGATGAAGTGGGTATTCAAGTCTGACGCCAGCTTCAAGTCGGCGGCTTGGAAATACGCGATTCTTGCCGTCATCATCGTGGTCTGCGGCCTGCTTCTGCCCGGCTACATCACCACGCTGTGCAAGGGCTTTGGCTGGAACGACGCCATTTCCTCCACCCTCGCCTCAGTGGTCAACACGCTGCTGGCCGTCATCATCAGCTATCCGCTGCTGAAGTGGTGGATCGCCCCCGCCAAGAAGGGCGACAAGGCTGAAAAGTAAATGGGCCGTGGTGCCGCTAAGTGCGGTGCTGACGTTATAAAGCGATGCAAGTCGGTAGATAGGAAAACACGATTGGCGGAATTCCGCCATTGTGGATAACCTATTTGCCGACTTGTGTGTTATCGGGATATTCCGTCGGCGCTGTCGATGAGCAGTGTGACGGTCATTGACCATACGATGACGGTCATTTCACACAGTCACCTGACCGTGTGGAAGTCACCAATCCGGGCGGTCTTTGGGGCGGCAAAACGCTTGAGAACATCGATGATGGCCAATCGAAATGCCGCAATACCGCGTTGATTCAATTGATGCAGGATGTGCCGTTTTCCCGTGGGGACGGAACGACCGTAGAAGGCCAAGGGGCGGGAATACCTTTGGTGAAGCGGGAAACGAAGAAAACGAATGGGTTGAGGCTGGAGTTCAGGGCCTCCGCGGATTGGTTCAAGGTCATATTCTGGCGTCAGGATATCGTGATTGAGCGCATGGCAATTCATCGAAGGCCTACTAAAGCGCCGACTCATCGGTTATCTACGTCGGCAACTCAGCGATTATCTGTAGATGATGTGCAAGAGCCAGTAAGCAAGGAGGATCTGGAGGATTACTTTAATAGGTTCTCGATAGATTCCGAATCCGACTCGGAGCCGCAAGACACTTCGGTTCCGTCCGCTACAAAACGGCAGATTCGTGCTGATGGTCAATTGCTGGCGTTGATACCTAAAAATGACGCCATATCCACCCGTGAGTTGGCAGGGCAGACGGGCAAATCGGTAGAAACGGTCCGCCGCGAACTTCGTAGGTTGATTCAGGAACAGAAGGTCGAACCCATCGGCAAGCCCAAAAGCCGCCAACGGGTTTACAAGAGGATTTGATTATTCGTCGGCATGGTTGATTGCAAAATTTTTGATCTCGGTTTTACCGATTACGAAGGCTGGTCGACAGAAAACGTGATTGGCGATTTTTCGCCCAAACATTGTCATCACACAGTCAAATGACCGTGATCTGATTCCACGGAATTCTGTGCAGATACTTACGCCTGATTCACCGCGGCAGCAAAACGGTCAGGATGAACCAGTGGTCGCGGGCCTTGATGGTGACGTTGCCGTGGTAGAGGCCGGCGATGTGCTTGATTGATTTCACGCCGTAGCCGTGGGCGCGTTGATCGGTTTTGGTGGTGCGCAGCTCGCCTTGGGCGTCGGTTTCCAAGGCGGATTCGTAGTAGTTTTCGACACGGATGACTGTGAATTGTCCATGTGCGTATAGCGCGAGCTTGATAAGCCGCCGTTCCGGTTCCTTGACCTGCGAGGCCGCCTCGATGGCGTTGTCGAGCGCGTTGCCGAAAAGCGTGGCGATATCCATCGAGCTCATGTCACTTAGCAGCTTGCCGTCTGCCACTGTCGTAAGTGTAATACCTTGCTGTGCGCACGCCTTCACCTTCGAGGTCAGAATGACGTCGAGCACGGAATTGCCGGTGTGCTCCTGTGCGCTGTATTCCTGCACCGAAGCCTCGAGCTGTTCGAAGCCGGCAGCCGCATGATCGGGGTCGACTTCGGCTCGCAATGCGGTGATTTGGTGCTTCAAATCGTGGGCAATGCGCCCCAACGACTCGATGTTTTCCTTGGATTGCAGGTATTCCTGGTGCTCACTTTGCAATTTGGCGTCGATGGAATTGAGCTCGACGTTCGCACGTGTCACTCTCGATTGTTCCTGCTGCGATCCGAGAATGACATAGCCACACAAATCAACGAGCGTGCGAATATAGAAGATCTCCTGCCCCACGGATCCGGAGAAGGGCGTGTTGGTCGAGACGAAACTCAGGTTGCTCATCGCAAACGTCACGATGGTGATGATGATGGAACCGGCCACGGCGGTGCGGCTGGGATTCGTCGGCCGGTCCCGTTCGAAATTGTGCCGTTCGATGGCCCAGGCCAGACCGAATCCGATCAGATAGATCACCGTGGCCAAGATCGCCGTGCGCAGGTCGAGCCCCGAAACGGAACCGCGATCGCGGCTGTGTTTGTTGAAACCGATGAACGTGGCGATTTGCCAGTGCAGCGAGGCCACGAGTTCCGCGAGTACAAAGGCGCGTGTGGTGACGTAAAGGCCTTCGCGCGGCGTGGTTTGAGCACCGAGGAAAATGACCAGATACATCCCCGCCACCGCGAGTAGCATGCCGAAAATCCAGAAATCAAGACTCATCGCCCCGTCAAAATATTGGATTCCGATGATCGCCGGCAGCCCAATCGCGGCCACGAGTATGCTCCGCCATTTCGGCGCGCGCCGGTAGATGACCAGCAGGTAGACCACGCAGGCCAGCCATTCGCAAATGCCGGTGTAGAGCCGTGGAATGTTGGGCAATGCATTGGTGATCGTGTTCATCTGTTACCTCTCCAGTCGCGCCCCGCGAGCTTGTATGGCGTTTGCATATTTCTGACTTTATCGTCGGAAAGGCGCATGGTAGAGCAGCCGCTGGTGTCTGGGTTTGCGGTGTGGCCGGGCATGCTCATTGCAGACCGCCATTGATATAGTTCGCCAATGCGGCGACGAACGCCTTCTTGCGAGGCCGGCTGACGCGCAGGCGCTCACCGTTGCTCATGATGCAGTCCTGGTCCTCGATGCCGGTGACGTGCCGCAGATTGACGAGGTAGCAGGAATTGGAACGGAAGAAATCGTGCTCGGCAAGTTGCGCTTCGAGTTCCTTCAGCGTCGAGGTCACGGAAAGCTTGCCGTCGAGCGTGTGGATGATGATGGTGTGTCGGATCGATTCGATGTAGACGATGGATTTGAGCTCAATGCGCGTGCGCTGCGACCCGGCCTCGAAGAGCATCGAATCGTCGGCCTGCCGCTGCACGGTCTCGATCGAGCGTTTGATTTCCTGGCTGAACGCAAAGTACGGCACCGGTTTCAAGAGGTAGGAAAGCGCCTGCACCTCGTAGCCGTTGATGGCATATTGCGAAGCGTTGGTGATGAAGACGATCACAACGCTGCTGTCGATTTTGCGTATCCGCCGTGCCGCCTCCATGCCGTCCATCTGTTTCATTTCGATATCGAGAAGCAGGATATCGTAGATCGGCCGGTATCCCTCCACGATTTTGGCTCCGTCGTCGAAGACGGAGACGGTGAAGTTTTCATTGTTTTCATCTTGATACCGGTTGAGGTAGTCGAGTACTTTCTGGCATGCGGCGGGTTCGTCCTCTACTACTCCGATCCTGATGTTGCGCATCGTCGGCCGCCTTTCGTTTGGGGTCTTTAAACCCCACAATATCGTTATGTAACATAGTTTTGCTGCGTTGGCGGCAAAGCTGGGCTAGGTTGTCGTTGTCGGTTCCCGGATTGTTTTCTGAAGTTGATATAAATCGTTAAACGTATCGTATTTGTCTCATTATTGCAGGACCCTAAGAGGACTGTCTAAAGATCATCGGAATCGAGTTAATTGCTCGACGCCGATAGCGGCGATAGGGAAACGCTGCGAAATAAGGGTGGTTTGCAATTCATTTTCCATACAATGAGCTTGGCGTCTAATGCTAGTCAAGAGAAAGCTTTGTGGCATATGTTTAATTAAAGGTATTAAAAAATATTCCATAATGTGAAGATGTTTTATTCCGATTGGACAAATTATTATCGATAAGCATAAGATTTAATGGTTGAGAGTTCGCTGCAAAAAGGAACGAAATATGAAGAAGTCAAGGAAGATTGCCGTTGCGTCATTCGCAGCAGTATGCACATTGTTCGCGGGCATCGGTTTCGCCAACGCGGCTGAGCCCCCTGCCGGCCCTGCCCCAGTGGTATCGGCGCAGGCCAATTACGATCGTTCTGAGCTGCAGACGCAGTATAACAATCTGATTACATTGCGCGATAGCAACGCCGGCAAGTTAGGCCAGTATAGTCAGTATTCTTGGCTGTCGCTTTTGAACGATATCAATAAAGCCCAGCCCAAACTGGACCCCTCCAAGGATGGCCAGCTCAATATTGGTGGTGCCAAGGATCAAAAAGACATCACCGATACTGCCAACTCAATCAAGACTGATTTGGAGTTGGGATTGCTGCAGTCGCCCAAGGCCAATGAACTCAAGGCTGATGCGCCTATGCAGAATGCTGCAAATCTTCAGGCTTTTTATAACAAGGTAAAGGATGTCGCTCAGGCAAGTTACCCGTCGGCTACGCAAGATCAGTGGGATAGGTTCGATGGTTCAAGAACCCATGCCTCCTGGACTCTTGGTGAGGGTGGCGACGACATAGATATGACCAGGGCGTTTGATGATTTGTATGCCGATACATACAATCTTGACCAGAACTTGCTGCCGACCATTTCGGCGCCGGCGGCTCCCGCTCCTGCTCCGGTCGATAAGAAGGCCGCGCTGCGCACCGCCTACGATAAGGTGAAGGATTACAATCAGGCCGATTTCGCTTCCGTGGCCTGGCCTGCGTTTGACGCCGAGCGCACCGCTGCCAAGACCCTGCTCGACAAGGCTGACGCAACCCAAGCCGAGCTTGATGCCGAAGTGAACACCCTCAACGCGAAGGTCGGCGCTCTGGTCAACATCGCCAAGCTCAAGGCTGATGTCGCCAAGGCTTCCGGGCTCAAGGCTTCCGATTACGGCGAGTTCTCTTGGTATCTCATGTCGAGTTTCTCCTTGCCCTATGCCAAGTCCGTGCTGGGTAACAATGCCGCTGCACAATCCGAAGTCGATAACGCCGACATCTATCTGAGCGCGGATATTGCCGATTTGAAGACCCCGGTTGCCGGCCAGAAGACCGGTGCGGATGTGCCCGCCACCGTGAAGACCAAGGCCGATTTGACCGCTTTGGTTGCTCAGGCCGACAAGCTTCAGCAGGGCGATTACACCGCTGATTCGTGGAAGGTCTTCGCTGGCGCCCTCAAGTACGCCAAGGATGCCCTTAACCCGCAGCAGTCTGATTTGCTGCGCGATAACGACGTTGACGATTACACCTATGAATATGTCCAGCTCGAGGATGCGCAGTCCGCTTTGGTCCGCAATGCGTCCGCGGCTCAGAACAACCAAGCTCAGCCGACGGCTGCTCAGCCCCAGGCCAATGGAGCCGCTGCAGGCAGCAACTCCGGATTGGCCACGACCGGCGCCGCTGTCTCCGTGGTAGCTGTTGTCATGGCGTTGTTCGCTGGCCTTGCCGTCGCGATCAAGCTTGTCGAACGCAAGCGTGCCTGACAATAACGCTGATCGTCGGTAACGACGGTCTTTAACGGTTTTCCCTATAAGGTCGGCCGACAGGTAACCGCATTGGTGCCAACCCCACTAATTTCGGCGGCCTGTCGGTCGGCCTTTTTGCGTTGTCGGTTCAATGTGTTTGGGGAAGAACCGGCCTGCGCCATTCGCCATCTGCCGGATTGTTGCGGAAATTTTCAGCACGTTCGGTGGAAGCCGACGAATGATTTTCAGCTTCTCTCGCGTATTTGTTCCTGATAATTTGCGCCCATTTGTGCGATTCTTTCAAATCTATCTGCACGAATACCTGAATCTGCACCTCTGCTGTTCCGGCATGTGGGCATGTTAACGAATCGTAATTAAACGCGCTTATCGTGTAAGAATCGATTGTTTCACTTGAGTGATAGTCGACGACGGCAGCGTCAGGGGATTCGGTTCGTGCCCACGTATACGACAGATGCCATCTCATAGAAATCAATCATGGTCCCGAAAGGAAGCGTTTCTATGGCAATTGACAGCAATAAACAACGCATCATGGATATCGTCGATGACAAGAAAGGCGAGTTCATTGAGGCGTCGGATCGTATCTGGGAGACGCCCGAAACGCGTTTCACCGTTCCGAAGTCCGTCGCGCAGCATTACAACGTGCTCGAAAAAGAGGGCTTTGACATTCAAAAGGGCGTGGCTGGCATGGACTATGCCTACATCGCCACGTACGGTTCGGGCAAGCCGGTCATCGGCATCACCGCTGAGTACGATGCTTTGGGCAATCTGAGCCAGGAGGCCGGCAATCCAAACCGCAAGCCGGTGGTTCCCGGCGGAGCAGGGCAGGGCTGCGGCCACAACGTGCTCGGCACCGGTGCTCTGGGCGCGGCTGTTGCGTTGAAGACGCTGATGGAAGAAAAGAACCTTAAGGGCACGCTGAAGCTCTTCGGCTGTCCGGCAGAGGAAAGCGGCTATGGCAAGGCGTTCATGGCCCGTGCCGGTGTGTTTGACGACGTTGACGCCGCATTTACCTGGCATCCTTCCGACACCACCGCTGTCGCTGGCGGTTCGGGCCTTGCCGTGATGCAGGCCAACTTCAGCTTCAAAGGTGTCGCCGCCCATGCCGCCGCCGCTCCCGAACAGGGGCGCGATGCGCTTGACGCCGCTACGCTGATGACGGTGGGCGTGCAGTTCCTGCGTGAGCACATCATCGATGCCGCGCGTATCCATTACGCCTATCTCGACGCGGGCGGCGAGTCCGCCAACGTCGTGCACCCCACGGCAACCCTTTACTTCTTTGTGCGCGCCCCGTATCTGGAGCAGGCCAAGGATATCTACGACCGCGTGGTCAAGATCGCCAAAGGCGCCGCGATGATGACGGATACCGAGCTCAAGATCGACTTCGATTCCGCCTGCGCCAATTATGTGCCGAACCACCCGCTGAGCGCGGACATGGACAAGAACCTCGATCTGGTTGGCCCGCTGAAGCTCACGGCCGACGAGCTCAAGTTCGAGGGCGAGATTCAGGCCAACAATCCCAAGGGCTTCGAAGGCCCGCTTGCCGAACGTCTGAAGGCTGCAAATCCTGCCCTGAGTGACGAAGAAGCGAGCAAGATGGCCCATTCCAGCATGGCGCTGCCGAAGTTCCCGCTCATCTACACCACCGACACCAAGGGTCAGGCGTCCACCGACGTCGGCGACGTGAGCTGGTGCACCCCGACCGCCCAGTATTACGGCGGTTTCGAACCGCTGGGCACGCCCGCACACTCTTGGCAGTGGGTGGCTAACGGCCAGTCCAGCGTGGCGCACAAGGGCCTCGTGCAGGCCGCCAAGACCATCGCCCTGACCGCCTATGACGCCCTCACCGACCCCAAGCTTCTGCAGGCCGCAAAGGACGCCTACGCCAAGCAATTCAAGGACAAGCCCTACAAGTCGGTGATCCCGCCCGAAACCCAGCCCCATGGCTGAGTTGGTGGTAGCTTGCTTGGCTTACCAAGAAATATAAATAATGATTAATACATAGAATGCCGTATCGGCGACGTTGAAATAAGCGTCACTGATACGGCATTTCTGTTAATTGATGGAATTTAGTGATATCCGATTATTCGGATTTGCCTTCGTCCTTATTGCTCGACGAACGCAGGCCGCAGGTGTCGTCGCTTTGGCCGTCCAGCGCGGCGGATGGGGAGAAGCTCAGCAGGTTGCTGGCCTCGGAGAGGTTCAGCGAGGAAGGGAAGGCTGCGGAGCTCGAGGCCGTGGATTGCTCTGAGGTTGAAGGCTGAACTTCAGCGGCGTTTGCAGTCGTGGTTTCTTTCGCATTGACGGTGGATTGCGAGGCCGAATTGTTCTGTGTTGTGTTGAGCTGGGTAGGTGCGTTGGTAGCCGTATCAATTTCACTTCCACCAATGGTTACAGCTACTTTGGCACCGCCGGCCGTTACGGCCGCGTTGATACCGGTCAGTACTTTCGCGGAATTCTGCTCGGCGTCCGTATCCAGATCCGAGTCGACGAACTCCTTGCGGCCGTCGTAGAGGTCGCGGTCGAGCTGGTGCTCGGTGGCGGCGACGATGACGGCGGTGTTGGCGGCACCGGCCACGTTCAAGGCGGTGCGGCCCATATCCACGATCTGCGAGATCGGCTGGGCGATGGCGATGAAGGCGATCGGCAGGCCGGTGGCCGCGAACAGCGAGGTCGCGGTGATGGTGGCGGTGCCGGGCACACCGACGGTGCCGATGGAGACCAAAAGAGTCAGAGCCACAAGCAAGAGATACTGCAACGGAGTATAATGCATTTTCAGTGAGTTGACCGCGAACACCGCAAGCAACGTGGGCCAGACACCGGCGCATCCGGGCATGCCGAGGTTCGCGCCCAGCGAGGCGACGAATGAGGCGATGTCATCGGGCACACCGCCCTTGCGCAGTTGGCGCACGGTCACCGGAATGGTGCCGATGCTGGATTCGGAGGTGAAGGCGACGACGCCGGCGGGCCAGAAGAACTTGAAGAAGCGCAACGGGTTGGTGCGTGTGGCCACGCCGAGAATGGCGGGCTGGACGACGAACATCTGCAGCGCGATGGCGATATAGGCCACGACGAGCACAAGCAGCAGCGGCACCAGCGCCACGAGGTTGCTGTTGGAGATGGCGGCGGCGATCAGCGCGAGCACGGCGTAAGGCGTAAAACCGACGACGATCTGCGTGGCCTTGGAAAGCACGACATTACCGGCATCGACGAAAGTCTTGAACGGCTTGACGGCGGCCTCGCCTTTGGCGGTGCTGGCGGCGGCGTTGTAGGCCAGGCCGACGAGGATGGCGAAGATAACGACCGGCACCACTTGGTTGGCGGCCCAGTTGGCCACGAGATTCGAGGGGAAGAGCCCGACGATGGTGTCGAGCACTGCCGGCACATGCTTGGCTTGATAGTGTTGCGGCATGGCGACGTCGAAGCCCTTGCCAACGCCGAACGCCAGCGCGAGCCCGAGCGTGATCAGCGAGGCAGTCAGCGTGTTCAGGAGCAGGAACACCACGGTTTTCACGCCGATGTTCTTGAGCCTTAGCGACGAGCCGAGGTTGGTGATGCTGGCGATGACGCTGAAGAGCAGCAGCGGTACGACGATGGCCCCGATGGCGTTCGACCAGACGGTTCCGAACGCGGCGACATAGGTGGTGTGCCCCTTAAAAATCAGTCCCATCGCGATGCCGAGCACGGTGGCGATGATGACACGGGTGCTGAACCCGGCCTTTTTGGTGCGGCTCAATACCGCGAGTCCGGCGAAGAGCAGAACGGTGACGCCAAGCGCCAGCCAATTCCAGATAATTGGGGTCATGATCTTCCTCTCAATTGATTGATTTATGCAAAATTTGTCGGTAGGTATGCAAGTTGTCGTTACGATTGTTGGTTTATAGCTATCTGATTGCGCTGAACCAGATATTTCATCCCCTGGATTTTGAAGATTTTTCGAGGGATATACAGTGCAAGTCCGTTTTTAAAAGTATTGCTGGAACTTGCGATGAATGTATATTCAGCGATTAATATTCATCTACGATTGGGAATGTGATTTGCTAACGGGGTTATAGCTTGGGCTATAACCGTGCCTCGCTCATTGACGAACGAAGCTCAGCGTATATAAATATGCGTTGAAATATGCCGAGAACCGCTGCGATGCCGCTTTTCGGGAAAGGTACGAGACCATTTTGTTAAGATAACGACGAATGTGAATAATCCGGAAATTATCAGAATCAGATAGTGGCGTAGCCTTGCGAACGAGTGGGTTTTATTGCGGAAAAATTCAGCGACAACAAGACATCATCATCATCATAGAAGACATCATCATGTGCAGACCAGAAATACAGTTGGAGCCGGAACGATAGAGTCCGGTACCGTTGCTGCTGCCCGCGCAAAGAAGTTGTGATGTCATGTCAGCTACGTTAACCGATAGGGGTGGATTGCACAATATCAGTGTCCATTTAGTGAGATTTTTGTTTCAAAAGAAGAACCCGGCTTCTTGACTTCCGTCCCGGCGTCAACGAAAAAACGGTCGTTCTTTTAAGACGACAGACACGTCCGACCGCATGGTAGATACGAAAATCGGGTTGACGCCTTACAGGTCATCAACCCGATGAATATTCTTCCGCAAGAATGCCGAATCAGCAATAATAACCTGTCTAATTCGCGTATACAGGCTCATCTATGAGTTACTATGCGCAGCCAACAAAGCAGGTTAAATTCCTGAACTCAAGATTCAGGCAGCTTCCATTGTTTCCTCGTCGGCCATGCTCTTGTGCTTGTTGGTCCCGGTCAGCTGCGTTTTTTCGTTGTCGCGACGCACGATTTCGTTCGCGATCGATTCGATGGCGCACAGACGCAGGGCGTTGTCGCCGCGTACCCCCGAGGCTTCTTCGTTGCTGATGATATTGGTCTTCACCAATGCGTCAACAGGATTGATGCCATAGCTGCGGGCGATGGCGATGATTTCGTCGGTCGCCAGTTCGCTCGACTTGAAGCGTTTGTAAAGCGTGGCATAGGGGATGCCCGCCTGCTGAGAGATTCGATTGATCGAATCGTCGTGAGTGATTTCTCGTAGCCATTCAATGTGATTATGTCGAATTTTTTCCATGTTTTTATTTTCCGATAATTCGGAAGAAAAAGTAAGGAAAAAAATTTCGTTAAACGTTTAATATATTATATAATATATATCATTTTGTATATTTAGACTATCGGTTTCGTTAACCGGCGTTTTTGCCTAATAATGTAGAGAATCGTTGGGAATACGACGAAAAGAAAGTGTGCTAAAATTAATTTTTGATAATATGTTCCAGATGTTGGTCCGGCGAAAATATTATTTCATTTAATCTTTATTTGCGGCAACCGATTAAAAAATTTTTTTAAAAAAATTATATAAAACGTTCCTAATTGTTTAATTCAGTTATTAGCGTAATTGCCGACATTCGTCTGGTGTATATATCCCGGTTGCTCAGCTTGAAAGGCCTTGGCTTCAAGTTATAAGCCAAGGCGAGTATCCCTCATTTCTCAAGTTTAAGCCTATTCCCATGATTGTCACGGCTATTGCCGTCGTCGCCGATAATGCGCTGCGTGCGTTTCGGGCTTGTCTTATTTTTTTGAGTCCTTTTTCCTGCGCTTGTGAGTTTCAGATGTCAGATCGGTGGCAGTCAGACCGGTGGCTGCAGCATCGCGTCGTACGATTTCGCGGGCAATGTCATTGATGCTGCAGAGCCGCAGTGCGTTGTTCCCGCGAACGGCCGTCGCCTCTTCTTTATCGATAACGGCATTTTGCACCAATGCCTCCACTGGATTCATGTCGTAGCCGCGGGCAATGGCGATGATCTCGTCGGTGGCAAGTGTCTGCGATTGGAAACGCTTGTACAGCGTCGTGTATGGAATTCCACTCAAACGGGAAATTTTATTTATGGAGTCATTGTGCGTGATGTGTTTCAGCCATTCAATCGGATTGTTGCTTTTCGTTTCTTTCATATGGCTATTATCCATTATTTTATCTGAGAAAGTTATCATAAAAACTTAATCGTTTGATGTGAAAGAGCGATATGCTCATTATTGATGATATAAATAGATAATATTTAATATAATTAACTTATTTTAAGGTGTTCCGGTTCCGTTTCCCCTAAGTTATGTTTATGCCGTTCACCCTGAATATTGTGCGGTTCTGAGCAGCCAAAATGGGCTGAATATTGGATTTTTAAAGATTGAATTACATGTGTATACACAAAATTAAAGTTCACAAATTTAGATATGTGAAATAAATGTGGTTTTGATAAGGGCATAATTTTTAATTTGCGTACATGTACAAACTCCGATTAAAGGAGCTGTAAAGTTTACAAAATTCAAACGTTTGCCTTATAACTAAAATTTATGGCTTTGACGCTCTGACACCTTACGGTGAAGACACGAATGGTACTACGTGGGCAGATTTCGCATGTAGTGATCGTGGAGCCGAGCGATGGCGTTAGTGAAAACGGCATCGATACGTGGATGATGGAAAACGGCCAATGCGTTGGCTGCCTCGGCCGCTTATCGGAGACTGTCTAAATCTGCGGCTGGAATATTGGAGCCTTCGTTGCTGCGCCGCACAATCTCTTCCGCGATTGATTCGATGCTGCAAAGTCGTAGCGAGTTGTTGCCGCGGACTCCGGAAGCTTCATCGACTGTGATGACGTTGGTGTCCACCAGGGCGTTGATGGGATTGATGCCGTAGCTGCGGGCGATGATAATGATCTCGTTGGTCGTCAGCTCGTTGGATTGGAAGCGCTTGTACAACGTCGCATATGGGATGTTGGTTCGTTGGGCGATGCTGTTGATGGAATCGTCGTGCGTAATTTGGCGTAGCCATGCAATCTGACCGTTTTGCTTGCCTGTTTGCTTCATATATTTATTTTCGGATAATTGTGTAAAAAACAGAAGACCTCAAAATCAGTGAATACGTTTGACGCTTGCTTGTCTTTCTTTGGATTCGATTTATGGCTTAACAAAGGATTTGCCGGGGCTCATGTAAATGCCCACAAAACTAATTCTTCGTAAGGCTTACCGCTTCTGAATCCGAGAAAATTGGGTCGAAGATGAAGCCGTAATTACAGAGGTTAAAATAGTATGATTTAGAAAGTTTGTCTGAATAAAAAGAATGTCAAAAGTTTAAAAAATTCCCTTTAAAAATTTTATTAAAAAGTATGATGGTATTACTTTTCATTATTAGCATAAAATATACCTGTCGATGACTTGTCTCTTTTCAAACGGCGCTTCCATATGCGCTGACTTGCGGTTTCAACTATCCCTTCGTGTTACTTGGCGTGTTGTTTGCGATATTTTGCCGTTTGACCGTGTATAGTGAGGCGTGAGCTTTGTGGGGGAGGAACCCCATAAGGCCCCACTCATAATGGAATGAAAGTGCGGAAGTTCGCTTGCCGAAGTTGGCTTGCGGGTGGATGCAAAACCCTTCACTACGGATCGTTCGGCACGTACCTGCCGATGAAAGGAACTATATATTATGGCAAAAGTCGTATTTGACCATGTCACTCGTATCTATCCGGGCAATACTGAGCCCTCGGTATCCGATCTCACACTTGACATCAAAGATGGTGAATTCCTCGTGCTCGTCGGCCCTTCCGGCTGCGGCAAATCAACGACCCTGCGTATGCTCGCAGGCCTCGAGGAAGTCAACAAGGGCAAGATTTACATTGGCGATAAAGACGTCACGACCATGCAGCCGAAAGACCGCGATATCGCCATGGTCTTCCAGAACTACGCTCTGTACCCGCACATGACTGTCGCCGACAATATGGGCTTCGCCTTGAAGATCGCTGGCGTTCCGAAGGCTGAGATTCGTCAGCGCGTCGAAGAGGCCGCCAAGGTCCTCGATCTGACCGAGTTCCTCGACCGCAAGCCGAAGGCCCTTTCCGGTGGTCAGCGTCAGCGTGTCGCCATGGGCCGCGCAATCGTTCGTAAGCCTAAGGTCTTCCTGATGGATGAGCCGCTTTCCAACTTGGATGCAAAGCTCCGTGTGCAGACCCGTACGCAGATCGCCGCTCTGCAGCGCCAACTCGGCGTCACCACCCTTTACGTCACCCACGATCAGACCGAGGCTCTGACGATGGGCGACCGCATCGCCGTCATCAAGCTGGGCGTGCTCCAGCAGGTCGGCGCTCCGACCGAGCTCTATGACAAGCCGCAGAACGTCTTCGTTGCCGGCTTCATCGGCTCGCCTTCCATGAACATCAACACCCACCCGGTGGAGAACGGCAAGGCTAAGATCGGCAGCGATACCGTTGAACTCGATCCCGCCGCCGTCGCCAAGCTCACCCCGGAAGACAAGGGCCGCATCGTCGTCGGCTTCCGTCCCGAGGATGCTGGGCTTGCTGGTCCGGATGAGGCCAATGCCTTCTCGCTGAAGGTCGAGAACGTTGAGGACCTGGGCTCCGACGGCTACATCTACGGTGACATCATCACTGATGGCTCCGTGGCTGAGTCCGCTGCCACGATGTCCGATCAGAACAAGCTGACCACGATTCGTGTCAATCCGCGTGATCTGCCGAAGGTCGGCGAGACCGTCAAGATCAAGATCGATCCGTCCAAGATGCACCTCTTCTCCCCGGCCACCGAGCTGCGCCTGAACTGATTGCTTCTTAGCATCGTTTAAGTCGATTAAAAAGACCCGTACATTCGCGTGCGGGTCTTTTTGTATGTTTTGGCGTTTTGTTCCGGTAATGTTTCGTTGAGTTGTCGTTCGATTTAGTTGAGGGCAGACAGGTTTGAGATGGATTAGGAACTATCCCGTGTGGGCAGTAGATTTGGGAGTATGGAATTGACCGGTGGAATGCAAATGGACCCGCGTGCGCTGAAAGCGACGTCAGTGACGGCTGCCGAAGCCGGTGATGAGGATGTTGCCGAGCCGCAGGCATTGCAGATCACCGCCGCCAGCTCGAACCCGAAGATGTTCACGCTGCCTTGGGAAAAGCCGTTGGCGACCTGGCCCAAAGAACTGCTGGCGAACCTGCCGCGAGGCATTTCTCGGCACGTCGTGCGCTTCGTGCATGTCGGCGACGAGATCTACGCGATGAAGGAGATCACCAGCCGCGTGGCCGCGCACGAATACGAGCTGCTGCGCCGCCTGCAGAAGCTGGAACTGCCCACCGTCACGCCGATCGCCGTGGTCACCGGCCGGCATACCCGCGAGGGCGAGCCGCTGGAATCGATTCTGGTGACCAAGCAGCTCAAGTTCTCGCTCCCCTACCGTGCGCTGTTCGCCGGCAACCTCCGCCCCGACACCGCCGACCGGCTGATCGATGCGCTCGCCGTCTTGATGGTGCGGCTGCATCTCTCCGGCTTCTATTGGGGCGATGTCTCGCTTTCCAACGTCCTCTTCCTGCGTGATGCGGACGCGTTTTCGGCCTTCCTGGTCGACGCGGAAACCGGCGCGCTTTACACCTCGCTTACCGTAGGCCAGCGCAACTACGACATGGATCTCGCCCGCACCAACATCATCGGCGAGCTGATGGATCTGAGCTCCGGCAAGCTGCTGCCCGACGAGGTGGACGAGGTGGCGGTCGGCGACCGGCTGATCGAGCGCTACAACTCGCTGTGGGGTGCGTTGACCGATCAGGAGGACTTCGGACCCGACGAGATGTGGAAGATCGAGAAGCGCGTCAACAAGCTCAACGACCTGGGCTTCGACGTCGACGAGCTTGAGGTCAAGACCGCCGACGACGGCAAGCGCGTGCTCGTGCGGCCGCGGGTGGTCGATGCCGGATATGCTTCCCGCAAGCTTTTGCGGCTTACGGGCCTTGACGTGCAGGAGAATCAGGCACGGCGGCTTTTGAACGACCTCGACGCCTACCGCGCCTCCACCTGGAGAGACGGCGAGGAGCTGGAAATCGTCGCGACCGACTGGATGCGCGAGGTCTTCGAGCCCGTCGTGCGCATGATCCCCAAGGAATACCGCTCCAAGATCGAGCCTGCGCAGTTCTTCCACGAGGTGCTGCAGAACCGTTGGTATATGGCTGAAAAGGCGGGACACGACGTATCCACGGCTGTCGCCGCAAGCGATTACATCAAGCACAACCTGCCCAAGTACAACATCGATTCCAAGGCGCTCGCCGAGATCAACGCCGACGCGGATTCCGGCGTGGTCGATGACAGTTCGACCTACAACGCTGCCGACGGCGACGCCAGCGATGCGGATAGTGGTGATTCTGCCGATACCGTGGGCTCCGACAATGACGATGTCGACAACATCGGACGTGGCGATTACGGCACGCTTGGCGATGGCTTGGGCAATCTTAGTGCCACACAAACTGCTGGCGATGACTTTAACCTTGATGCCGATTCAGACGTTCCCGAAGACATCTGGCCCACTCAGCCGGACCCGGCCATGGTTGCTGCTCGTAATACGAACGCCGAAACTGCGACGGATTCCGGCTCACAAACAGATCATACGAAGGGAAATTCGCATACGGCGGCGAATCGGACTCATGGCGGCACGGTGACGAATGGTATCGACGAAACCTATGAAAATACGAATACCGGCGACGACACTGATGACGACGGCTACGACCCGGACGAATACGACCAGGACGCTGCCGTCTGGAGTCACTGAGCGGTTCCTGTCTGGGACTTTCGGACTAATTGTGTCTTTTTACTTGGGATAAGAGGGCTACTAAGTAAAAGACGCAAATCCGAAGGGTCGGGCAGATATAAAACGTGGACTTGAACTGAATCTGGAGCATGCGAGCTCTTTATCCGTTGCACGTCTATGCCCGGATTTCCCGTGCGGAAAACCGAAGCTCCTAATTCGGCTTTTACGTTCCGTCAGTTTGCCTCTCAGAATCTGGGTTCGAAATTTGCAAAAATAAACCCGAACCACATCTCGTGAATTGGGATGAGATTCGGGCGTAAACGGATAAACGTGTTGCCGCTGTTTTTATTTGCTGCTGTCGGCTTGTTTCCCGGCCTTGCTGCGGGCGCGGGAGACGGCGTAAAGGCTGATGCCGGCCGCCACGGAAGCGTTGAGTGACTCGACCTCGCTGGAGATTGGAATGCCGGCGATGGAATCGCATGCCTCGCGTACCAGACGGCTCAAACCCTTGCCTTCCGAACCCAATACGACGACCAACGGATCGGTCTCAAAGCCGCTTTCGCCGACGATGGCGTTGCCGCCGCCGTCGAGCCCGACCACATAGTAGCCGCGCTCTTTCAACGCTTCGATGGCCTTGGTCAGGTTGACCACGCGGGCTACGGGCAGGTGTGCGGCCGCGCCGGCCGAAACCTTCCAGGCCGCGGCGTTGACGGAAGCCGAGCGACGTTCCGGCAGGATGACGCCGTTGGCACCGAAAGCCGCCGCCGAACGAATGACGGCACCGAGGTTCTGCGGGTCGGTGACCCCGTCGAGTGCGATGAACAGCGGTCGCGCGTTGATGCGGGCGCTCTGCGAATCGGCCTCTTCCATGGCGTGTGATTTTTTATCCGCGCGATCCGCCAGCTCGGCCAGTGTGTGGTACTGGTAGGGTTGCACCTTCAGAATGATGCCCTGATGATTGCGCGAATGGGCGATGCGGTCCATCTCCAGCCTGTCGGCTTCGAGCAGGTTGACTCCCTGCATCCCGGCGAGCTTCACGATCTCGCGGGTGCGGTCGTCGTGCTCGATACGATTGGCGATGTAAAGCTGTGTACTTGGCACACCGACGCGCAGCGCCTCGAGCACCGCGTTGCGGCCGACCACCAGATCGTCGGAATCTGAAGTGTACCTTGCCGCACGGCGGCGAGCGGCCAGCCGTGGATCGGCGAAGCGGCGCTTCTCGTTCCGCTGTTTGGCTTTGTATGCCTTGTGATACACGCGATCTTCAGCCTTGGGCGTCGGCCCACGGCCTTTCAGCGCGTTGCGATGTTTTCCGCCCGAACCTTTGGCCGGGCCTTTCTTGTTAGCCATACTGCCAATTATCCCAGCACCCCGCGCCAACCTCGCCAGCAGGCTGCGCGTGTCAACTCAACCGTGACTTCGCCCGCAAGTGTGCTTTCGGTCGCACCCAGATTGAACTTGCGACGAAAAGCATGATGGAACGTGCTTTTGGTCGCGTTGACGGTTGAGGTGCGACGAAAAGCACGTTAAATGGTGCTTTTCGTCGCACCGGCACGAGTTGTCTGGACTTCGGCTCGTAGTCGCACAGGAAGAAACAGTCAATAGGGAGGACGAAATTGCCTCAGTCTTCGATCTCAGCCTTGTAAAAGTTGACGTAGGAACGCGACGGGGTGGGGCCGCGCTGGCCCTGATAATGCGAGCCGACGCCGGTCGAACCGTACGGGTGCGCGGCAGGGGAGCTGAGCTGGAAGAAGCACATCTGCCCGATTTTCATCCCCGGCCACAGCTTCACTGGTAGCGTACTGACGTTGGAAAGCTCAAGCGTGATATGCCCCTCAAAGCCTGGGTCGATGAAACCGGCGGTGGAATGGGTCAGGATGCCGAGTCGACCGAGCGAACTCTTTCCTTCGAGCCGCGCGGCCGTAGTGCCGTCGAGCTTGATGTATTCCCAAGTGGAGGCCAGCGCAAACTCGCCGGGATGCATGATCCACGGCTCGTCCGGCCCGACCTCGAACTGTTCGGTCAGGTCGCCTTGGTTCTCTGCCGGGTCGACGTAGGTGTAGGCGTGATTGTTGAAAAGCCTGAAATACCGGTCGAGCCGCACGTCGATGGAGGCAGGCTGCACCATTTCGGGCGTCCATGGGTCCAGTGAGATATGGCCGTCGGCCTGGGCGGCGAGGATGTCGCGATCTGACAGCAGCATAGGTTCCTCCAGATGTCGATTTCGTGCCGAGCGTTCGACGCGCGACGCGGTCACGTCAATCGCGTCCCGGTTAACGCGGCAATTGCGTGTTATGCTCCCAGTGTAGACGTTGCGGCGGTCTGACGTCGCACAGGCGTTGCCAAGCGGGCTTTGGTCGGCGGCCGTTGTAAGCGTGTGGGCAGTATGGTGGTATTTCTTGACAGCGACAATATGTGTTTCCCGAAGATGCCAGATCGGCTGCACATTGGCCGCAGGCGAGAGAGCATGCGCTGTTCTGTGCTTGGCGTTGCAGGAATTTGGTATTGTGCTGGTCTGACATTGCGTGTGCCCAAGAATGTTGAGGGTCTGGTGTCACGTCAATCTGAAGTCGGGTAGGACGGTGCCAGCCCCTGCGAATGGCGTAGCACGGCAACTTTGCGCGGAAATTGGCCTTGAAAATCTGAAAAATAGTCAAAAAACAAAAATTTTCAGGCAATTTTCAGGTAATTCGATTCTTGTACCAAGAATTATGTAGTTATATAAGAAATGTCAGCAAGAGCTGGCCGGTGATTTTGAGGTTTGGATTTACCGATAATTGAACCCTTTCTTCTTCTCTCTTCTCTTCCCCGGTGCGTTCTAGCACCGGGGTTTCTCTTTTCCTGATGGTTTCTGCGGCCTTGGGTCTGCGATTTCGGACTTGTGCTTCGGACGATGTTGCTGCTACCGTTCTCAAACACGTGCCTATATTGCCCCTTAAATGACGGTGCGGCACGGGGTAGACTGGTGAAAGTGTTTGGTATTCCAAAGACGTGTGGTTTCGTGCCATCGCCGTTTGGAATCTGAATCGCTGGTAGCCGGAATGGATTCGGGCAGACGGGATAAAGGCTATGAAAGATGATTTCGACCGTGGCAGCAATAGGGCCGGTGTCTCGCGTTCGCGGGGTCGTAAGGATTCGCGTTCCGACAATGCCCACATGTACAACGTCAACGAATTGCGTCGCCACAGCCCTGCTTCGTTGCGCAAAGCCCGGCATCGCAGGTCGCTGATCATCAGTGTGATCGTTGTCGCGGTCGTCATCGCCCTGATTATCGTGGCGCTGTCGATTTCGCTAAAAACGCTTAAGCGTAATACGGCTTCGGTCGCTCAAAGCGATCCCGATACGACCACGATCCAAGGCAAGACCAAAGCTCCTGACACGGACGCCAACCAAATGAAGCAGGGCATCGAGCAACAATCTGGTGTCTGCACGGGAGGATGGATGGACGTCGATGTCGCCAGCAAACTGCCGGGTGCCACCAGCGCCTCGTTCTGCAAGGCGACGCAGGTTGCGTTCATCACGTTCCAGACCAAGGCCGCGGCATCGATGGATGGCGATATGGTGCGCTCGCAGGCGGCTAACGTCATCAGCCAATACGGAGGCAGCAAAGTCGACCCCAATAATCTGCGGCTTGTGAGCAATGATCTGTGGATGGCTGTGGGCAACGCCAAAGCCATGGGGGCTTTGCAGCAGCAATGGGGCGGTACATTGGAAAAGATTGGGTCATAACAATCCCGGATAATTCCGGCGAGTGAACATCGCCGGCCATGGTTGGCATCGTTGCTTATCATGGTGTTTATGAGCGATGAAGCAGTAAGCAGCGAACACACCGGTAAGTCAACGAACGGTGACAACGGCGGAAACGGTTTGATTGGCCGTCAATCCGATGCCATTCCCGGGCGTTTCGGTGATCCGATGGAGATTTCGCACGTAGTCTATTCCCAAGGCGGCGGCAAGGCGCGCCCGACGCGGCCGATGTTCCTGTGCCTGCATGGCTGGGGCTCCAATGAGCAGGATCTGGCCGGCATGATGCGCTACGTCGCTCCCGGCAATGATTACGTTTCTTTGCGCGCGCCGCTGGTGCTGCAAGCTGAGGGGCCGGGGGAGTTCGGCAGCGGGTCCGGCGCGTATAGCTGGTTCCATGACGGCGTGCCTACCGGCGATGATTTGGACAGGGACATTTTCGCGGCGGCCACTGCAGTTGACAACTGGGTCAGTGGTCACGTTGACGCCGATCGCGAGCTGGTGCCGATCGGATTTTCACAGGGGGCGGCGCTCGCGATTCACTTGCTGCGCGTGCATCCCGAACGTTACCGCGCGGTTGCGGCGCTTTCGGGCTTTGTGGCTCCGGGGCGGGTGCCCGGCACGGCCCCGGCCGACGGGCGACTTGCGGATATGGAAAAGCCGGTCTTCTACGGCTATGGCGACCGTGACACTGTTCTGCCGAAGTACGAGATTTATGGTGCGACCGCTTGGCTTGAGGAGCACACGTGGCTGACGGTGAAGAACTATCACCAGCTCGACCACGCCGTGAGTCCCGCCGAATTCACCGACCTCACCCAGTGGCTCCTCCTCAACGACATTTCGTCGGGCGTCGTTTGATTAGAGTTCGGCCTCAGTGTCACCCTGCTGTGCGCTGAGCCGTTAATCGCCTATTAGGAATTTAAGCACGTTTTCGCGCGATTTTTATGCTTAAATTCCTATTTACAGTTGAAATGAGTGCGGTTGAGGAACCAGATACCCTATTTACAGCTCAGCCTCCGCATCGACCTGCTGAGCCGCTGAGCCGTTAAGCAGAAAGTCCAGTGGACTTTCTGTAGGCGATGAGAGCGCGATGTATCGAGCGCGAAAGAGCGATGAGAGCCCAAACTAGAGTATGTTTTTTAACTCCGCTAGTCCTGTGGACTTTCCGTAGCCGAGGTGAGCACGCGCTAAGCGTGCGAAGGATGCAGGTCGAAATTAGTGTGGTTGTAGAATTGGAAACCTTTATAATTCGGCCTCAGCATCAACTTGCATCACGTAAACGTTCCGCCGTAGATGCTTCGCCTGGTTGCGCGTAATCTCGCCAGAGTCGAGCATGTCCTGAATTACTCCGAGTTCGATGGAATAGCTTTCGTGCTTGACCTCGTCGATCTGCGGGGCCATCTTCGCCGCGGCCGCGACGTCCTTGCGGCTGCGCAGTTCCGCCCGCGCGCGTTGGTAATCACGCAGCAGCAGCGTGCAGTATTCGGATTTGTAGGTATCGCCGCGCATCTCTTCGTAAAGCCGGTTGATGACGTGGTCGATGGCGTCAATCTGGGTGGCTCGCAGATAGTAATAGATTTCGTTCTCATTGAGCATGGGAGTGGAGCGACGGAATTTGTTGTTGGCACGTCGCGCAAGTGTGAGGATTTGACGGCGCAATGCATGTGCCCGCCCGCGTATCTGCGAAACCGCGCGATGATGTGTCTTCTTGTCAGCCGTATGCCGCAGCGTGTTCATGATCTGGTCGAGCATACGCTCGCATGCCTCGATCTGCAGCTGCCGGTTGTGCTCGTTCATTTCGGTGTCGGCTTGGGTGGCTTCAAGCCGGCTTCGTACGTAATCCTTCTCCCAATGCAGCGCGTCGATCTGCAGGGTTTCGAAGTCTTCGATGTTGAAGCCGCTGATGCGTTGGCGCAGACGGGTGATGCGGTTGTTATAGGAATCGATGACCGGCAGAATCACACGGCGATTGTCGTCGGTGATGCGGTTCGAAAGCTCCTGGACGGTGCGTGTGAGCTCCTCGATGGTGATTTCGATAAGCTTTTCGGATTCTGCGGCGTCATCCTTGGCCGGAGCAAGCAATGGCAGCATGAAATTGGCGAGCAACAGCGTCAGCACAATCACGCCGGAAGCGATGAAAATAAGTTCGTTGCGCATCGGGAACGCGTCGCCGGAAGCGACGGTATAGGGGATGGTGAACATCAAAGCCAGGGTGATGGTGCCCTTTGGCCCGCCGAACGTCATCACTGCGGCGTCGCGCAGAGAGCGTCGCTTCAAAGTAATACGTTTGCCGGTTTTGGGATCGCGCGTGGGTGCGGCAATCAGCCAGACCCACAAAAAGCGAATGGCGATGGCCACGACGGTGACCAAAAGAATGATGCAGACCAGCGCGGTATTGCTGACGTTGTGGTCGTTCCAGCTGGCGAGCATCGCGTCAGGCAGCTGCATGCCGAGCAAAATGAACACCGTGCCGTTCAGCACGAACGAAAGCACGCTCCACACGCTGTTCGAGACGATATTGGTGCGCGCGACGTTGGGCCGGCCGGTGCCGTTGCGGTCGAAATGGACGGTCAGGCCGAAGGCGACCACCGCGAGAATGCCGGAAATGTGCAGTTCTTCGGCCCCGAGGAAGACGAGGAACGGCAGGAACAGTTCCATCAGAATGCGGGTCGTCATCGTCTCCCAGCCCAGTTGCCGGGCCAGCGCGAAAATCCAGTTGGCGAGGAAGCCCGCCAAAATCCCGACGATGATCCCGCCGAAGAACGAAAGCAGGAAATCCTTGGTGGCGTTGGCCATCGAGAACGAGCCGGTCACTGCGGCCAAAATCGAGAACTGGAAGCCGATGACGCCGGAAGCGTCGTTGAAGAGGGATTCGCCGGTCAGTATTCCGGCCTGTTCCTTGGTAAATGAGGCTTCGCTGGAAAGTGAGGACACCGCCACCGCGTCGGTCGGCCCGAGCGCCGCACCCAGCCCGAACGCCGCCGCCAGCGGGATGACCGGCCACACCGCGTGCAGCATGAAGCCCACGACGGCCATGGTTCCCAGCGCCAGCCCGATGGCCATGGGCAGCGAGAATTTCAACGTTTTGAAGAGCATCCGCTTGTCGATTTCGTGCGCTTCGACGTAAAGCAGCGGTGCGATGAAGAGCACCATGAACAGCTCCGGGTCAAGCTTGACGTGCGGGAACGCCGGCAGGAAGGCGAGTGCGACGCCGAGCGCGATCTGTACGAGCGGGGTCGATATTCGCGGAATGAACCGGCTGACGAACGACGAGAGCACGACGGCTCCCAGAATGCAGAGGATCAGCTCGAAAATTGCCACGGATTTCGATTCCTTTCGTATTGGCTTCGTTGCGATTTGCTTGTTGGTTCGGACATTTCAAAGATTTCGGACACTATCTCTATTCACTATATCGAATCGTTATTTCGACATTATGCCTCAAGCTTTGCGGATAGCTTTTAGACTGGAAATATGGACACTACGAGTACGTATTACGCGATGAGCGCGGCACTGGATTTAGCGCGAGAAGCTGCAGAAGCGGGCGAGGTGCCGGTGGGTGCCGTTGTGCTTGACGCCGACGGCAGGATTATCGGCCGTGGCCGCAACCTTCGCGAAACCGATGGCGACCCGCTCGCCCACGCAGAAGTGCTGGCGATACGTAAGGCGGCGAGAAATCGCAGAATGTTGCAGAATAATCTCCAGAAAACTCATGTAATGCGTATTGATGATTCTCGTATCTCTGGTAATGAAATGAATGGAGAAATCAGTGCGGATGATGCCGATATCGAGGATTCTGCGGATTCGGAATCTGCGGGAGAAAATCGAAATGTATCCATGGAAAACGCTTGGAATCTCGCGGATTGCACGCTGGTGGTCACCCTTGAGCCCTGTCCGATGTGCGCCGGTGCCGCATTACAAACACACATCGGCTGCATCGTCTTCGGCGCGTGGGACGCAAAGCTTGGCGCGTGCGGCTCGGTCTGGGACATTCCGCGCGACCCGCATGTCGGCGCTCGCCCCGAGATCATCGGTGGTCTTCGCGAGGCTGAATGCGCAGGTCTGTTAGCGCAGTTCTTCGCTTGTCGCCGTTAATATAACACATAATTCCCGTCGGATAGCTCTCTGCCATAAATTTTTCCCTCGTCGGCATCAAATTCTTCTATTTTTGAGGTTCTTGGTGTGCCAAGTGGCCTGTTTTTGGGAGATTGCAGCTCAATTTTGCGAATTTTGACCCTCTTGGCGCGCCAAGAAGCCCAAAAACGAGACAATTGAGCCTCATTCTTTCAAAAACGGCCTTCTTGGCGCGCCAAGAGGGTCAAAATTGAGGAAATGGTGTCTGCAAGAGGGCGGGGACGGAGCAGATCACTTGTTCGGCAGCTTCGGCCCGATGCCGGGGGTGATCTTCAGCGCCGTCCAAGCGGAACGCAGCATAATAATAAAGAGATAGGCCGCGAGCAGGTACGAGCCCACCTTCGCCGAGACGAATCCGGCGATCCAAACCCCGAACGGCGTGCCGCAAGCCGCCGCAATGCCAACAATCAAGCCGTTCTTGAGATACACCATCCCGCGCTTCCAGTTGGCGATGGTGCCGGTGATGGCGCTGGGGAACATGGCCAAAAGCGAGGTGCCGCGCGCGACCAGGTCGCTCGCCCCGAAGAGCAGCGAAAGCGCCGGCACGGTGACGGCCCCGCCGCCGATGCCGAGCAGCGCCGAAAGCATGCCGATGAACACGCCGAGCAGCACCAGCAGAATACCCTTGACGACGGTCAGGTGGATGCTGGAATTGCGCGAAGGCGTCAGGATCAGTTGGCTGACCACGACGAACGCCAGGAACGCCACGAAGAACCAGCGCAGGAACACTTCGGAAAGCCGGGAAAGCAGCCAGCTGCCGATCTGCGAGCCGATAATCGTGCCGACCACCATCAGCAACGCCGTAATCCAATCGACGTGCCCGCTCATCGCGTAGGAAACCACGCCGGAGATCGAAAGCGGGATGATGGCCGCCAGCGAGGTCGCCGCCGCGTGCCGTTGGGTCATGCCGAGCCATACCAGCGCCGGCACAATGATCGACCCGCCGCCGATGCCGAAAAGCCCCGAGAAAAATCCGGCGATGAGCCCGACGACGATCATCACGACAATCTGCTGTACCGGCCCGCGTGTGGAAGGCGCTTCTTCCTCGATTTCGGCTTCGGTCCCTGTGTTGTCGCCTGCGCGTTTCTGCTCGCCCATTACATTCCTCGTTTTTCTTGTTTTTCGACGCTGCTGTACACGCTTTCCGTAGCCGATGGCCGTTGCGCCATACTGCTGCATCACGCCGTTACACCATATTCTATGGAGGGCGGCAAAATTTCCACCTCAATTCGCGTGTAAAAGTCATGATGTGGTCAAATCGGGAACAATTTAATCGATATCCAATCCAAACGTTGGCCGTTCCTCCGGCAAAATTCCACGATATAGTTGCCCATTTTGCGGACACGCGCACCCTTGGGCAAGGAAATCGCGCTGCTTTATCATCGAAACGATATGCAGATGGACTAATCCTATACGGATTGTCCAAGGAATTCAGCTGACCGAAGCAAAGGACGACAATGGCGCGTATGAGATGGTTTACAGGCACATCGGCAGGCGGTACAAGGGTTCGTATTGTGTACGGCGACGACTCGGCCTCCAATGTTGCGTTCGCGCTTCTGTTTGCCGGCGATGACTTGCCGCGCCTCGTTCATTGGGGCAGGCCTCTGACGCACCCGGAAACGCTTGTTGATTTGTATGACGCCTTACATCCGCAGCGTGTTTCTGGGGCGTTGGATGAAACCTCGTGGCCCACCGTTCTGCCGACGCAGGCCGAGGCGTGGAGCGGTGTGCCGCGTTTTGTGGTGCGTCGGGGCGGCGTAGAGCTCTTCTGCAAGTTTGTTGTCGAAGACATTGCGATTGACGGTGATCCAGAAGCTTCGCGCGTGACGGTCCAATCCGCAGACCGAGAGCAAGGGGTGAATCTCAAGTGGATCTGCGAATTGGTGGCGGGCGGCCTGATTCGTCAGCGCGCCATTGTCGGAAATATTTCCAATGGAGCAGATTCCATCGCTATGGATGGCTCTGCCGGTACGTTTAGCACCATTCCGAAAGCTTCTGGCGCATCTGCTGCGTCTCTTACGGAAGAAAAGTCATCGGTCCTCAACGCTCGGTTTGGCAGCGTTTCGCAGGCCGTTTCGTCTGCGATTGTTGAATCAAATCCGAATGAGCCGTCAACTTCCCTGCTTGAAATCGGCAAGGTGGAGCTCGGTTTTGCGCTTCCCGCCCAGGCTTCGGAGATTCTGACGACCACCGGCCACCACCTGCGCGAGCGTTCCCCGCAGCGCCAGCCCTTCAATGTCGGCCGCCTCGAACGCGTCTCTATGGTCGGCCGTCCTGATTATGACGCCTCGCTTTTACTGGTGGCTGGCGTGCCCGGTTTCGGTTTCGAACGCGGAGAAAGCTACGCAGTCCACGTCGGTTGGAGTGGCAACAGCGCGTTGACGGCCGAGCGACTGCCTTATGCGCAGGGAGTCATCGGCGGCGGCGAGCGGCTTTTCGGTGGCGAAATCGCGCTCAAACCCGGCGAACAATACAGTACCCCGTGGGTCTATGGTTCCTACGGCGACGGCCTCAACGAGGTCGCCTCGCGCTTCCACACCTACGTTCGCAGCCTCCACCCGAACCTGTGCAAAAAGCCGCGTCCGGTCATTCTCAACACCTGGGAAGCCGTTTATTTCGGCCAGAATTACGAGACGTTGCGTGCGCTCGCGGACAAGGCTGCGGCCATCGGCATCGAACGCTTTGTCGTGGACGACGGGTGGTTCGGTTCGCGTCGCAGCGACACTTCGGGGCTCGGCGATTGGCAGATTGCCAAGGATATTTGGCCGGACGGGCCGCAAAGTCTGAAGGCACTCTCAGATTACGTACACGGTGAAGGCATGGAATTCGGCCTGTGGTTCGAGCCGGAGATGGTCAATCCTGATTCCGAAGTCGCCCGTAACCATCCGGATTGGGTGCTGCGCCCGACCCCGAACCGCCTGCCGATGGAAGGCCGCAACCAGCAGGTGCTCGACCTCACCAATCCCGCCGCGTTCGCCTACATTTTCGACGCGATGGACAAGGCGGTCGCCGACCTGAACGTCGATTACATCAAGTGGGACCACAATAAATACGTCACCGAGGCGGTTTCGCCGTATTCTGGCCATCCCGCGGTACACGCGCAGACGCTGGCGACCTACCGGATATTCCATGATCTGAAAGCAAACCATCCCGGCCTGGAAATCGAAAGCTGTTCGTCGGGCGGCGGCCGCATCGACCTCGGCATCCTCGCCTTGGCCGACCGCGTCTGGGTCTCCGATTGCGTCGATCCGTTGGAGCGTGTGGACATCCAGCGCTATACGTCGCTGCTCGTGCCACCTGAAATGATGGGCGAGCACGTCGGCGCGAGCCCGGCCCATTCCACCGGTCGCGCCACAAGCCAGGAGCTGCGTATGGCGATGGCGTTCTTCGGCCACATGGGCGTGGAATGGAACTTGCTCAAGGAACCGCAAGAGGACATCGAAAAACTTGGCCGCTGGATTGCTGAGTTCAAGCGGCATCGCGATGATTTCGCCAGCGGTTCCGCCGTCCACGCCGATGGTCCTGACCCCGCCGTGCGCCTTGATGGCGTGGTTTCGTGTGACCAAAATCGTGCCGTCTATCGCTTCACTCAAGTCACCACTTCGCAGACATATCCCGTTGCTCCGGTGCATTTGCCCGGTCTGGATCTGGACGCTGTTTATCACATCCGACCACTTGATATTGATCTCGATTTAAGCGTCGGCGGCCAATCCAACGGCCAGACCCCGCTCGGTTGGTGGACCAGACAGGGCGTCACTTTGCCCGCGCAATCGTTGACCTCGTGCGGCATCCGTCCGCCGAGCCTCAATCCTGCTCAGGCCGTGCTGTTCACAGCCGAGCGTGTATAGCGCATAGGCCGTGTAAGTATCGCTGGGTGGGTATCAAGGATGAACGAAATCTCATAGTTTCGAAAGTCCGGCGATTCATTGCGCTGCCAACGAATCGGCTCGTTATCTTCCGTAAAAATCCGCGACCGCGGTTTATCCAATTACCCGATAAACCGCTCAATCACGCGGCTTGCGGCCGCCATCGCCCAGTTGTCCCACGAGAAATTAAGGATTTCAAAATCGATCGGCGACGCCTGGCTTGGCCGGTACCAATCGATGCCGCTGCGTATCGAGTCAGTGTTGAGTTCCGCCAGCGCCGAAGTCTCGCCATCGATGAGGATTTTTTCGGGCATCGCCAGGTTCGTGACCGTCGAAATCAACGCTCCCAGGCGGAAACAGAGGTTGTTGATCAGGAGCCGTACTTGCGGTTTGCCGACTTGCGCGTCGGCGATGATGTCATGGATATCCGCCGGTCGCCCGATGGTGGCGGAATATTCCTGCGAAAGCGAATCGGTGGTCAGGCATTGTGCGCAGCCCACGTGCCCGGCATAGCACCGTGGCCCGTTGGGGTCGACGAGAATGTGCCCGACCAGCCCGTAGCTTTTGTCGGGGTAGTCGACGGGTTGTCCGTTCTCGCACAACGCATAGCCGACCCCGCTGCCGATGGTGAGCATGGCGAAGCGCGGCAGGCCGACGCCGCGCCCGAACCAGCTTTCGTGGTTGAGCAATGAGTCCATATCGTTGAAAATCGCCGTGGGAATGCCACAGCGTCGTTCGATCATTCCTGCGAAATCGATGGCACCGTCCCAGTGCATGAACGGGGCATGGGTGACGATGCGGTCATGGTTGATATGTCCGCCGATGCTCACGCCGATGGCCACTGGTTTCGCTGCTTTCACGTCGTGTCGTGGGCGTTGCGCTGTCGAAGTTACTTTGTGTTTGTTTTTATCGGTATTCGCAGCTTGTGTCGCAGCGTATCTCGTAATAAGTTCGTTGGCCATATCCGCGACGCAGGAAGCCACGGTTTCGGGGTCGGTGGAAGTCAGCGGTCGTGAGATTGTCGGGCATATCGGCTGGCACATCATGTCGACCAGAGCGGCCGTCGCCTCCATGTCGTGAATATTGACGCCGATGACCGAGTGCTCTTCGGCCTTTAGCCGCAACCTGGTTTGTGGCCGCCCGCGCCGGCTTTCATTTTCTTTCGCACGGAAAGCAAAAGGAAGCTTACCTGGCCTGGTGTCGCTTTCAGGGGCTTCTTCGATGACGTTTTCGTATTCGAGATCGCTAGTGATTCGTGACAACGCCCCTTGCGAAAGCCCGAGAATCTGCGCCAGCGTAGTTCGTGAGATGGGCCCGTACTTGGTGATTGCGCGCGTTACGCGATGCGTGTAGTCCGAGCCTTTGAACCATTGCGGCAGAGCCATTGCCGGGTTGTGCGCCGCAACGTTCGACGGGTCCGAGCCGTCAGTCGTTGCGGGTTTTCGGTTATCGGTGAAGTCGGTCGTTTCTGAACTTTGGATGTCGCCGACATTGGTCGACACGTTGTTACGATTGTCGTTCATTTCCAAGCCTCCAATAACCGTTTGGTATCATGACACAAATTTGCAGAGAAACCATTCATTTTCCCGCGCCGGTTCAGTTCATTGGGCCGCCCGTCGAATGGTTTCTTTCACCCAGTATCGCACCGATCAGCGATAATTACTTTCCAAAAAATCAAGAATATCTCGAATTACTTGCTGCTGTGAAAGAAAATAGTGGACTTGGAATGAAATTTTCGCTGTCATATAGTCCTTGAAGCAACAAAAACATCGCGGCGACGACGTTGCGGTGACAAGCCAAAGGAGTCCGTGACATGAAAGACATTGTCCATACACGCGGCAGCGATACCCGCAGTGGCGGCGGCTGCGCAAACCGAATCTTCCGGGCCTTTCCACGTGCTCGTGGCGGCGTTGCCAAGGTCTTGCGCAAGAGCCTAGTGGCACTTTGCGCACTCGCTGCCGGTTTGTCGCTGGCTGGTTGCGGCGCTTCCAACGCCCAGCAGGTGACCCTCGATTTCTTCCAGTTCAAATCCGAGGCCGCGGACCAATTCAAGAAGATGGCGGAGGAATTCGAGCGCGAAAACCCCGACATCCGCATCAAGATCAACAATTCCGCGAGCGCCCAGACCGACCTGCGCACCCGCTTCGTCAAGAACCGCATCCCCGACGTCATCACCTTCAACGGCGACATCAACTTCGGTTCGTTCGCGGCTTCCGGCGTCTTCCACGATTTCACCGGCGACCCGCTGGTCAAGGATCTGAACCCCGGAATGGTCAAGATCGCCAAAAACCTAGTGCAGACCACCAACTCCGCCAAAAAGCGTCTTTACGGCCTGCCGTTCGCCGGCAACGCCTCCGGTTACATCTACAACAAGGCGCTTTGGCGCAAGGCCGGCGTCGACCCGGAAAATCCGCCGACAACGTGGACGGCCTTCACCCAGATGCTCGACACATTCAAAGCGCAGGGCATCGATCCGTTGCAGGCTACGCTGGCCGAGTCCTGGACCACGCAGGCCCCGCTTGCCTCCTTCGCTGGCACCTTGGTTCCCGAAAGCAAGTATGACGATCTTAAGAAGGGCAAAACCGATTTCAAGAAGCTCTGGACGCTTTCCGGCCAGCGCGAAATCGACCTTTACAAGTACGCACAAAGTGACAAGGGCGTCACCTACCAGCAGGGCACACAGAATTTCGCCAAAGGCACCGCCGCAATCATCCCGCTCGGCACCTACGCGATACCGCAGATCACGATGATCAACCCCAAGGCCGACCTCGGTTTCGCCCAGCTTCCCGCCACCGACAACGCCAAAGAGCAGGTGCTCACGGCCGGTGACGACGTGATGCTCACGATGGGCGCGAACACCAAGCACCCCAAGGAGGCCATGCGGTTCATCCGCTTCCTGATGCAAAAGAAGCAGCTCGACGCCTACGCCGACGCACAATCCGCCATCACGCCGCTCAAGGACACGCATTTCGGCAACAAGGCGCTCGTCACGGTGCGTCCGTTCTTCAAAGCCAACCGCGTCGCCGATTTCTGCGACCACTACATCCCTGCGTCCATCAACATCGGCGGCTACCTGCAGGGCATGGTCAACAGCGGCGATATCAACGAGTTCACGAATTCCATGCAGACCGAGTGGGACAAGGTCCAAGCTCGGACGTTCGACTAAATCCCAGACTTAAGAGAGTGAGGAAATAATCATGGCTTCTGCAATATCAAGCGCACCATCAAGCGCAACGCTTGCAAAATCCGCGAGCGCGTCAAAACCGGCGGCAGCGCCCAAGCGCAAGAAATCCGCCTTCTCCGACCGCAAGGTCGACCACGCCTACTACTGGATGGCAGCGCCCGCGGCCGTCGTTTTCGCCATCTTCCTGTATTGGCCGTTCGTGCGCGGCATCGGCTATTCGTTCACGAATTCCAAGGGCTTCGGCGACTATAAATGGATCGGTTTCAAGAATTACGGCGCGCTTTTCCACGACAGCCGCGTAGGCCACGCCTACCTGTTCACGTTCCTGATCGCCGTGCTCATCACGATCCTGATCAACGCCATCGCGCTGTTCATTTCGGTAGCCCTGAACGGCCGCATCGCCTTTAAAAACGGTTTCCGTGCAATCTACTTCGTGCCTTACACCCTCGGCGTGCTGGTCATCGGCTACGTTTTCAAGTACATTTTCATGACGCCCCTGCCCGCGCTCGGCAAATCGCTCGGCATCAGTTGGCTTTCGCAATCGTTGCTGACCAGCGAGCATTACGCGTGGGTGCCGATCGTCTTCCTGTCGGTCTGGCAGGGCGTCGCCTATTCGGTGCTGATTTATCTTGCCGGACTACAAACCATCGATGACGAAATCTACGAGGCGGCCGCCATCGACGGCGTCAACGCCTGGCAGAAGTTCTGGAAGATCACCTTCCCGTTGATCGGCCCGTTCTTCACCATTAATCTAGTGCTCTCGCTTAAAAACGCGTTCAACACGTTCGATCAGGTCGTCGCCTTGACCGACGGCGGTCCGGATTCCAAAACCGAAACGGTCACCTACCTGATTTGGAAAGGCGGCCTTACGGGCGGCGAATACGCCTACCAGACCGCGAACGCCGTGCTGTTCTTCGTCGTTCTGGCCATCATCGCATTCGTCCAACTCAAGATTTCCAACAGTCAGGAAAAGGTCTGAGGGAAGGTTCAATCATGTCTGCAACTACAATTTCCGCAACTTCCGTTTCGTCGGCTCCTGTTTCATCCGTTCCGTCCAACAACGGCAAGAAACCCAAGAAATACCGCCGCGATCACAACATCAATTGGTGGCTCACCGCAGTCGTCGCGGTGCTTTCGCTGACGGTGCTTATCCCGCTCTATTTCACCATTGTCACCGCGTTGAAAACGCCCGCCGAAGCCGGCACCTTCTCGCTGCCGACAAGCTGGCAATGGCATAATTTCGCCGACGCTTCCGCCAAGGTGAACTACCCCAGGGCCGCGCTCAATTCCGCGATCGTCACCGTCGCCGCCGTGGTGCTGACGCTTTTGACCAACACCTTCGTGGCCTATGCCATCGCCCGCAACATGGACAAGCGCTTCTTCCGCTTCCTGTATTACTTCTTCATTGCCGCGATGTTCGTACCGTTCCCGGTCATCATGCTCCCGTTGGCCAAGCAGATGGGTTCGTGGCACCTTGACAACCAGCTTGGCCTGATCATCCTATACACGGTGCTCGGCTTGGGCACGAACCTCTTTATCGCAACCGGCTTCATCCGTTCGATTCCGATATCGCTGGAGGAGGCCGCGCGCATCGACGGCGCGAACACTTGGACCATTTTCTGGAAGATCATCTTCCCGTTGATGGGTCCGATCAACGCTACCATCGCCATTTTGACCGCGCTTTGGGCGTGGAATGATTTCCTGATGCCATTAATTGTCTTGACCGACCAAACAAATCAGACCATCCCCTTGGCGCAATACGTCTTCAGCTCGCAGTTCGCCACGAACTACCCGATGGCATTCGCCAGCTACCTGATGGCCATGGCCCCAATCCTGATCGTCTACATCTTCGCCCAAAAGTGGGTCGTTGGCGGGGTAATGAGGGGGGCTGTAAAGTAAATTCTTCGAATTTAGGAGAGTCCTGTGGGCTCTCCGGCTTTACAGCCCTCGGCGGAACCGTCGAGAAGGGATTGAGGCGATCCGAAGGATTGTCCTTAATGGCAGGAATCCGTAAAGTAAATTCTTCGAATTTAGGAGAGTCCTGTGGGCTCTCCGGCTTTACAGCCCTCGGCGGAACCGCCGAGTAGGCATTGAGCCCGCCAGTAAGGGCAGTCAATAATTGCAGGACGCTGTTAAATAAATCCAGTAAAAACTGTAGGCTCAGTGAACTCTCCGATTTGCCGTCCCCCGCCCCCCACCGCCAAGCAGCGATGAAAACCGTTTCGTCAGACACCTCCAAGATGCCTATCGAAACGGTTTCGCCGTTATGCCTTTGCTCAAACAGCCCTCAGAATCAAGCTTTGTGGGGTAAGATACAAATATAGGTATTTGCCCGTGTGAAGGCAGCCTGCAGTTGTCTTCTCATATGCAGCGGTACTAAGCGCGAAGTGAGGAGTAACTATGGCTCGTTTGATTATCGTTTCCAATAGACTTCCAGTATCCCTTCATGCCAAGCCAGATGGCACGTATGCGTTGAAGCAGAGCATCGGTGGTCTGGCCACGGCTATTGGCCCGTACCACAAGTCTCACAACGATTGCCTCTGGGTGGGTTGGAGCAGTATCGATCCTGAAACGCGTACCAAAGTCCAAATCGACAAGATCCGAGAGGAATTCACCCGCCGTCGCTGCATTCCGATTTTTCTGACACAAAAGGAAATCGATGGCTACTATGCCGGCTATTCCAACGATACGCTGTGGCCGCTCTTCCACGATTTCGCGCATGAGGCCAAATTCGATTCGTCCACGTGGAAGGTCTACCAGGAGGTCAATCAGAAGTTTGCCGATGCCATCGCCGAGTTGGTCAGCCCCGATGACACGGTGTGGATTCAGGACTACCACCTCATGCTGCTTCCGGCGATGCTGCGTGCCCGTTTCCCCAAGCTCAAGATCGGCTGGTTCCTGCATATTCCGTTCCCGAGCCCCGAGATCTTCCATCAGCTGCCCAATGGCAAGGAATTGCTTGAAGGCTTGATGGGCGCCGATTTGTTGGGCTTCCATACCGAGGATTTTTGTGTGAACTTCCTGGCCTCTGTCCGTTCCATCTTGGGCCTTGGAGTCGATACGAACGGCCGCATTCCGGTTGACGCCAACGGCCAGAAGCGCTTTGTCACCGTCGACGCTTTCCCCATCGGCATCGATTACGGCCTCTATCGCCGTAATGCACATTCCAGCCTTGCGCAGGCCATGCGCCACGGCATCGAAGCCGTCAGCGGCAAGCGCACCAGGCGAGTCAGCACCTCCCTCACCGCAGAATCCGAGGCCGCGGCCGAGGCCAGCGACGGTGAAGAGAACTGGTGGAGCGCCCATACCAAGGATGAGCTGCCTGAGGTGAAACTTGCGCGTTCGGCTGCGGCCAAACGCAGCACTGAAGACAACAAGGTGGTCGTTTCCGTTGATCGACTCGATTACACGAAGGGCCTGCCCGAGCGTTTGCGCGCTTTCGACTTGATGTTGAGCCGTTACCCGGAATGGGTCGGCCACGTTACGTATTACCTTTTGGCAACGCCCACCCGCGAGGACGTCGAAACCTACCGCAAGCTGAAGGAGCAGGTCGACCAGCTTGTCGGCGAGATCAACGGCAAGTATTCGCTGCTTTCGTGGACGCCTATCCATTACATCACCCGTTCCCTGCCGATTAAGCCGGTTTGCGGTATCTATACCGCCGGTGACGTGGCTTTGGTCACCCCGCTTCGTGACGGGATGAATTTGGTCGCCAAGGAATACCTTGCTTCCCGTGACGGCCGTGATGGTGCGCTGGTGCTTTCTGACGAATGTGGCGCGGCGCGTGAGTTGACAGACGCATTCATCGTCAACCCGTACGATACCGAAGCCGTCTGCGAGGCCTTGCATTCGGCCTTGGAAATCGGCTCCGCTGAGGCCAAACGCCGCAATGCCGCCATGCAGGCCCGCCTGAAATACCGCACTGCAAGCCTGTGGAGCGCTGAATTCCTGAGCACGCTTCGTCAGGTCAGCGACCCGCGGATGGCCGACCGTCGTCTGCAAAGTTCCCAACGTGATCGTTTGGTCCATGAATGGGGTGTCTCGAAGCATAAGTTGGTATTGTGCGATTACGACGGTACGTTGACGCAGATTGTTCGTACGCCCGGTCGTGCCAAGCCGACGCGGCGTCTGCTTGACCTGCTCTGTAAAGTCGGTTCCATCCCCGATGTCGATCTGTATCTTGTTTCCGGTCGAACCCGCGAGACGATGGAGGAGTGGTTCGGCGATTTGCCGGTCGGTCTGATCGCGGAGCATGGTGCCTGGCACAGCAAGCCCGTTGCGTCTGGTGCCACTTCGGCCAAGGACGGCAAGACTGGTGCCCCCAAGCGTTATTGGCGTCGTGCTGACGGACTGCCTGACCCCGACGAATGGCGTCCGATCATTGAGACCATTATGAACAAGTCGGTCGCGCGTGTTCCGCAATCCTTCATCGAATACAAGTCCACGGATTTGGCGTGGCACTATCGCATGAGCGATCAGAAGCTCGCCAAGGAACAGCGTGAGCGTCTGGTTGCGGAGCTGCAGAAAGTCTGCCCGCAGTATGGATTGATGGTCATGCGTAACGCCAAGGTCATCGAGGTCTGTCCGGCCAACGTGAGCAAGGGCCAGGCTGTGGAGCCCCTGTTGGAAAGTGGGCGTTATGATTTTGCGCTCGCCATGGGCGATGACACCACCGATGAGACGATGTTTGCCGAAGTCTCCAGCTGCGCTTCCGCACACCATTCGGATGATGACACCAATGATGCGGCCAATGCTGATGTTGATGCTGCCGAACTCGTCAAGATGGTGGAATCAGCACAAGCCCCTGTTGCCACGGCTACGTCGGAGGTTGTTGCGACAACGACTGCAAAGCCCAAGAAATCCAAGAAGCCTTCTGCTTGGTGGACGATCAAGGTGGGTGCCGGCGATACCAACGCCCGTTCGCGCATCGCTACCCCGACCGACACGGCCCGCCTGCTGGGCTACTTGGTCGCCGAGTCCGAGGCTGTCACCGCCGGTGCCGATCCTGACGCGAAACCCAAGCGCGCCTCGAAGCCGAAGTCGAAGTCGAAGGATTCAACAAGTTCCAAGGCTGCGTCGAAGTCCAAGAAGTAGTATTCCGTTTTTGGACATCGTGTCGGTTGTTGCGCGTCGCAGTCGTACAATTTGCGTATGAAACAAGAAGACGTTGTCAAAGCACTGCAGCATGACCACGCGGCCGAACTCAAAAAGGCCGCCCAAAGACTCAAAGGCACTGCGCGGCACACGCGCATTATGCCTTCGCCGGTCCTTTCCGAGGCCACGGGCCATGAGATTCTTCTGAAGCCGGAGAATCTTCAGGTCACTGGTTCCTTCAAGATTCGCGGAGCATACAACAAGATCGCTTCGTTGAGTGATGAGGAGCTCGCCCGTGGCATCGTCACCGCTTCCGCCGGCAACCACGCGCAGGGTGTCGCCTATGCGGCCCTCGAACGTGGCGCCAAAGCCACCATCGTCATGCCCGAAAGCACCCCGCCACTCAAGGTCGATGCGACGAAGTCTTACGGTGCCAACGTGGTCCTGCATGGTAACCTATTCGACGATGCCGCCGAATACGCTTCCGAACTTTCCGAGCGCGACGGTTTGGTCTATGTTCATCCCTTCGACGATTACGAAGTGCTTTGTGGTCAAGGCACCATCGGCCTCGAGATTCTTGAGGATGTTCCGAACGTCACCGATGTGGTCGTTCCGCTTGGTGGCGGTGGCCTGGGTGCGGGCGTGGCGCTCGCCATCAAGACCTTCAAACCGGAGGTTCGTGTCATCGGCGCGATTCCCGAGGGTTCGCCCGCGTTCAAGAACTCGTTCGCGGCCGGCACGGTCGTTCCTGCCGACAAGGTGGTCACTTCCGCCGAAGGCGTTGCCGTCGGTCATCCTGGCGACCTTACGTTCGCAATTTTGAACGAATATCTCGATGACCTCATCACCGTTTCCGAACGCGACATCAACGAGATGATCTTGCTGATGATGGAGAAGCACAAGCTTGTGGTCGAAGCCGCCGGTGCCGTCTCTCTGGCCGCGCTGGAACATCTGAGCCTGCGTTCGCGCGTCTTTGCCGCGGCCAAGGGCAAGCACGTCATCGTTCCGATTATTTCCGGCGGCAACATCGACACGGTCACGATCGGCGCAGTCATCCAAAAGGGTATGATCGCCCGCGGCCGCATCATGAATTTCGAGGTCGAGCTTCCCGATACCCCCGGCCAGCTGGTCAAAGTTGCGCAAGTCCTCGCCGATGCCCGCGCCAACGTCATCGAGCTCAACCATGACCAGTTCAAGGCTTCCGGCCATTACACGGACTCGGTCTCCCTTGGCGTCACCGTCGAGACCAACGGCCCCGACCACATCGCCCAGGTCCTCAAGGCTCTCAAAGACGCCGGTTTCGATCCCAAGCGCATCTATTAAAAAGAATTTCATTTCATAAAGGGTGTGGGCTTGCTGCAGTCTAATGCCGCAGCAAGCCCACATCCTTATTATTTATATATTGGTTATATTGTGATTCTCTTATGAGGACTCAAATGTCTGCGAACCCGTCTGGAATATATCAGTATCATCTAGCGACAGTGATATTTACTCGATAGTAAAAGTATCGATATTGCTGAGGTCTTTGGTCACGGTTGCCGTAGTAAAACTGATTTCATACAGCAGCAGGTTACCGTCGGCCGCGCGCAACGTGTTCGCGTAGGCCGGAATCTTGGCGATGAATCGGTCGGCAATTTCATCGATGCTTTTTCTGCTCGGGCGGGCAATTCCCCGTGCCTTTACATGTGCGTTGCCGCCGTGGGGAATGGTCGTAAAAGCAACATGGGCATTTATCTGCATTTCCTTGACCTTGTTGTTACCTTTAAACGTCGCAAAGTAAAGGATATTGTCGCCAGGGTCAAAATAAAAATTGACGATCCGTACGTCAGGAATGTCGTCGACCGAAGTGGCCAGCGCCATATCCGTTTGTTCCTTCAGAATCCGGTAGAATTCTTCTTTCGTATTCATGGTCATTGCTAATAATCATCCTCTCGAGAGAACGCCGTCCCGGCTCTTTGCTGGTCCTTCGACACTGTTAGGAACGGATGCCGCTGGTATTTCGTCTACTTCAATGGTCTTTGTCCCGTTTTTGGTCTGACGTTCTTGCTTTTCGGCTTTGGCAATGGGGCCTCGTCCGTCAGTTCCGGCAACGCCTTGGCGATGCCTTCATGGATAAATTCCATTGTGAACGGATGTTATTCTATCTCGCCTTGCTCGCTTGCCTCGGTTTTCTTTTGATTTGTAGTTTCTATTTCTCCGCTTCGGCGATGGTCTCGTCCACCAGTTCCGGCAGCGCCTTGGCGATGTCATCGTGGATGAGCCTCGTGGCGATGTTGTCGTATTGTGTGTGCCCCATATTCATAATGGTCATCGGCACCCCGGCTTGTACCGCGGTCGGTGCGAGCGACGCTGCGGGAAAGACTTCAAGCGTGGATCCGATTACCCAGAACTCGTCGGCCTTGGCCACTCGTGCCATCGACTTTTCCATCGCTCCATCTGGTAGCATTTCGCCGAAGTAGACCACGTCAGTTTTGATCAGCCCGTTGCAGGTTTGGTTGCCGCTATACGGCAGCTTGCGGTGGCAGTGCGGATCGGGTTCGTTGTCGAGATTGTTCATGATGTCGGCCGTCTTGTATTCGGCATGGCACTTCATGCAGTGCGAGGTGCCGATGGTACCGTGCAAGTTGACGATCAGATCGCTGGAATTGCCGGCCTTTTCGTGCAGTGCGTCAAAGTTCTGCGTGGCCAAAAGCGTGAGTAATCCGGCCTTCTCCAACTTGACCAGCGCCTTGTGTGCCTCGCCTGGCTGCGCGTTCCATACCGGCGACGCCTTTTGCCAGGCCCACGAATATTCGCGTGCCTTCTTGTCGCTTATAAATGCATCAATGTCGTAAACGCTCATTTGGTCAGGGTGCTTGGTCCACACGCCGTCGGGTCCGCGAAAGTCAGGGATTCCCGCCGAAGTCGAAATACCAGCACCAGTCAATACCGCGATTTTTTTAGTCATATACATAATTGTAGTCAAAGGTCCCAGCGCAATGAGCGAAAACGCAAAAACCTTTCCCTATATATAAGTTGCTTTCAGTTTTCGGTAGTGGCCACACATTTTAGAATTGCCAGCCATTCGAGTTATAGGCCAGTCCGTGGTGTTTTAGAATTGATATTTTGCCTGTAACCTCCATGCGCTGAATGGCATCTTCGCATTGCCATAATCGTCGAAAAGACAGAAATGTTGATTCTCTGCGGTTTTCTCGGTATTCGGTGCGTCCAGTTTGCCTCCCATTTTCATTTTTGAATCTTTTCGGAGAGGTCAGGTGCCGCCGACTTTCCCTGCTAAAAATTGCAGCATGCAACGCTCACTCCAACAAGGTTAAACCTCGATCTTAAACACCAAGTTCTGGCCTATATCCCGCCGTTTCGTAGTGCTTTAGAATTGTTGCTTTATTCGGTATCGATGAATTATGCTTCTATATTTCCGGTTATCGGTGGAGATAGACCCTGTTTCGCTGATATTTTGAGTTTTAGCGCATCAATCCTCGTCTAACTTTGATCGTTTTCGAATTTTTCGAGAAAGCACCATCCGTGGCTTTTCGATGTCGGATAGAGAATTGCGTAAAAAAAAAGACCAACCCTATAAGGCCAACCCCTGATTTGGAGCACCATATTTTGGCCGGTAGGTCGCATTTAACATTGCCTCGGTTCTGATCCCAAACTTTTAGTTTATTGGTTCTTTGATCTGTCTGTATCGTTGGCATTGTTGATTGCAAAGTATGCCTGACTGTGCTTGATTTTGACTTTACTGTCTCTGAAGGTGCAGGTGGCGGCGCGATTCTTTGTTCCTTATGATTTCTAGAAACCGTTTGCGTTCCATGGTTATAAAAGCACTGGTCGGATCTGCTTCGAGGAGCGCGTAGTAATGATGGTAATTATCCATTTGTCTGAGTATGCAAAACTATGAGGCGTTTAAGAAAGCCTGAAAGTTGTCCGTTTTGCGTTGTCGGTGAGCTGACGCGCCGTAAAGAAAGATTATTTCGATTTGATTCTTGATTTTTCGGGTCTAAAATAACGCGTAGAGGTGCAAGGACACCTGTAGTGACACGCCGAAAGAACCGCATCATTGCAACGGTTCTTAAGGTTTTTGCACCCTTCAACTTGCGCGATATCGGATTGTCGCGTATATTTATCTCTTGCTGCTCAACACGACAGCTTCTCTCCAAAGAGTTGAGGTTGTTTGTTGGTGTGGTGGTGGTTTGAGAACTCAAGAGTGTGTCTGTACTACTTTTTATTTGTAAAGCTTTTTTTGATTGCCAG